>JBKCKE010000177.1:0-13131 GCA_046301395.1 Verrucomicrobiota bacterium | reverse complement strand
CGCTCCACGCGTCCGTTCCTCCGCGAGCAGGCCAGCATCGGTCCGGAGGCGGACGCCGTGGTCGCCTGCCATCGCGCCCTCGTCACGCACATCGACCAGTACGGCGCCGCGGGCCTCGGCTCGCTGATCGTCAGCATGACGCGCTCGGTCTCCGACCTCCTGTCCGTCTACCTCCTCGCCCGCGAGGCCGGCCTGACCGCCGGCGGTTCGGACGACGCCTACTGCCTGCTCCCCGTCGTCCCGCTCTTCGAGACCATCGGCGACCTCGAACGCAGTACCGGCATCATGGATGCGTTCCTTTCGCACCCGATGACCCAGCGCACGCTGAAGGCCCGTCGTGACGCCGGCCTGACCGACGGACTCACGCAGCAGGTGATGATCGGTTACTCCGACTCCAACAAGGACGGCGGCATCCTCGCCTCGCTCTGGAATCTCTACCGCGCCCAGCAGAACCTCGCCGCCGTCGGCGAGAAGCATGGCGTCCGTATCGTCTTCTTCCACGGCCGTGGCGGCACCATCTCCCGTGGCGCCGGCCCGACGCACCGTTTCATCGATGCCTTGCCGCAGGGTTCGATCCAAGGCGAGATGCGCGTCACCGAGCAGGGGGAGAGCATCACCCAGAAGTACGCGAACCACATCACCGCGGTGAACAACCTCGAGCTGCTGACCGCCGGCGTGACGCAGAACACCTTCCTGCATGACGTCGCCGTCCGCAGCGAAGCCGCGCAGGCCAAGGTCATGGACCGTCTCGCCGAGTTCTCCCGCGAGGCCTACCAGGAGCTCATCCATACGCCGCGCTTCATCGAGTTCTTCCGTCAGGCGACCCCGATCGACGTCATCGAGGCCAGCCGTATCGGCTCCCGCCCGTCCCGTCGCACCGGCGCCGCTTCCCTTGAGGACTTGCGCGCCATCCCGTGGGTCTTCGCCTGGAGCCAGGCCCGCTTCTATCTCTCCGGCTGGTATGGTGTCGGCTCCGCGCTGGCCCGCCTCAAGGAAGAAGACCCGAAGGGCTTCGAAGTCATCCGTAAGAACTACGACGACTGGCCGCCCTTGCGCTACATGCTCAAGAACGCCTCCACCAGCGTCCTGGCGTCCAACCGCAGCATGATGAAGCTCTACGGCGGACTCGTGACCGACAAGAAGCTGCGCAGCCTCTTCCTCAACCGCATCCTCGCGGAGCATAACCTCGCCCGCAAGATGCTCGACGAACTCTCCGGCTCGAAGCTGAGCGAAGGCCGCCCGCGTCTGCGCAAGGTCATCGCCCTCCGCGAATCCGCGATCGATCTCCTGCACGAACAGCAGGTCGCCTTGCTCAAGGATTGGCGCAAGAAGGTGGCCGACGGCGACCGCAAGGAAGCCGACGCGCTGCTGCCGCAGATGCTCCTCTCGTTGAACGCCATCGCCGCCGGCCTCCAGGCCACCGGCTGAGGACGTTCACCGTTTCGGCAGGTCGGGAGTGGGCGAGATGCTGCCACGCAGCATCCGCCCGATCTGACCCGAGAGCCAGAGATAGTGGTCCGTCGGTACGTCGCTGAGGTCCACGAAATTGCCGACCGGCCGCGGCCCGCCGCACTTCATGATCGCCGTGCCTTCGTCGACCTCGTCGAACATCGCCACGTAGACGCTCTTCGCGCCGGCTTCGCGGGCGGCGACGGCTTGGGACCATAGGAAGCGGCCGCCGAGACGCGGGATCGCGTTCTTCGGAGCCCGCTGGCCCCGGAGGGCGGATAGATTGCTCCAGCTGAAGCCAGGGAAGATCACCGGCAGGTAGGTCTTCTGCTTGGCGCGGCACCAGACGATGTCGGCCGCCCAGACTTCCTTCGCGAGCGCGGCGGCGCCCTTCGGGTTCTCGGAACGGCCGACCGCCCATGGGCTGATGACGTCGGCCAAGCGGATGACGTCATGCAAGGCCGGGTCGGGGATGCTGTCGTTCTTTTGCTCCCGCCAGAAGGTCGGAATCCCGATCATGACGGCGGCGCCGGTCGACTTGATGTCGGCGAGCAGGGCGGTCCATTCCTTGAGCGCCGGCGGGCGGTCCTTGAAACCCAGCCCCCAGAGCGCCACCAAGGGTTTGCCTTGATGGAATTGGGCGCAGGGCTGCTTGGTCTGGCCGGCGGAGACGAGCCGGCGCCAGTCCTCGGAGACCGTTCGGAACTTCTCAGGCGGCAGCCCGCTGAGGTCATACATCACCGTCAGCGCGCGGCCTTCGGCGTTGGCGGCGTCGGTGCAATGGCGCAGGACCATCTCCATGGAGTCGGCGCCACGGCTCTTGCCCAGGCCGACCGCGAAGCGTTGGAGCATCGCGCCGTCGATCCCGTGGTCCTTCATCCAGCGGAAGTGACGACGCACCGTCAGCGGATGGACGCTGCTGAAGAGATCCGCGGTCCGCCCGTCGGCGAACTTGAAAGGCGAGGGGTAGCGTTCCTCGGGCGTGAACTCGGTCAGGTCGGGCCAGAGGTCGAACGAGTAGGCCTGGGGGGAGAATCCCTGGCCACGGCCATAATGCACCCACCCTAGGCCGCTGGCGTCGCCTTCGGCCCGGAACCAGCCTTGGTAGCCCGTGACGACCTTGCCGGTCAGCGTGGGGTGTCTGACCTCAGCGGCGACCGCCAAGGCCGCCCAGACGCAGCACAGCGTGGCAAAAAGCCCTCGCATGACGGTGGTCAGACGTGCTTCCAGAAATCCATCAGGAACCGGGTGGCCAGCTGGGCCAGGAAGACGATGTTCCAGAAGATCAGCTGGAGTCCGAGGGAAGGGCCGAAGCCCATGCTCAGGACCTGGGCGGCCGCGCTGGTGACCAGCAGGACCACCGTGGCGGTGCAGAGGGAGATGACCAGGACCTCAATGGACTTCGGGACGATGCCCGCGAGGCTCGTGTCGGCCATGCAGATGGCCGCGAAAGTCAGGGCGACCGAGAGGATGCCCGTGAGGCCGATGCCGAAGAGGGTGCCATCCTTGCCAAAGAAGTGCTGGGCGGCGAGCCGGCCCAGGAAGGGGAGGTAGATGAGCACCATCGCAAGGGCGACCCAGAAGCCCATCGAGCCGTAATCCTGGCCGAGGATCTTCTCGGCGTAGTTCTCCGCCGCGTGCTTGATCACGGCTTCTTGGATCGGATTGGTCAGGGCGAGGAGCACGCGGCCATCCTAGCCGTCCGACGACTTTTGTCCACGCCTAAGGCGGCACTCAGCGGGTCCACTCCTCGCGGGCCGAGGCCCAGAGGTCGTAGTTCAGCGGACGCTTGCCGGTCGGTACCAGACGATAGTGTCCGCCGGCGGCCTTGATGATCGCGAGGCCCGCGGCGACGTCCCAGAGGTTCGTGCCGGATTCATAATACGTGTCCGCGACGCCTTCGCCGACGTAGGCCAGGGCGAGCGCGGCGGAGCCGATCATGCGGATCTTCTTGTAGCGACCGACCTGCTGTACGAAGAGCTGCATCGCGGGGCCGGACTTGTCGGCCGCGGCAGGGAAGCCCGTCATGATGCAGGCGTCCTTGATGTCGGTGACCCAGCCGGGCGTGATGCGCACGCCGTTGACGAAGGTCCCGTCGCCGACCACGCCGAGGTAAGTCTTCTTGGCGGTGAAGTCATGGATCACGCCGATCACCGGCTCCTTGCCGCGCATCAGGCCGAGCGACACGCAGGTCGAGGGTTGGCGGCGGAGGTAATTGTAGGTGCCGTCGAGAGGGTCGACGACCCAGTAGAGGCTGTCGCCGTCGAAGAGGGAGGCGTCGCCGCCGAGTTCTTCGCCGATGACCGGAATCCCCGTGGCCTTGAGTCGGTCGCGGACCAGGTGCTCCGAGTCCACGTCGGCCTGCATCTTCACGTCGTCATCCGTCGAAGCGTTGACCTTCATCTGGGCGCCTTTGGCGAGCAGGTCGCCGGCGGCGATGGCCGTGGCCAGGGCGACGGATTTCAGGTCTTCGAGGGAGGGCGTGCTCACGAGGGCAGGGTGGGGGCGGCCACGAGGCTCGGCAATAACGGACCCTTCCCCTTATTTCGATGCCGCCGGGGCGTTCATCGGAGCGAACCAGTCGTAGCTGGGGCGGGTGGTGCCGTCTTTGAAGCGGACGCCCCGAAGACTGTGGCGCAGATCGGGACCGATGCTCTCGCTGCGACAGGAAAGCTGGTCGATGCCATAGGCGGACACCGGCTTAACTTCGCCAGGCTCGCTGATGCCGTTGCCGTTGGCGTCGTGCCAGAGGGCGAGTCCGCTTAGTTCTTCGCCTTCGAGCAGTTGGTCTCCGTTCGCGTCCAGCGATCCCAGCGCCTGATAGCCATCGCGCCAGAAGATCCAGAAGGTCACGCTCCCGAACATCTGCAGCCCGGAGGTGATCTGGCCGCTCTCTTTGGCATCGAAGACCAGCCAGGCCGCCTTAGGCGTGATCCATCCCCAGTGGCGAGAGAGTCCGGAGCCATCCAGATCGAAGGCTACGCCGGCGTCACGGTCGACGAGGGTTTCAAAGGAAGCGTCGCTCAGTGGGATTACGATGGGAGTAACCATGCGGCCCATCTTCTTCAGCCGACCCATGTGATAATTCAGGACTCCTATTTCTGCCGCATCCTTTTGTTTATCAAGGAGCCGAAGCATGTACCCTATGCATTCTTCGCTGAAGACGATGCCGGGTCCGAGGGATGACCGACCGACTCCAGAGCGCGTTCTCCGATCGTCGGTAGAGGTGACTTCATCTTTGATGAGGTCCTTCAATTCAAGGCGACCCCCTTTTTTCCAAAGTTCGACGTCGAAGGTGCCGTTGATCTCGGTCTGCCATGCGATACAAAAGGTCTGTCGGTAGATTTCGAGGGCTTGCGCACGAAGACCTGCTTTTTCCAGACACCAGGCATAGCCTAATTGGACCGGTCTCACGTTAGATTTGATTTCATCAATGTCATTGGATTCACGCAGCAGTCTGAGTGATTCTCCGTAGTGCTTCAGCGCACGGGAGAGATTTCTGCCGATGTCCCTTCCCTTGAGCCCCCCTGTTCTTTCGTTTCTGAATCCCCCATCGACTGGGGTGCCGTTATCGCCGCCGAATTCCGAGTACATGACCCGACCTTGAAAATATTTACCTGATTTATATACCGGAAGTTCCTCTGACTCCGAAAATGCGGCCATCGCGTGCGCGCGGGCCAGCTGATAGTGAAGGTCGATGCTGTCAGGCTGCTCTTTCAATCTGGACTGCAGATTAGCCAGTATGCGTTCGACCGGCACTTTCTCAGTGTCGATGTGCATGTAGAGCGCGCGACATTGGGGGGATAGCCATAGTGTGAGGAGAGCAAGCAGGGCGTATCGCATGCTTAACCCTACCGCGGACGCGCCAGCCTTCAATCCTTCGTCCTTGGATTATCATGGCAACCTTGGCTAGGTCCCGGGCGATCGGGCTTGTCGCCGGACCCGCCAACAAGAAGCCCGACTCATTGAGTCGGGCTTCGGCGGTCGATGGAGGCGGGGCTTACGGGAGCTCCGACTTGCCCATCAGGAACTTATCGCACTCGCGGGCGGCGCCACGGCCTTCGTTGAAGGCCCAGACGACGAGGGACTGGCCGCGACGGCAGTCACCGGCGGCGAAGACGCCCGGGACGTTGGTCACGTACTTCTCGTGTTCGGCCTTCGCGTTGGAGCGGGCGTCGCGTTCGATGCCGAAGGCTTCGAGCAGCGGCTGTTCCGGCCCCAGGAAGCCCATGGCAAGGAGGACGAGCTGAGCCGGGCGGACCTTCTCGGTGCCGGCGATTTTCTGGGGTCCGAAGACACCCTTGTCGTCCTTCTTCCATTCGACTTCGACGGTGTGGACGGCCGTCAGGTTGCCCTGGGAGTCCTTGTCGAACTGGGTGGCCGTAGTGAGGTAGACGCGGGGGTCGGAGCCGTACTTGGCGGCGGCCTCTTCCTGGCCGTAGTCGACCTTATAGGTCTTCGGCCATTCCGGCCACGGGTTGTCCTTGGCGCGGGTGGTGGGGGCCTTCGCCATGATCTCGAGCTGGATGACGGACTTGCAGCCGTGGCGGAGCGAGGTGCCCACGCAGTCGGTGCCGGTGTCGCCGCCGCCGATGATCACGACATCCTTGCCCTTGGCGGTGATGGTCGCGTCGGGCGCCTTGCCGTCCAGGAGGTTCTTCGTGTTGGCGTGGAGGAACTCCATCGCGAGATGGATGCCCTTGGCGTCACGGCCGGGGAGGGGGAGGTCGCGGCCCTTGGTGGCGCCGACGGTGAGGATGACCGCGTCGAAGTCCTTGCGGAGCTGTTCGGGCGAGACGTCGACGCCGACGTTGACGCCGCATTTGAAGGTCACGCCTTCGGCTTCGAGGAGGGAGATGCGGCGCAGCACGACGTCCTTCTTGTCGAGCTTCATGTTCGGGATGCCATACATCAGCAGGCCGCCCGGACGGTCGGAGCGTTCGAAGACGGTGACGTTATGGCCGGCGTAGTTGAGCTGCGCGGCGGCGGAGAGGCCGGCGGGTCCGGAGCCGATGACGGCGACCTTCTTGCCGGTGCGCTTCGACGGGGCGCGGGGGATGACCCAGCCGTTCTCGTAGCCCTTGTCGATGATCGAGACTTCGATGTTCTTGATCGTGACGGCGGGCTTGTTCATGCCGAGCACGCAGGAGCCTTCGCACGGGGCGGGGCAGACGCGGCCGGTGAATTCCGGGAAGTTGTTGGTCTTGTGGAGGCGTTCCAGCGCTTCGCGCCAGAGGCCGCGGTAGACGAGGTCGTTCCACTCGGGGATCAGGTTGTTGATCGGGCAGCCGCTGGCCATCCCGCTGATGAGCTTGCCCGTGTGGCAGAACGGCACGCCGCAGTCCATGCAGCGGGCGCCCTGTTTCTGGAGCTTCTCGTCGGAGTGATGGTGGTGGATCTCCTTCCAATCGCCGATGCGGGTGAGGGCATCGCGGTCAGGCGGGAGTTCGCGCTGGTATTCGACAAATCCGGTAGGTTTTCCCATGGTGCAGAAGGTGCTTGGTGTGGACGAGGTGGGTGATCAGCCGCCGCCGACGCGGGCGAGGTCGCGCGAGTTGATCTCGAAGGCTTCGTTGAGGGCGGCGTCGCCGCTGAGGCCCTTGGCCTGGGCCGTCGCGATGGCCTGGAGGACGCGCTTGTAGTCCTTCGGCATCACCTTGACGAACTTGGCGAGGGAGGCGTCCCAGTTGGCGAGGAGCTTCTTCGCCTTCTGGCTGCCCGTGAGCTCGGCGTGGCGCTCGACGAGGCCGCGGAGTTCGGCCGCATCGTTGGCGTCAGGCTTCTCGAGGCCGACCATCTGCTTGTTGCAGCGGACGGCGAAGTCGCCCTTCTCGTCGAGGACGTAGGCCACGCCACCGCTCATGCCGGCGGCGAAGTTGCGTCCCGTGGCGCCGAGGATGACGACGCGACCGCCGGTCATGTACTCGCAGCCGTGGTCACCCACGCCTTCGACGACGGTGGTGACGCCGGAGTTACGCACGCAGAAGCGTTCGCCGGCCATGCCGCGGAAGAAGGCCTCGCCGGAGGTCGCGCCGTAGAGGGCGACGTTGCCGAGGATGATGTTGTCTTCGGCGGGGAAGGTCGCCTTGGCGTCAGGGTAGACGATGACGCGTCCGCCGCTGAGGCCCTTGCCGACGTAGTCGTTGGCGTCGCCTTCGATCTCGATGGTCACGCCCGGAGGGACGAAGGCGCCGAGGGACTGGCCCGCGCTGCCCTTGAACTTCAGGTGGATGGTGCCATCCGGCAGGCCGTCGGGGTGGCGCTTGGTGATCTCGTTGCCGAGGATCGTGCCGACCACGCGGTGGATGTTCTTGATCTCGCCTTCATGGCGGACCGGCTCGCCCTTCTCGATGGCCGGCTGGCACTTCGCCAGCAGGACGGAGTGGTCGAGTCCCTTCTCGAGGCCATGGTCCTGCGTCTCGGTGCAGAAACGACCCACTTCGGGGCCGGCCTTCGGCGAGTAGAGGAGCTTGGAGAGGTCGATGCCCTTGGCCTTCCAGTGGTCGACGGCGTGGCGGGCTTCGAGGACGTCGGTGCGGCCGACCATCTCGTTGAGCGTGCGGAAGCCGAGCTGGGCCATGATCTCGCGGACTTCCTGGGCGATGAAGCGCATGAAGTTCACGGTGTCTTCCGGACGACCGGTGAAGTTCTTGCGGAGCTCAGGGTCCTGGGTGGCGACGCCGACCGGGCAGGTGTTGAGGTGGCACACGCGCATCATGATGCAACCGAGGGTCACCAGCGGGCCCGTGGCGAAGCCGAACTCTTCGGCGCCGAGGAGGGCGGCGACGACGACGTCGCGGCCGGTCTTCAGCTGGCCGTCGGTCTCGACGACGATGCGGGAGCGGAGGTTGTTGAGGACGAGGGTCTGGTGGGTCTCGGCGAGGCCGAGTTCCCACGGCAGGCCGGCATGCTTGATGGAGGTCTGGGGCGAAGCGCCCGTGCCGCCGTCGAAGCCGGAGATCAGGACGACGTCCGCGTGGGCCTTGGCCACGCCGGTGGCGATGGTGCCGACGCCGACTTCCGAGACGAGCTTCACGCTGACGCGCGCGGCGCGGTTGGCGTTCTTCAGGTCATGGATGAGTTCTGAAAGGTCCTCGATCGAGTAGATGTCGTGGTGCGGGGGCGGGGAGATGAGGCCCACGCCGGGGGTGGAGTGACGGACCTTGGCGATCGGGGGATAGACCTTGCCGCCGGGGAGCTGGCCGCCTTCGCCGGGCTTCGCGCCCTGGGCCATCTTGATCTGGATCTCCTTGGCGTTGGTCAGGTAGCGGCTCGTGACGCCGAAGCGGCCCGAGGCGACCTGCTTGATGGCGGAGTTCTTGGAGTCGCCCTGTTCGTTGGTCCAGGTGAAGCGCGCGGGGTCTTCGCCGCCTTCGCCGGTGTTGGACTTGCCGCCGACGCGGTTCATCGCGATCGCCAGGGCCTCGTGGGCCTCGGAGGAGATCGAGCCGTAGCTCATCGCGCCCGTCTTGAAGCGCTTGAGGATGCTCTCGACGGATTCGACTTCGTTGATGTCGATCGCGGTGCGGGCCTTGAACTGGAGGAGGCCGCGCAGCGTGAAGATCTGCTTCATCTGGTCGTTCACCAGGCCGGAGTAGACCTTGAAGGTGTCGAAGTTGCCCGTGCGGACGGCCTTCTGCAGCGAGTGGATGACCTGCGGGCTGAAGAGGTGGCCTTCGCCTTCGTTACGCCACTGGTAGTCGCCGCCGACCTCGAGGGTGGCGGGGGTGTCGACGCGCTCCGGGAAGGCGTTGCGATGGCGGGTGAGGGTCTCCTCGGCGATCGCGGCGACGTCGGCGCCTTCGATGCGGGTGGCCGTGCCGGTGAAGTACTTGTCGACGACCTTCTGCTGGAGGCCGACGCACTCGAAGATCTGGGCGCCGAGGTAGCTCTGGATGGTCGAGATGCCGATCTTGGAGGCGACCTTGACGATGCCCTTGGTGGCGGCCTTCACGTAGTTCTTGCAGGCGGTGTAGTGGTCGACGCCGACCAGCAGGCCCTGCTTGATCATGTCGTCGAGGGTCTCGAACGCCAGGTAGGGGTTGATGCCCGCGCAACCGTAGCCGATGAGCGTGCAGAAGTGGTGCACTTCGCGCGGTTCGCCGGACTCGAGGATGAGGCCGACCTTGGTGCGCTTGCCTTCGCGGATCAGGTAGTGGTGCAGGCCGGAGACGGCGAGCAGGGGCGGGATGGCGGCGTTGTTGCGGTCGACGCCGCGGTCGCTCAGGATGATGAGGTTGATGCCCGCGTCGATATGGAGGCCGGCCTGGCGGCAGACTTCGTCCATGGCCAGCTCGAGGCCCTTGGCGCCGGACTTGGCGTCGAAGAGGGTCGGGATGGTGACGGACTTGAACTGGCCGTGGGCGACGTGACGGAGCTTGGCGAGTTCCTCGTTGGTGAGGATCGGCGACTGGAGCTCGATCAGGTGGCAGCTGCCGGGGTTCGGGTCGAGGAGGTTGCGCTCCGGTCCGATCGTGGTGACGGAGGAGGTGACGATCTCTTCGCGGATACAGTCGATCGGCGGGTTGGTGACCTGCGCGAAGAGCTGCTTGAAGTAGTCGTAGAGGAGCTTCGACTTGTTGGACATCACCGCGAGCGGGATGTCGGTGCCCATCGAGCCCATGGCTTCGACGCCGTCCTTGGCCATCGGGACGAGCAGCTTGCGCTGGTCTTCGAAGGTGTAACCGAAGGCGAGCTGGCGCTGGACGGTGTTGCTGTGGGCCGGGGCGGGCTCGGCGGGTCCGTCGGCGATGTCGGCGAGCTTGATGAGGTTCTTATCGAGCCACTCGCGGTAAGGCTTCTGGGCGGCGATCTGCTGCTTGATCTCTTCGTCGGCGACGATGCGGCCTTCTTCCATGTTCACGAGGAACATGCGGCCCGGCTGGAGGCGGCCCTTGGAGGCCACGTTGGCGGGGTCGACGGGGAGGACGCCGGCTTCGGAACCCATGATGACGTAGTCATCCTTGGTCACGTAGTAGCGGGAAGGGCGGAGGCCGTTACGGTCGAGGGTGGCGCCGATCATCGTGCCGTCGGTGAAGACGACGGAGGCGGGGCCGTCCCAGGGCTCCATGAGGCAGGAGTTGTATTCGTAGAAGGCCTTCTTCTCCGGGCTCATCGACTCGTGGCCGTTCCACGGCTCCGGAATCATCATCATCATGGCCTCGGGCAGCGAGCGGCCGCCCATGACGACCAGCTCGAGGACGTTGTCGAACTTGGCGGAGTCGGAACCGTTCGGGTTCACGATCGGGAGGATCTTTGGGAGTTCCTTGCCGAACAGCGGGCTGGCCAGGAGAGGCTCGCGGGCCTTCATCCAATTGACGTTGCCGTTGAGGGTGTTGATTTCGCCGTTGTGGGCGATGTAGTGGTAAGGGTGCGCACGTTCCCAGCTCGGGAAGGTATTGGTCGAGAAGCGCGAGTGGACGAGCGCGAGGGCGGTGTCCATCGACTTGTCGGCGAGGTCGGTGAAGTACTTGCCGACCTGTTCGGGCATCAGCATTCCCTTGTAGATGATGGTGCGGCAGGAGAGGGAGCTCGCGTAGTAGAACTCGTCCTTGCCGGCGCCACGGATCTGGTGGTGGGCCTGCTTGCTCAGGATGAAGAGCTTGCGTTCGAAGTCCTGGTCGGTGGCGCAATCGGCCGGGCGGCCGAGGAAGGCCTGGCGGACGACCGGCTCGCTGCTGACGGCGGTCTTGCCGAGGGAGGAGTTGTCGACGGGGACGGTGCGCCAGCCGAGGACGGAGAGGCCGAGGGACTTGGCGAGGTCGGTGAAGGTGGCCTCGGTCGCGGCGCGGATCTTGGCGTCCGGGGAGACGTAGAGCATGCCCACGCCGTAGTGACCCGGCTTGGGGAGGTTGGCCGGGCCGTGCTTGGCGAAGAACCCGTGGGGGAGCTGGAGCAGGATGCCCGCGCCGTCACCGGTGTTGGTCTCACAGCCGCAGGCGCCTCGGTGGTCGAGGTTGACCAGGATGGTGAGGGCCTGCTGGATGATATCGTGCGAACGCTTGCCCTTCATCTGGCAAACGAAGCCGACGCCGCAGGCGTCATGCTCAAACTGGGGGTCGTAAAGACCCTGTTTTTCGGGAAGTCCGGGATTCTTCATTTCTGGTGTGGGCAAAAGTGGTCGGATGGGCTGGCGGCTAAGCCGCCGGGTGCCTTGGCGGTGACCGCAAGACGCCTAAATCTAGTGGGCAATAATCCCCCTCTGTCAAAGGCAACTTATGGATTGGTCCGAGGGGGGCGGAGCCGGGTTTTCGTGCCAAGTTCCCGGGTCGCCAAACGCTCGGCTGCTTTTGGTTATTTTTGTTAGGAAAAAGCCCAAAGTGCGACACGGCGCCGACCGCATCTGAAGCCGACCGCCAGGGTTCGCCCGCCTGCGTCTCCCTTGACTTTGCCGCCCGTCCCCCCGACACCCCAAGCCATGAAAGCCGACAACGACCTTTACCGACAGTTGCGCGAGTTGCCGGCCGCCCAGCTCTGGACCGTCGAGGTCCCGAAGTTCGACCAGCTCGGCCCGAAGGAGCGCAACCAGCAGGTCGCTTTGGTCCGCGCCGTCGGCGTGGTCTTCTCGACCGCCCGCAATCCGGAAATGAAAGCCGCCGTGAAGGCCTGGATGATCGGCCTCCTGCAGGACCCCTCCGAGAAGATCCGCCGCTACGCCACCGCCGCCATCCCGAAACTCGGGGGCGACGAGGAGTCCGAGCGCAAGCTGATCGACATCCTTAAGACCACCGACGTCGACCGGGAGAAGAAGAAGGTCGCCTCGGCCCTCGAGAAGATCGGCGGCGCGGCGACCCTCAAGGCGGTCACCGGCTCCGGCGAAAAACTGATCGATGAACAGAAGGTCCGCGCGAGCGTGGCCCGCCAGGGCGGCCCCAGCAACGTCCGGCAGGACGCCGTCGTGCCGAAGCATCCCGGCCTGCGCCTGCACCTGCGCTGCCGCAAGGGCCTGGAATCCATCGTGGCCGACGAAGTGCGCGAAGACGAAGCCCGCGGCGGCAAGTTCCGCGTGGTCGAGGTCCGTGGCTGCTTCGTGGTGGTCGAGCCGAAGGACGCCTTCACGCTCGCCGAACTCTATCAGCTGCGCTGCTTCGACACCGCGGCCTTCTTCCTCGCCTTCATCCGCCAGCCCGGTTCGGCCGAGGCGCTCGACGTGCTCGCGAAGGCCATCGCCTCGCCGCTCGCCGAGACGCTCATGTTGGCCCTCACGCAGGGCGCTGCCCGCTATCGCCTGAGCATGATCTCCGAGGGCAATCACGATGATGCCGTCGCCAAGGTGACGAAGAAGGCTTTCGAACTGAATCCGCGCGTGCTCAATGACGCCCGCGAATCCCCGTGGTCGGTCGACGTGCACTTCGACGAGCGCAGCGCTCTGGTCGAACTCCGTCCGCGCATCTCGCCCAACCCGCGTCTCTATTACCGCACCGACGCCGTCAATGCGGCCTCGCACCCGCCGCTCGCGGCCTGCCTGGTGCGCGTCGCCGGACGTCAGGAAAAGGAAATCGTCTGGGATCCGTTCTGCGGATCCGGACTGGAGCTCATCGAGTCCGCCTTGGCGGGCGGGGTGGGGCAGGTGGTCGGCACGGACATCGACCCGGCCGCCATCGCGATCGCCGAAGCCAACTTCAAGGCCGCCAAGCTGCCTGGTACCAAGGCCGCTTTCCATACGTGTGACTTCCGTGATAT
>JBKCKE010000176.1:0-12494 GCA_046301395.1 Verrucomicrobiota bacterium | reverse complement strand
GGGCACGGTGCGTCGCGACGGCAAGGCCGTCCTGACCATCCGCTTCGCCCTCGCCCTCGTCGACCAACCTGCCTGACCTATGTCCTTCCTCGGCCTCACCGGTAAGACCTACCTCGTCCTCGGCGTCGCGAACAAGAAGTCCGTCGCCTGGCACGTCGCCAAGACCCTGGAATCCGAGGGCGCCAAGGTCGTCTACTCGGTTCGCTCCCAAGCCCGCCTCGACTCCCTGAAGGGCCTGCTCGACGGCAAGCCGGTCTATCTCTGCGACCTCGAGCACGAAGCCCAGACGCAGCAGCTCGCGGCCGCCGTGGGTCGTGAGCATGGCCCGCTCGACGGCGTCCTGCACAGCGTGGCCTTCGCCAACTTCTCCAAGGGCATGCAGCCGTTCCACGAGACCGTCCGCGCCGACTTCCTGCAGGCCACCGCGATCTCCGCGTTCTCGCTCGTCGAACTGGCCCGCGCGCTCAAGCCGCACCTGAAGGCCGACGCGTCCGTCGTCTCGATCGGCATCTCCTCGCAGGTGACCGCCTCGAACTACGGCTACATGTCGCCGATCAAGGCCGCCCTCGAATCCGCCAGCCGCTTCCTCGCGAAATCCTTCTCGGCCGATTCGCGCGTGCGTTTCAACTCCGTCAACGCCGGCCCTCTCAAGACGAGCGCCAGCGCCGGAATCCCGGGTTATCTCCATAACTACCTGCACGCCGAGAAGATGACCTTCCGCAAGGAAGCCCTGAAGACCCAGGAGGTCGCAGACACGGCGGTCTGGCTGCTCTCGCCGCGCTCGAGCGGAGTCAACGGGCAAGGCATCGTGGTCGACGCCGGCATGGGCTGGAATTTCTTCGACGAAGAACTCGTGGCCGCTTCTTCCCGTCTCCCCGGCTCGTGATCTTCCAGCGCACCGTCCTTTCCGGCCTCGTCGCCGAACTGCCTCCTGAGGTCTGGAGCTCCGACGAGGTCGAACGTCGCCTGGCGCCGCTCTACGGCCGCCTGAAGCTGCCGGAGGGCCGTCTCGAACTGATGACGGGCATCCGCGAGCGTCGCTTCTGGCCGCAGGCCATCCGCCCGTCCGCCGCTTCCGCGTTGGCGGGTCGTCGCGCGATGCAGGCCGCCGGCGTCGGCCCGGCCGACATCGACCTGCTCATCCATTCGTCGGTCTGCCGCGATCGCCTCGAGCCTTCGACCGCCGCGTATGTGCACGGACTGCTCGGTCTCGGCCCGCAGGCGCAGATCCTCGACGTCTCCAATGCCTGCCTGGGCTTCCTCAACGCCGTCGCGCTCGCCGCGGGCATGGTGGAGTCCGGTCAGATCCGTCGTGCCCTCGTCTGCTCGGGAGAAGATGGTCGTCCTCTCGTGGAGCGCACGATCCGCATGTTGAACGAAGACCTCGCGCTCACGCGTTAGACCATCAAGCCGTACTTCGCCAATCTCACGATCGGCGCAGGGGGCGCCGCCGCGGTGGTCTCCCGTGACGACCTCGCCGGCCCCGGCGCGATCCGCCTCCTCGGCGGAGCCGCCGAAACTGATTCCTCCGCGAACGGCCTCTGCGAAGGGGATACTTCCTTCGCCGAACTCGACATGCGCACGGACTCCGAAGCGCTGCTCGCCGCCGGCGTCGCGCTGGCCCAGCGCTGCTGGGGTCGCTTCAAAGGCGTCACCGGCTGGGACGAATCCACGCCGCACCGCGTCGTCACCCACCCGGTGGGCCGCCGCCATTCGTCGCTGCTGTTCGAGAAACTCGGCCTCGATCCCGCGAAAGACTACCAGAGCTTCGATCGGCTCGGCAACGTGGGCTCGGTCTCCGTGCCCGCCACGCTGGCGCTCGGTCTCGCCGAAGGCCGGATCAAGCCGGGTGAACGTGTCGCGCTGCTGGGCATCGGCAGCGGTCTCGCCAGCATGATGCTCGCCGTCGAATGCCAATGACCGCCTCCGAACTTTCGCCCGCCGTGCAGGCGCTCTATCCCTTTGTGCCGAAGGATTTCGCCGCGCTTTCGGGACGCATGAGTTACGTCGACCACGGTCCGCGTGACGGCCGTCCGGTGCTGCTGCTCCACGGCAATCCGTCGTGGTCGTTCCTTTGGCGTGACCTGATCCTGAAGCTCGCCGCCCAGGGCCGTCGCGTCATCGCCCCCGACCATGTCGGCATGGGCCTGTCCGCCCGCCCCGATCGTTTCCTCCGTCTGGCCGATCGCATCGCCGACGTCGAAGCCCTCATCGCCCATCTCGGACTGAAGGAGTTCGACCTAGGGGTGCATGACTGGGGTGGCGCCATCGGCTTCGGCGTCGCTGGTCGCCGCCCGGAGAGGGTGGGGAAGATCCTCGTCACCAACACCGGGGCGTTCCTGTCCGAGCGCATCCCGGCCCGTATTGCTCTCTGTCGCGCCCCCTTGGTCGGCCGCTTCATCGTCCAAGGCCTCAACGGCTTCGCCTGGCCGGCCACCTGGATGTCGGTCGAAAAGCCGCTCAGCCCTGCGGCTAAGGCCGGTTTCCTGGCCCCCTACGGGTCTGCTTCGGTCCGGCGGGCGGTCGCGGACTTCGTGGCCGATATCCCCATGGAGGCCGAACACCCCACCCGGAGCGTCTTGGCCGGGGTGGAAGCCTCTTTGGCGGGCCTCAAGGCCAAGCCCATGCTCCTTTGCTGGGGCATGCGGGACTTCTGTTTCGACCAGACTTTCTTGGCGGGGTTCGTCCGCCGATTCCCGTCGGCCCAGCAGCTCCTTTTCCCCGACGCCGGCCACTATGTCCTGGAAGATACGGGCGAGGCGGCGCTGGGTCCGATCGCGGCCTTTTTCGGACCCGCCTGAAGCCCCGTTCAGTGGGGGCTGCGGGGTGGTCGGAAAAAGGCTGTGAGTAACGTGTGAGCAACGGTTTCTTACACCCCCTATAAGTTTTCGTAAGGGGTTGATTGTGAGTCATTTCTGGGCGGCCAAAAACATTCACGGCGAGGGTGTTTCCTGTTGCAGATACCCCTGTGAAAAACAGCATGAAAACACCCCTCCTGCGGGCGGGGAAATATCATTTATTTACACACCTAGACATGAGCGAAAATTCCGAGAAAACCCCGAATCGCGGCAAGCACGCCGGTAACGAAAGCTACGGCGCTTCCGACATCAAGCGCCTCAAGGGCCTCAAGGCCGTGCGCGAGCGACCTGGTATGTATATCGGTGATACGAACGAGACGGGTCTCCACCACTGCGTGTATGAGATCGTCGACAACTCGATCGACGAAGCCCTCGCCGGTTATTGCAAGAGCATCAAGGTCGAGATCCATGCGGACGGCTCCCTTTCCGTCGAAGACGACGGCCGCGGCATCCCCGTCGCGATGCACCCGGAAGAAAAAGTCCCGACGCTCGAGCTCGTGCTCACCAACCTCCACGCCGGTGGTAAGTTCGACAAGGGCGCCTACCAGGTGTCCGGCGGCCTGAACGGCGTCGGCGCGAAGTGCGTCAACGCCCTTTCCGACAGCTTCATCGCGGAAGTCAGCCGCGAAGGCGAAGTCCACCAGATGAAGTTCTGCCGCGGCGAAGTCACGCAGTCCATCAAGGTCATCGGCAAGACGAAGCGCACCGGCACGAAGATCACCTTCCACCCGGACCCGGAGATCTTCATCGCCACCCAGGAGTTCAAGTACGACACGCTCGTCCGCCGCATGCGCGAGCTGGCGTTCCTCGTCCCCGGCATCACGGTCGAGATGAAGGACCATCGCTCCAATCGCGCCGACAAGTTCGAGTTCAAGGAAGGCATCGCCGAATACGTCTCGTTCCTCAACGCGAACGAAGAGCGCCTCTTCGAGAAGCCGATCCTGATCTCCGCCGAGGTCGACTTCACCGATCTGTCCAACCCGCGCGTGATGGCCGACGGCGAGAAGCCCAAGCCGGGCATGCGCCGCATGACCCTCGACGTGGCCCTGCAGTATAACGACCGCTACGACGAGATGGTCTTCAGCTACGCCAACCTGATCAACCAGCCCGAAGGCGGCACCCACCTCTCCGGCTTCCGTTCCGCGCTCACCCGCGTGATCAACCACTACGCGAAGTCCAACAACCTCATCAAGGACAAGGACGCCAAGCTCAACGGCGACGACATGCGCGAAGGCCTCGTGGCCGTCATCTCCGTCAAGCACCCTGACCCGAAGTTCCAGTCCCAGAACAAGACCCGCCTGACGAACCCGGAAGTCGAAGGCATCGTGACCTCCGTCGTCGGCGAGCAGCTCAAGTACTACCTCGAGCGCGACCCGAAGACCGGCCGTCGCATCGTCGACAAGTGCCTCAACGCCGCCCGCGCCCGCGAAGCCGCCCGTAAGGCCCGCGAGACGGTCCGTAAGTCCGCCATGTCCTCCGGCGGCCTCCCCGGCAAGCTGGCCGACTGCTCCGAGAGCGATCCGTCCGTCTGCGAACTCTACATCGTCGAAGGCGACTCGGCCGGTGGCTCCGCCAAGCAGGGCCGTGACCGCCGTTACCAGGCGATTCTCCCGATCAAGGGCAAGATCCTCAACGTCGAGAAGGCCCGCATCGACAAGATCCTCTCCAACGAGGAAATCCGCACGATCATCACCGCCTGCGGCACCGGCATCGGCAAGCACGAGGGCGACGGCGCCTTCGACGTCACGAAGTGCCGCTATCATAAGCTGGTCATCATGACGGACGCGGACGTCGACGGCTCGCACATCCGGACGCTCCTCCTGACGTTCCTCTTCCGCCAGATGCCCGGCCTCATCGAAGCCGGCTACGTCTACATCGCCCAGCCGCCCCTCTACCGCATCAAGCGCAAGAAGCGCGAGCAGTACGTCGACAACGACCCGGAACTGAACCGCATCCTCCTCGAGCTCGGCTCCGAGGACGTGAACCTGCTCCGCCTCCGCGACAAGCACGTCTTCCCGGGCCAGAAGCTCGACAAGATCGTCGAATCGCTCGCCCGCCTCGAATCCCTCGGCGCCGGCATCGGCCGCACGGGCTGCCAGCTCGGCGACTACCTCGACCAGCAGGACCACAAGACCCACGCGCTTCCGCGCTTCATCGTGCGCACCCGCACGGGCAACGAGGAGACCTATGAGTTCCTCGCCGACACCGACGCCAAGCAGGCCTACCTGCGCAAGGCCGGCGTCGAGGACTTCCTCGCCGACAAGATCGACCGCGAGAAGAAGCTCAAGGACGGCACGGTCGTCCAGGAGCGCGTCAACGTGATCGAGGTCTTCGAGAACGACGCCATCACCAAGGTGCTCAAGGAGCTTGAGACCCAGGGCATGGACGTGAAGCAGTTCACCGCCGGCGAAGAGCCGCGCTACCACCTGATTGACGGCTCGACCGCCGAGGAAGCCCCCGCCGCCGAAGGCGAAGAGGAGGCCAAGGGCGAAGAGAAGCCGGCCAAGAAGATCGTCAAGAAGGCCGAGCCTATCCCCCTCGGCTCGATCCTCGAGCTGATCGGCCAGATCCGCCAGTTCGGCCGCAAGGGCCTCACGATCCAGCGATACAAGGGCCTGGGCGAAATGAATCCGAAGCAGCTCTTCGAGACCACGATGGATCCGGCCAAGCGCCGCTTCCTCAAGGTCGACATCGCCGACGCCGCCGAAGCCAACCGCGTCTTCGCCATGCTGATGGGCGAGGACGTCCCGAACCGCCGCGCCTTCATCGAGGACAACGCGCTCAACACCTCCAATCTCGACGTCTGATCGTCCTGACGAACCTAACCCGAGACCTCTTCGAACATGTACTCTGACAAGGAAAAGCTCACGTCCGCCAACATCACGGACATCATGCAGACGGCCTACATCGATTACTCGATGTCCGTCATCGTCTCCCGCGCCCTCCCGGACGCCCGCGACGGCCTGAAGCCCGTGCAGCGCCGCATCCTCTACGCGATGCTCCGCGAAGGCCTCGTCCACAACCGCCCGTTCGACAAGTGCGCGGGCGTCGTCGGCGAAGTGCTGAAGAACTACCACCCGCACGGCGACAGCTCCGTGTACGACACGCTCGTCCGCCTCGCCCAGAACTGGGTGATGCGTTACCAGCTGATCGAGCCGCAGGGCAACTTCGGCTCCGTCGACGGCGATCCGCCCGCGGCCTACCGTTACACCGAGTGCCGTCTCTCGGAGATCTCCTCCGAGCTGCTCGCCGACATCGACGAGGACACGGTCGACTTCACCCCGAACTACAAGGAGTCGACCACCGAGCCGACCGTCCTCCCGTGCGCCTTGCCCCACCTGCTGATGAACGGTTCGACCGGCATCGCGGTCGGCATGACGACCAACATCCCGCCCCATAACCTCAACGAGCTCGTCGAGGCCACCTGCCTGATCATCGACAAGCCGAGCGCCACCGTCGAAGACCTCGAGAAGATCATCATCGGTCCGGACGTCCCGACCGGCGGCGTCATCAACGGTAAGGAAGGCATCAAGCAGTACCTCCGCACCGGCCGTGGCATCATCCGCGTCCGCGGCGTCGCCCACACCGAGGAGATGAAGAACGGCAAGGAGCAGATCGTCCTCACGGAGCTGCCCTACAACGTCAACCGCTCCTCCCTGGTGAAGCACATCGCCGACCTCTGTTCCGAGAAGGTCCTCGACGAGGTCTCCGACCTCCGCGACGAGTCCGACGAGAACACGCGCGTGGTCATCGAGCTCAAGCGCAACGAGAACCCGAAGGTCGTCATCAACAAGCTCTACAAGCACACGAACTTCGAGAACTCGTTCGGCGTCATCCTGCTAGCCCTCGACAAGCGTCGTCCGAAGCAGATGAACATCCGCGAGCTGCTCGAGTGCTTCGTCGAGCACCGCCGCGACGTCGTCACCCGCCGCACCCGCTTCCGCCTCCGCAAGGCCGAGGACCGCGCCCACATCCTCGAGGGCTTCAAGATCGCCCTGCGTAACCTGGACGACTTCGTGAAGATCATCCGCGCCGCGTCCAACCGCGACGAGGCCCGCGTGAAGCTTATGGCCAAGTACGGCCTCAGCGAACGCCAGGCCGTGGCCATCCTCGACCTCCGCCTCTACCAGCTCACCGGCCTGGAGCGCGACAAGATCGAGGCCGAATACCGCGAACTGATGGCGCTCGTCGAAGAGCTCCGCGGCATCCTCTCGAGCGAGTCGAAGCTGCTCTCCCTCATCAAGAAGGAGCTGCGCGACGCCGCCAAGAAGCACATCGGTCCCCGCAAGACGAAGGTCACCGCCCAGGAAGGCGACCTGTCGATGGAGGACATCGTCGCCAACGAAGGCTGCGTGGTCACCGTCTCGCACGCCGGCTTCATCAAGCGCACCCCGGTCGCCCAGTACCGCCTCCAGAAGCGCGGCGGCAAGGGCACGAAGGGCGCCGAGCTCTCGAAGGCCGCTTCCGACGAGGACAGCGATTTCATCGAGCACCTCTTCACGGCCAACACGCACGACCACATCCTGTTCTTCATGAACAACGGCCGCGTCTACGTGGAGAAGGTCTACGAGATCGAGGAAGCCAACCGCGCCTCGCGCGGCAAGTCGATCGCCCGCCTGCTCGACCTCAAGGACGACGAGAAACTGGCCGCGATGGTCTGCGTCTCGAACTTCGACGAGGGCAAGTTCCTCATGATGTGCACCGCCAACGGCACGATCAAGAAGACCGAGATCTCGAAGTACGCCAACTACCGCAAGGGCGGCATCATCGGCATCAATATCGAGCACGGCGACCGCCTGATCGCGGCCAAGCTGACCAACGGCGACAACGAGGTCGTGATGATCTCGCAGTCCGGCATGTCCATCCGCTTCCACGAGTCCGACGTCCGTTCCATGGGCCGCGACACGACCGGCGTGATCGGCATGAACCTCGACACCGGCGACCTGGTCAAGGCGATGGAAGTCGTCGACCCGGCCTGCACGCTCCTCGTCGTCGGTATCGACGGCATCGGCAAGCGCACGCCCTTCGACGATCCTGAATCCAAGGAGCCCGTCTATCGCAAGCAGTCCCGCGGCGGCAAGGGCGTCATCGCCATATCCACCGAGGTCGGCGTCGCCGGCGCCCTCAGCGTCCAGGAAGAGGACGAGGTCATGCTCCTCACCAAGGGCGGCCAGTCCATCCGCACCAAGGTGTCCGACATCCGCTGTACGGCGGGTCGCAACACCAAGGGCGTCCGCGTCATGCGCCTCAAGGAAGGCGAGTCGCTCCTCGGCATCTCCAAGGTCGAGCGTTCGGACGAAGAGGAAGAGAACGCCGCCAAGCCGCAGGCCTGAACCGGCTGACCGACCAAGCAGAAGGGGCGCCTTGCGGCGCCCCTTTTTTTGTGCCCTGAAAGGTCGGTTAGGCCCGTTCCAGCGCCGCGATGCACTCGACGTGGCGAGTCTGCGGGAAGAGGTCGAACGGACGGACCGAGACGACCTTCCAGCCCTTGGCGCAGAGATACTTCACGTCGCGGGCCTGGGTGTCGGGCGCGCAGCTGACGTAGACGATGCGGCGCGGGCTGAAGGCGTCCAGCTGGTCGAGGAAGGCTTCGTCGCAGCCCTTGCGGGGCGGGTCGACGATCACGGCGGACTCGCTTCCTTCGACCGGGATCTTCTTGAAGATCGATTCCGCGGAGCCGGCTATGAAGCGGCAGTTCAGCAAGTGATTGAGCGTGGCGTTCTCGGCGGCCTTGCGGGCGGCCTCGGCGCTGACTTCGATGCCGTTGACGGACTCGAAGAGACGGGCGCCGGACAGGGCGAAGAGGCCCGACCCGCAGTAGGTGTCGACGAGGTGCTTGGCGCCGGATTCGTGCGCGAGCTTGATGGCGTGGCCGACGAACTGCTCGAGGACGGACGGGTTGTTCTGGAAGAACTCGCCGGCGAGGAACTTGAGCTGGATTGCGCCGACCTTCTCGGTGACGACCTGGCGGGAGTCGGTGATGACGCCTTCTTCGCAGTCGCGGAAGAGCAGGGTGGCGCCGCGTTCGAAGCGGCCGGGGTTGGCCTTGATGTCCTTGCGGGAGCGGGCGTAGGTGGCGTTGATGGCGTCGGTCGCGATGGGGCACTTCGGCACGTCGACGACGCGGCGGGAGGTGCCGGCGGCGAGGAAGCCGATCGGGAAGTCCGCGCGGCGGGGCGTCATGAAGTGCGGCGTGATCTTGGAGCGATAGCCGTACTGCTTCGGGGAAGGGTGGCAGGGATCGACCTTGGTCTTGATGCCGCCGAGGCGCTCGAAGGCCTCCGCGACCTGCTTCTGCTTCCATTCGAGCTGCTGCGGGTAGGCGAGATTCTGGTACTGGCAGCCGCCGCATTCGCCGAAGAGGTCGCAGCGGGGCTGGACGCGGTAGGGCGAGGGGACGACGACACGGACGAGGTCGGCACGGGAGAAGTTGGCGGCGTTATGCCAGATGCGGGCCACGACCTTCTCGCCCGCGAGGGCGCCGGCGATGAAGACGACCCAGCCGTCGACGCGGGCTACGCCTTCGCCGAGGTTCGTCAGGCTCGCGATCTCGACCTCGATCTCCTGATGATAGGTGAACTTGCCCTCCCGGAACTTGGAGGAGTCGGGTTTACGGGACTGAGGCGGCTCGAATTCGGACATGGCGATAAAGTCCGCCTCCAGGCGGAGAGGTCGAGACTTATCCCCGCCGAAGGCCTATCCTTGCCCTCGGGCGTCCCTTGGTGCTCACTTCGCTCGTGCCCGACGAGGTCATCCAGAGCCGACAGAACCCCCGCGTGCAGGCGTTGGCCCGCCTGCGTGACCGCGCCGAGCGCGAAGCCCGCGGCCTGTTCATCGCCGAAGGCCTCCGGGAGCTCTCCCGGGCCATCGAGCGCAAGGTCGAGGTGCTCGAAATCTATTTCTGTCCGTCGATGTTCCGCGGCTCCGAGGCCGCCGAGCTGGTGACCAACGCGCGCGTCGCCGGTGTCGACTGCTGCGAACTGGGCGCTTCCGCCTTCGAGAAGGTCAGCGGCCGCGAGGGCCCCGACGGCCTGCTCGGCGTCGCCCGGACCTGGAACTGCTCGCTCGATCAGCTCAAGCCTTCGGCCAATCCGCTCCTACTGGTCGCCGAATCGGTCGAGAAGCCAGGTAATCTCGGCGCGCTGCTCCGCACGGCCGATTCCGCCGGTTGCGACGCCCTCATCGTCTGCGATCCGATCACGGATGTCTTTAATCCGAACGTCGTGCGTTCTTCCCAGGGCGCGCTCTTCTCCATGCCGGTCGCCGTCTGCACTTCGCAGGAAGCCGCCGCCTGGATGAAGGCCAAGGGTGTACGTTCGCTCGCGACCTCGCCGGCGGCAACCAAGGCCTATTGGGACGTCGATTGCCGCGGCCCGGTGGCTTTGCTGCTCGGGTCGGAGAAAGACGGCCTGACCGATTTCTGGCTCAAGGGCGCGGATGAGAAGATCTCGATTCCGCAGGCCGGCCTGTCGGATTCGCTCAATGTTTCCAATGCCGCGGCGATCTGCCTCTTCGAGGCCGTCCGCCAGCGTCGGAAGTAGGCCATGAATCGCCGCTATTTCATCGCGGCAGTCCTTTGCTTCTGCGCTTCCTGGACGTGCCAGATGCTCTATGCGCGCAAG
The DNA here is from genome assembly GCA_046301395.1 of Verrucomicrobiota bacterium. Classification (GTDB taxonomy): domain Bacteria; phylum Verrucomicrobiota; class Verrucomicrobiia; order Opitutales; family UBA953; genus UBA953. The sequence goes on along the minus strand of JBKCKE010000176.1, from coordinate 2,014 downwards.
GGTGCGACCGTCGATCAGGACGGCATGCTGCAGGAGCAGTTCGGCTTTATCCCCTTGGGCTGGCTCTTCGATCTGGTCGGCTTGGTCTTGCTCGTGCTGGCCTGGGTCCGCCGCAAATAAGAAGGCCGGGCTTGGGGCCCGGCCTTGCTTGAAGGACTGACAGTGCTCTTAGCCGATGGCCTTGGCGACCAGGTCGTCGAGCTTCTTGCCGTCGACGGCGAAGGCACGGATGCCTTCGGCGGTCTTCTCGGTGGCCATGGCGTCTTCGTTGTGGTGCCAGCGGAATTCCTTCTCGCCCCAGGCCTTGGCGGCTTCGCCTTCGGACTTGGCGGCGGCTTCGTCGAGCACCTTAGGCACCGCGGCGGAGTCCTTGGAGAGCTCGTCGAGGAGGTTCGGGGCGATGGTCAGGAGGTCGCAACCGCAGAGGGCCTTGATCTGGCCGCAGTTACGGAAGGAGGCGCCCATGACTTCGGTCTTGATGCCGTTGCGCTTGTAGTAGGCGAAGATGCGGCGGACGGATTGCACGCCCGGGTCGTTGGCGCCCGAGGAGGCGGCTTCGTTCCAGTTGGCGCCCTGGGCCTTCTTGTGCCAGTCGTAGATGCGGCCGACGAACGGCGAGATCAGCTGGACCTTGGCGTCGGCGCAGGCGACGGCCTGGGCGAAGGAGAAGAGGAGGGTCAGGTTGCAGCGGATGCCTTCCTTTTCGAGCTCGGCGGCGGCCTGGATACCTTCCCAGGTGGAGGCCATCTTCACGAGGATGCGCTCCTTGGGGATGCCGGCGGCCTTATAGAGAGCGATGAGCTCGCGGGCCTTGGCGACAGTGGCGGCCTTGTCGAAGGAGAGGCGGGCGTCGACTTCGGTGGAGACGCGGCCCGGGACGATCTTGAGGATCTCGGTGCCGAAGGAGATGAGGAGCGCGTCGACGGCGGCCTGGACGCCCTTGCTCTTGTTGTCCTGGGCGGCCTTCTGGAGGAGGGCCTGGTATTCCGGCATCTGGACGGCCTTAAGGATGAGGCTCGGGTTGGTCGTGGCGTCCAAGGGCTTGAAGGCCTTCATGGCGGCGAAGTCGCCGGTGTCGGCGACGACCTTGGTGTGTTGGCGAAGCTGTTCGAGTGCGTTCATGTGGAAGGCTTGCGAGCGTGTTAAAGGACTCAGAGTTGTCCAGCCCGACCCGAAAAAACGGGCATCTCCGCCCGTCCGGGCATCTCTCGCTTGTTTCGGCGGGCAGGCTGGTGCAAATTGCCCCATGCGAATCAAGGTCAAGCAGGCGCTCGCCGCTGAGCAGCCGCTCCAGGGCGTCACGGTCTCGGGCTGGGTCCGCACCCGCCGCGACGCCAAGGACTTCTCGTTCGTCGAGCTCAACGACGGTTCGTGCTTCAAGAACCTCCAGGTGGTCGTGGATGCCGGGGCTCCGGGAGCGGAACACCTGAAAGACGCGCTGACGGGTTCTTCGGTCAGTGTGGATGGTGAGTTGGTGCCGTCGCCGGCCAAGGGCCAGAAGTGGGAGCTCAAGGCCTCCGCCTTCCGCTTGCTCGGGCGGGCCGACGAGACTTTCCCGCTCCAGAAGAAAGGGCACACGGTCGAATTCCTGCGGACCATCCCGCATCTGCGCGCCCGTACCAACCGCCTCGGATCGATGATGCGCGTCCGCAGCCGCATGGCCATGGCCGTGCATGAGTTCTTCCAGCAGCGCGGTTTCGCCTATGTGCACACGCCCATCGTGACCGCCAGCGACTGCGAAGGCGCCGGCGAGCTCTTCCGCGTGACGACGCTCGACCCGGTCGCGCCGCCGAAGACACCTGAGGGTAAGGTCGACTGGGCTGCGGATTTCTTCGCCAAACAGGCTTATCTGACGGTCTCCGGGCAGCTCGAAGGCGAGACCCTCGCGTGCGCTCTGGGCGATGTCTATACGTTCGGGCCGACGTTCCGGGCCGAGAACTCGCACACCAGCCGCCACGCCAGCGAGTTCTGGATGATCGAGCCGGAGATGGCTTTCTGCGACCTCGAGGGCGAC
>JBKCKE010000175.1:0-4586 GCA_046301395.1 Verrucomicrobiota bacterium | reverse complement strand
CCCGTTCACGGGCGAGATTCTCGATCCGTGGGGCGGCGTGGCTGACCTGAAGGCGAACCGCCTCCGGCACGTCTCGGATAAGTTCGCCGAAGATCCGCTCCGCGTCCTCCGCGCGATGCAGTTCGCCGCGCGCTTCGAATTCTCGGTCGCCCCAGAGACGATCGCGCTCTGCGCCACGCTCACCCAGGCCGACCTCCCGCCGGAACGCCTGATGGAAGAGTGGACGAAGCTCCTGCTCCGCGGTCGCAAGCCCTCCGTGGGCCTGAACGTCCTGAAGGACTGCGGCTGGACGAAGTTCTACCCCGAGCTGCACGCGATGATCGGCGTGCCTCAGGATCCGGAATGGCATCCCGAGGGAGACGTCTGGAATCACACCTGCGAGTGCCTTGACGCCTACGCCAAGGAGCGCCTCGGCGACCGCGACGAAGACCTGATCATCGGGCTTTCCGTGCTGTTGCACGACATCGGTAAGGCGACCACGACGAAGAAGGAAGAGAAGGACAACCGCTGGCATGCCTACGGCCATGAAGAGGAGAGCTTCAACCTCGCCTCGCGCTTCCTCGCCCAGATCACGAACGAGAAGAAGCTCATCGACTCCGTCCTGCCGCTCGTGCGCTGGCACGGACAGCCGTATTACCTCCATAAGGCCGGCGCCGGTGACGCCGCCGTCCGCCGCCTCGCCAACAAGGTCGTCCGCATCGACCGCCTCTGCCGTGTGGATCTCGCCGACCGCCGTGGTCGCGGTACCGCGAGCATGCTCGGAGCCTCCCCTCATGGCGAATGGCTCGCTGAACGCGCCGCCGCCCTGCAGGTCGCCTCGACCGCCCCGAAGAAGATCATCCTCGGCCGCCACCTCATCGCCATGGGCCACAAGCCCGCGGGCTGGTTCTCCCAGGTCCTCGACGAGGCCTTCGAAGCCCAGCTGGACGGCGTCTTCGGCGACGAAGCCGGCGGCCTCGCCTGGCTGACGGAACGCATGGCCAAGGGCGTTGTCTGATTTTATCACCATGTCGCAAACTGCTGCCGGTATCCCTGAAATCCTCGCCGTCAGCTCGCCTGACTGGTCAGCGGTGCTCGTCAAGGTGCTGGCGAACTTCGCCTGCGCCACGGGTACGATTCACCGGACCGATCCGTCCACCGGGCTGCTCACGTTGGTCACCCAGCACGGTATCCCGCCGCACGTGCTCCCGATGCTGCTGCCGAAGATCGATAACATCCCGTTCGGCAAGGGTATCGCCGGTTGCGCCGCTCAGCGCAAGGAGGCCGTGCAGCTCTGCAATCTCCAGGAAGACCTCGGCGGCGTCGCCAAGCCCGACGCTCAGAAGACGAACGTCCAAGGCGCGCTCGCCGTCCCGATCGTCGGCGCCGACGGCAAGGTGATCGGCGTGCTCGGTATCGGCAAGATGCAGCCCTACGACTTCACCGAGGCCGAGATCGCGGACCTGGGTAAGGTGGCTGCGCTGATTTCAGCGAAGATGTGAACGGAGTAGATGACAGATGGCGGATGACAGATGACGGATGACAGAAGATGCGGAAATAGAACCGTTATCCGATGTGATCGCCTAAGTGATTAGCCTGAAGTTTCTGTCCTCCGTCATCTGTCCTCTGTCATCGATTCTTCACGAGCCCGCTAGGGCTCGTCCCGTCGGTGACCCCTTCTGCTTGAGCAGGCCTTCGGGCAGGCCGGCATACACGAGCTTGCCGCCTTTCTCCCCACCTTCGGGGCCGAGTTCCATCACCCAGTCCGCGGCGAGGATCACGTCGGCGTGGTGTTCGATCACGATGAGCGTGGCGCCGGCGTCACGGAGACGTCCGAGCAGGGCGAGGAGCTTGGCGATATCGTCCCAGTGTAATCCGGTCGTGGGTTCGTCGAGGACGTAGAGGCGGCCGGAGTGGTCACGGCGCGCGAGCTCGGACGCGAGCTTGAGACGCTGCGCTTCGCCGCCTGAGAGGGTGTTGGCAGCCTGGCCGAGCTTGAGGTAACCAAGGCCGACCTCGGCGAGCGTGCGGAGTTTCTCGGCGAGCTTGGGCTGGGCGCGGAAGACTTCGGCGGCTTCGTTGACGGAAAGGCCGAGCGCGTCGGCGATACTCAGGCCCTTGAAGCGGACCTCGAGGGTCTCGCGATTGAAACGTCGGCCAGCGCAGCTGGGACAGTCGACGAAGGTCTCGCCGAGGAACTGCATATCGAGCGCGACGGAGCCTTCGCCGGAGCACGTCTCGCAGCGACCGCCCCGCACGTTGAAGCTGAAGCGGCCAGGGCCGTAACCACGGGCCTTGGCGAGGGGGAGCGCGGCCCAGAGGTCGCGCATGAGATCCATAATACCGGTGAAGGTCGCGGGATTCGAACGCGGGGTGCGGCCGATGGGCTCTTGGTCCACGGCGGTGAACGCGGTGATCTGGTCGAGGCCTTCGAGGCCGGTATGGCGGCCGGGCACGACCTTGGCGCCGTTGATCTTACGCGCGGCCGCGGCGGACAGGATGTCGATGGCGAGCGTGCTCTTGCCGGAGCCGGAGACGCCACAGACCACGGTGAGGGCGCCGATCGGGAACGAGGCAGTGACGTCCTTGAGGTTGTTCTCGGTGGCGCCTTTGACGGTGATCGCGGCCTTGCCGATGGGCTTGCGCTTCACGATTCCTTCCAGCGTGGCGCGCCCGGAGAGATAAGCCCCCGTACGCGAGGACGCGTGCGCGCCGCAGGCCTTGGGGGTGCCTTCGAAGACGATGCGTCCGCCGTCGATACCGGCGCCCGGGCCCATCTCGATGAGGTGGTCGGCGGCGAGCATCATGTCGCGGTCATGTTCGACGACGAGGATGGTGTTACCGAGGTCGCGCAGGCCGCGGATCGAACCGATGAGGCGCTGGTGGTCGCTCGGGTGCAGGCCGATGCTGGGTTCGTCGAGGACGTAGGTCACGCCGACGAGTCCGAGGCCGAGCTGCGTGGCGAGGCGGACGCGCTGGGCTTCGCCGCCGGAGAGCGAACTGCACTCGCGGTCGAGGGTGAGGTAATTGAGGCCGGCGTCGTGGAGGAACGCGAGGCGCTGCTCGAGTCCTCGGCGGGCTTCTTCCGCGGGCATGACGCCGGGATGCGTGGCGAGTTGCTTCGTGAACTCCAGCGCGGCGGGAATCGTCATCGCGAGGAACTCCGCCATGGTCTTGCCATTGAGGCGTAAGGAGAGGGCGGTGGGGGAGAGGCGGCGGCCTTGGCAGCCGGCGCAGACGGAGCCGGCCTGAAACTGCAGCAGGCGTTGACGGAGCGATTCGCCGGTGGTGGTGCGGTAGGCGTGCTCGAGTTCGGTGAACATGCCGGTCCAGACGGTCTCGATGGGCTTACGGCCCTTGGGCGGCGGGAGCAGGAACTTACGCTTGGGATCGCCGTGGAGCAGAAGCTCGCGGACGGCCTTGGGCAGATCGCGCCAAGGAGTCTTGAGGTCGAACGGCACCTGCTCGGCGAGCGCGCGCGTGATGGCGTTGCGGCGGATGAGCGTCTTGCGCGTGGCGCACTTCCACGGTTTCACGACGCCGTCGTGGATCGACAGGGATTCGTCGCGGATGGAGAGGCTTTCCTGGAAGCGCATCTGCCGGCCGAGGCCACCGCAATCAGGGCAGGCGCCTTCGGGATGGTTATGTGAGAGCGCCCGCGGGCTGATGGGCTCGTAGGTCTCGCCGCAATGTTCGCAGGCGAGGTGGAGCGAAAGCACGTGTTCTTCCCAGCGCCCGTCTTTCTCGGCGAGCACGCTCGCGCGATGACGGCCTTCGCGGAAGGCGAGTTCAAGCGAGTCAGCGAGGCGGCTGCGCTGATCGGGGCCCGCGACGATGCGGTCGACCACGACGTCGAGTTGCTTGGCTTCGCGGCCGGACAGGAGGCCGGCGGCTTCCTCGAGGGTGCCGACGACGCCGTCGACGCGGACGCGCGAGAAGCCGCGGCGGCCGAGGTCGGCGGAGGCTTCGAGGAGGACGGATGGCTTATCCTTGGCGACCGGGGCTACGACCATCAGGCGCGTGCCGTCCGGGATGGCTTCGAGGGCGCGGAGGTTGTCGTCGAGCGAACGGCGGCGGACCGGGTGGCCGTCCTCGAGGCAGCGGCGGTCGCCGGCGATGATCCAGAGGGGGCGGGCGTGGTCGGCGATCTCGGTCAGGGTGGCGACCGTCGAGCGGGGGTTGGTATTGCCGCCGGTCCGCTGGGCGATGGCGATGACCGGGGAGAGGCCCCGGATGAAGTCCACGTCGGGGCGTGGGGCGGCATCCAGCATCCCCCGGGCCTTGGCGGAGAGGGATTCCAGGTATTGGCGGCTGCCCTCGGCGTGCAGGGTGTCGAAGGCCAGTGAAGATTTGCCCGACCCGCTGACCCCGGTGATGACGGTCAGCTGACCACGCGGGATGGTCACTTCCACGTCCTTGAGGTTGTGGGTGCGGGCTCCCTTGATGTGGATGGGCGGGTTCAGGACAGCGGACGATACTCCGTCCGCCCTCCGGGAGAAGGCGGAAGTGTCCGGTCCGTTAATAACTCGTCCCTTAATCCGCTTTAATCGGCCCAGCCGAAACTTCAGTGTGAGGGGTATGCCACGCCTTTTGCTCGTCCTCCTGGT
>JBKCKE010000174.1:0-13392 GCA_046301395.1 Verrucomicrobiota bacterium | reverse complement strand
GACCGCCACAGCGTCGTCGTCGCGATGACCCTGACCGCGCCCGGTTGCGGCATGGGACCCGTCATCGCCGAAGACGCGCGCAATCGCGTGCTCGGCGTCCCCGGCATCAACCAGGCCCGCGTCGACATCGTCTGGGATCCGCCTTGGACCCAGACCATGATCTCCGAGGACGGCAAGATGCAGCTCGGGTTGATCTGAGCGAAGTCCCAAGCCCCTAACGAAGTCCGCCGTAAGGCGGACTTCCTGTTTTGGCAGGTCAACCTGCCGCCCAAGGGCACGTCGTAGCCGTGCCCCTACCCCTCGGCCACCATTCGGCGGCCGTCACAACCCCGATACTCAATACTCCATACTCGATACTCGGGGCGCAGCTCTCTGCCCTCTTGCCCTTGGGCCCATTTTCCTAACCCTGCAGGAACCCCCACCGTTCCCCAAGGTCACCTACCCATGGCTTCTACCCCTGTCCGCCTCCTTTCCCTCCTCGGCGCCGCCCTGCTCGCCACCGCGCCGGCCACCCGAGCCGCCGAAGCCTTGCCGGAGGACGTGCGCTTCCAGACCGAGACATTGCTCACCGGACTGCCGCAGCCGATGCACCTCGAGTTCGCGCCCGACGGCCGCCTGTGGTTCAACGAATATGCCGGCGCCCTCAAGATCTACGACCCGAAGACCAAGCGCGTGAAGCTCGTCGCCGAGATGGAGATCTTCAAGTCGCAGGAGAACGGCTTCCTGGCCTTCGCCCTCGACCCGAAGTTCGCGCAGAACGGCTGGATCTACCTGATCTACTCGCCCGTCGGTTTCGAAGGCCAGTATCTCTCCCGCTTCCAGGTGAAGGACGACCAGCTCGTCGCCGGCAGCGAGAAGCTCATCCTGAAATACGAAGAGCAGCGCCTGCAGTGCTGCCACCACGGCGCGACGCTGAAGTTCGGCCCGGACGGCTGCCTTTATTTCTCGACCGGCGACAACACCAGCCCGTTCGGCGACAGCAAGGGCTACGCCCCGCTCGACCAACGCCCGGGCAAGGAGCCGTGGGATGGCCAGCGCACTTCCGCCAACACCAACACCCTCGTCGGCAAGGTGAACCGCATCCGCGTGCACGATGACGCGACCTATAGCATCCCGGAAGGCAACCTCTTCAAGCCCGGCACGCCCAAGACGCGTCCCGAGATCTTCGCGATGGGCACGCGCAATCCGTGGCGCCTGAGCATCGACCCGAAGACCGGCTACGTCTACTGGGGCGAAGTCGGCCCCGATGCGCGCGTCGACGGCCCCCGCGGCTCCCGCGGTTACGATGAGATCAACCAGGCGAAGAAGGCCGGCAACCACGGCTACCCGCTCTTCGTCGGCAACAACTTCCCCTACGCGGAGTACGACTACGCGACCGAGAAGGTCGGCGCGCTGTTCGACCCGAAGGCCCCGCTCAACAAGAGCCGCAACAACACCGGCCTCGTCGAACTCCCGCCCGCCGTCCCCGCCTTCATCTACTGGCCGTACGCGGTCTCCGAACAGTGGCCGGAACTCGGCGAAGGCGGCCGCACCGCCTGCGCGGGCCCGGTCTTCTACTGGCAGGAGTCCTACGACCAGACCAACGGCTTCCCGAAGCACTTCGACCGCTCCCTGCTCTTCTGGGATTGGCAGCGTCCGTTCATCAAGTGGGCCCGCCTCGACGCGAACTCCGACCTCAAGGGTCTCGAAGCCTTCGCGCCCACGGCCTTCGTGGCCGCGAACACCGACGAACAGCGCAAGAAGCAGCAGGCCCTCATCGACAACGGCGCGACGATCCTCCGTCGCCCGGTCGACGCGACCTTCGGTCCGGACGGCTGCCTCTACCTGCTCGACTACGGCGATACCTGGGGCGTCAACCCAGACTCGGCCCTGCTGAAGATCTCTTACGTGCGCGGCAACCTCCAGCCGATCGCCAAACTCGCCGTCTCGACCCCGGCCGGCCCGACGCCGCTCAAGACCACGCTCTCCGCCAAGGGCTCGCGCGACCTCGACGGCGGCAAACTCAGCTACGCCTGGAAACTGCAGCCCGGCGACAAGAAGCTCGGCGAAGGCGAAGAGCTGACCGTGGCCCTCGAGACCGCGGGCAACTTCAACGTCGAACTCACCGTCACCGACGGCCAAGGCGGCTCCGTGACGCGCACGACCCCCGTCGTCGTCGGCAACACCATGCCGACCGTACGCTTCCTCGCCCCGCAGGACGGCGACTTCTTCACGCCCGGCAAGCCGCTCGACTTCAAGGTCGCCGCGCAGGACGCCGAGGACGGCACCTCCGAAGCCAAGCCCGCCGAGTTCGCCGCCCGCACGCTGGTGACCTCCGCCTTCCTCCCCGCCGACGGCACGGCCGTGGCGGTCGACCCGGGCCTCTCGCTGATGCGTCAGAGCGATTGCTTCAACTGCCACGCCGTGGAGACCCAGCTCGTCGGTCCGTCGTTCGTCGCCATCGCCGACAAATACCGCAAGCAGCCCGGCGCCGATGACCTCCTCAACCAGAAGGTGCGCCTCGGCGGCAGCGGCGTCTGGGGCCAGATCCCGATGCTCGCCCACCCGCAGCACACCGAGGACGAAGTCGCCATCATGCTCCGCTGGATGCTCGCCCTCGAGAAGGGCAAGGGCGGGCCAACCCTCACCCGAGGACTCGAAGGCCAGCTGACCGCGCCGAAGGACAACAAGCCCGGCACCCTGCTTCTTGAAGCCGTCGTCACCGACGCCGGCGCCGGCGCCGCCGGCCCGCTGACCGGCAAGGGTGTCGTGCGACTCCGCCACCGTCGCGTCGAAGCCGAGACCGCCGAGATCACCGGCGGCAAGAACACCGGCAAGGCCATCGGCTCCACCCAGCACGGCGCCACGCTCAAGTTCGCCAACCTGAACCTCGCCGACACCAAGAACATCAAGGTCAACGCCTCCGTCGGCGGGGGCGCCAAGGGCAGCCAGATCGAAGTCCGCCTGGATTCGCCGACCGGCCCGATCGTCGCGACCGTCGACATCGCCCACACCGGCGACTGGGGCAAGTTCATGGAGAACAAGGCGAAGCTCACGCCCACGGCCGGCCGCCATGACGTCTACCTCGTCCTGACCAACCCCAAGAAGGGCGGCGGCCTGATGAACGTCGACTGGGTACAGTTCGACCGGTAAGCCGGATTCGAGGACAGGTTGACGCGTTGACCGGAGGGCCGGAGGAGAGACCAAGCGGCGGGGCAACCCGCCGCTTTCTTTTGGTTAGCTGCCTTGGGTAGGGATGCGATCACATCGCATCCGTTCGAAGCCGAAGTCGCCATGTCCGCGAGGCTTAGCGACAATCCCCTCATATCCAATCTGCCCAGCGAACGGACGTGATGGTAATCACGTCCCTACCTCTGCCCGCACTCTGCTCTCGCCTGCCTCAATGCGGCCGTCAGGATCACCTTCCCCTTTTTATTTCCGCCACGTGTCCGACGAATCCGAAGACAAAAAAGAAAAGCCGCTCGACCCTTTCGACCCTGAGGTCATCGCCCGCTCCAACCGCGCGATCCTGGTCGGCCTGCAGCGCCCGGACGACACCGAAGAGGAAGCCCAGCTCCTGCTCGACGAGCTCCACGAACTCGTGGGCAACGTCGGCGTCGAGATCCGCGGTTCGATCATCGCCAAGCTGCGCGAAGAGAACCCGCGCACGCTCGTCGGTTCCGGCAAGCTGGAGGAGATCGCCCAACTGGCCCGCGACAAGGAATGCGGCCTGATCATCTTCGATGACGAGCTGACGCCCGCGCAGCAGCGCAACTGGGAGAAGGACGCCAAACTGCGCGCCATCGACCGTCAGGAGATCATCCTCGATATCTTCATCACCCGCGCGAAGACCCGCGAGGCCGTCCTCCAGGTCGAACTCGCCGCGTTGCAGCAGATGTTGCCGCGCCTGAAGCGCCTCTGGTCCCACCTCGACCGCCAGCGCGGCGGCGGCACGATGCAGCGCGACGCCGGCGAGACGCAGCTGGAGATGGACCAGCGCAAGATCCGCGACAAGATCGCCAAGGTCCGCCGCGATCTGGCGGAAGTCGTCGCCCAGCGAGCCACCCAACGCAAACAGCGCAAGCGCGTACCGCTCCCGACCTTCTCGATCGTCGGCTACACCAACGCCGGAAAGTCCTCGCTGCTCAACAAGCTCACCGGCTCCGAGGTGCTCGCGGCCAACAAGCTCTTCGCCACGCTCGACCCGACCACGCGTCGCCTCGCCCTGCCCTCCGGTCGCGCGTTGCTCCTGACCGACACGGTGGGCTTCGTCCGCCGCCTCCCACACCGGCTCGTCGAAGCTTTCAAGGCCACGCTCGAAGAAGCCGTCCAAGCCGACTTCCTCGTCCACGTCATCGACCTCGGCTCGCCCGAACGCGACAAGCATGCCGAAACGACCTTGCAGGTGCTGACCGAGATCGGCGCCGGCGACCGTCCGGTAATCACCGTCCTCAACAAGGCCGACCTCTGCGACGAGGTCGAACGCGCCCAGGCTCTGGCCGCTTACCCGGACGCCAAGCTGATCAGCACCAAGACCGGGGAAGGCCTGCCGGCCCTGCTCCAACGCCTCGAGGAGTGCGCCGCCAGCCGGGATGAGCACATGACCCTACTCATCCCCCACGACCAGTATGCGATGCTCTCCAAGCTGCACGCCGGGGCTACGATCATCCATTCCAAGGCCCTGGCCGAAGGAACCCGGGTGGAAGCCTACGTCCCGACCCGGATGCAGGAGGCCTGCCGGGTGTGGGCCGTCCGCGAATAGGCCACTTTTTGCTCCCCAGCGGGCAACTTTTCGCTTTGGCTGGTGTTACCTTAATACACCCATGCGTACCCTCGCCCTCCTCACCCTCCTCTCCGCCTCCTCGGCCTTCGCCGCCGTCGACCACGAAGCCGCCTTCAAGGCCGACATCGCTCCGATCCTCGAGAAGAGCTGCGCCAACTGCCACGACCCGAAGAAGGCCAAGAACGGCAAGGTCAAGTCCGGCTTCGACTCCTCCAGTCTCGCCTCCATCGTCAAGGGCGGCAAGGAACTGGGCGAAGGCATCACCTGGGGCGACGTCTCCAAGAGCTCCCTCTACAAGACCATCAACCTCGCCGCGACCAGCCCCGACGACGACATGGCCATGCCCCCGAAGAAGTCCCACGAGAAGAACCCGCCCCTCACCAAGGAGCAGGTCGCCAAGGTCAAGGCCTTCATCGAAGCCAAGTAAGCCCGACGGCTTGCTGACGAAAAGCCCGCGGCAACCCGCGGGCTTTTTTTGTGTCTAAATAGGAGGGCGTAAGCACGGTCGCTTGCGTTTGACCCCACCCCGACGCGACTCCATATCACCCAGACCCCTTTCCGTCCCATGACGCCCCTTCACCGCATCGAAGCACGCCTGCACGCCCTGACCTTCCGGCAGGCCGCCATCCTGGTCGCCGCCGCCAATCTCCTCTTGGTCGCGCTGGCCTTCCTCCTGCCCCCCGACGGCACGGAGCGCGGCCCGGCCATCCTGTCCATCCTCGGCAACTTCCACATCCTCGCGCTGCACATCCCGGCCGCCGTGCTGCTCATCGTGCCGATGTTCGAATTCTTCGAACGTCACGAGCAGGCCACCGCGACCGTGCGTCGCCTGTCCGTCTTCTCCGCCGTCGGCACCTGGGGCGCCGTCCTCTGCGGCATCCTGCACGCGCACTTCAACGGCTTCGCCGGCGAAGCCATCGAACTCCATCTCTGGGGCGGCATCGGCGCCTCCGCCTTCGCCGGACTGGCCAGCCTGCTGCTCTCGCAGTCTTTCACGGTCCGCCTGGCCGGCCAAGTCGTGGCTATCGGCGTGATGAGCTTCGCCGCGCACGTCGGCGGCGAGATCGTCCACGAAGAAGGCTTCCCCTTCAAACCGAACAAAGTCGCCTCGCCGCGTCCGGACAAGGTCGTGATCGACGTCGCACCCGGCGCCAAGCGCGACGACTACGCGCAGGTCATCGCTCCGATCCTCGAGGCCCACTGCGTCGAGTGCCACGGCGCCAAGAAGGTCAAAGGGAAGCTCCGCATGGATTCGCTCGAAGCCCTCAAGAAGGGCGGCTCGGAAGGCGCAGCCTTCGTCGCCGGCGACCTGCAGAAGAGCCTCATGCACGTGCGCGTGACGCTCGACCCGTCGGACGAAGAATTCATGCCGACCGAAGGCAACCCGCTCACGAAGGATCAGGTGCAGGCCTTCGCCCTGTTCATCGAAGGCAAGCCCATCCCGGACGACGTCGCCAAGGCCGCCCTCGCCGCGACCAAGGCGCCCAAGCAGGCCCCGAAGAAATAAGCTGATGCGCTCTTTGCTACCACTGCTCCTAGCTGCCTGCGCCTTCGCCGCGCCGACGGCACCGAAGAAGAAGCCCGAACCGATCAAGCCGCTCACGCCGGCGCAGAAGGCGGACTACGCCAAGGTCGTCCAGCCGATGTTCGACGCGCAGTGCGTGTCCTGCCACGGACCTAAGAAGGAGAAAGGAAAACTGCGCCTCGACACCCTCGAAGCCACCCTCAAGGGCGGCAAGAACCTGGCCTTCGTCATCGGCCAGCCGAACGACAGCATGCTCTTGGCCCGCGTCTTCTTGGGTCGTACCGCGGGGGATGTCATGCCGCCTAAGGAAGAACATCCGCTGACCGAGAAGCAGAAGGAAGCCCTCTACGCCTTCGTCGAAGGCCAGCCTATCCCCGACGAACTGGCCAAGGCCGCGATCGCCGACACCAAGAAGGCCCTGACCGCCCCCAAGCCGGCCCCGAAGCCTAAGAAGTAGGTTTTTCTTTTGCCCGCCGACCCCCTGACCCCCTTTATCTCCGATACCCCATGAAACTCCGCACCCTCCTCGCGCTGACCGCCCTCGTCGGCCTGACCTCCACGCTCGCCGCCGAGCAGAAGCCCCTGCTGCGCGTCCTCGTCGTCGCCGGCGGTTGCTGCCACGATTACGCCACGCAGAAAGAAGTCCTGAAGAAGGGCATCGAAGCCCGCGTGAACGCCGTGGTCGAAGTCGCCTACGACCCGACCAAGTCCACCAAGCCGCTCTTCGAGCTCTTCAAGAGCCCGGACTGGGGCAAGAACTTCGACGTGGTCGTCCACGACGAGTGCGCCGCCGACATCACCGACCAGGCCTACGTCGCCAACATCGTCAACGCCCACAAGAACGGCCTGCCCGCCGTGAACCTCCACTGCGCCATGCACAGCTACCGCTGGGGTAACTTCAAGGAGCCGGTGAAGGCCGGCGCCGACAACGCCAGCTGGTACGAAATGCTTGGCCTGCAGTCCACCGGCCATGGCCCGCAGCAGCCGATCGCCATCACCTTCACCGACAAGTCCCACCCGGTCACCACGGGCCTCGCCGACTGGACCACGATCAACGAAGAGCTTTACAACAACGTCCAGGTCCTGGGCGCCAAGACCCTCGCCACGGGACTGCAGAAGGTCCCGGAGAAGAAGGACAAGAAGGGCAAGGTCACCCCGGCCTCCGAAGCCAACGCCATCGTCGCCTGGACCAACGAGTTCGGCCCGAAGAAGACCCGCATCTTCAGCACCACGATCGGCCATAACAACGCCACCGTCGAAGACGCGCGTTACCTCGACCTCGTCGCCCGCGCCGTCCTCTGGTCCGCCGGCAAGCTGGAAGCCGACGGCAAGCCTTCCGCCGGTTTCGGCAAGTAAGCCGTCAGGCAAACAAACCAAAGCCCCGGACCTCCGGGGCTTTTTTGTGCCCGTGCGGACGCCGCAGGGCGTCCGAAGGTAGGGGCGTGGCTCTGCCGCGCACTCCGATCGAGGAGTGCAAGGCGAAGCCTTGCCCCTACCCGGGTTCGCCCTGCGGCGAACTAGGACAGCACGTGGTGCTGTCCCTACCTCGATACAGCTAGGTCGTGACGCGGTCCCGACCCTACCAAACGCCCTTCCCTCCCCCATGCTTTTCCCATACTCCATACTCTATACTCCATACTCTCCCCGTATGCGCCCCCTCCTCGCCCTCCTCGCGCTGACCGCTTCCTCCTTCGCCGCAGAAACCCTGCCGCTGTGGAAGGGCGATGCGCCTGAGGGCAACTGGAAGTTCTCCGACTCTTCCAAGGCGAAGATTACCGTGCACCTGCCCGAGAAGCCAAATGGCGCGGCGATCGTCATCTGCCCCGGTGGCGGCTACGGTGGCTTGGTGACTAAGGGCGAAGGTCACGGCATCGCCGCCTGGCTCAACGCCCACGGCATCGCCGGCATCGTCCTCGAATACCGCCTCCCGGCCGGACGCCCTTACGTGCCGCTCCTCGACGCCCAGCAGGCGATTCGCACCGTGCGCGCCAACGCCGCCCAGTGGAAGATTGATCCGAAGAAAGTCGGCATCATCGGCTTCTCCGCCGGCGGCCATCTCGCCTCGACGGCGACCGTGCACTTCAACGCCGGCGAAGGGAAGACCACCGACGCGATCGCCCGTGAAAGCAGCCGTCCCGATTTCTCGATCCTGATCTATCCGGTCATCAGCATGGACGTCGGCGTGCACCGCGGCTCGAAGAAGAACCTGATGGGCGAAACGCCGGCGGAGGGACTCGCCGAGTATTTCTCAACACAGAAGCACGTGAAGGCCGGCACTCCGCCCGCGTTCCTGGCGCACGCGCTCGATGACAAGGTCGTCGACATCGAGAACAGCCGGATGTTCTACGCCGCCCAGCAGAAGGCCGGCCTCCCGACCCGCCTCGTCGAACTCCCTAATGGCGGCCACGGCCTCAACGGCTACAAGGGTCCCTCTTGGGACAAGTGGCAGGCTGAAGCCCTCGTCTGGCTCAAGGAAATCAAGGTCCTACCCTGACCGCCGATAAAGGACTTCAAATCCACCGGAATATTTCCCATAAACAAAGTCTCCCCATGAAATCCCTCCTCCTCGCCCTGCTCGCCACCGGCACCCTCTTCGCCGGCGAAAAGGCCACCCTCAGCCTCGCTGACTTCACCGACCTCAACGGCGGCGCCCCCGCCGGCGGCTGGAAGACCGAAGAAGGCGGCGTCATCCGTCTCATCGCCCAGAAGGGTACCGGCGCGCTGATCTCGAAGAAGGAATACACGAACTTCGAACTGACCTGGGAATGGCGCCTCGAAGCCAAGGGCAACAACGGCATCAAGTTCTGGGTCACCAACATCAAGGACGCCAAGGGCAAGGGCGAGTGGCTTGGCATCGAATACCAGATGATCGACGACGACGGCCACCCCGACGGCCTCCGCGGCGGCAGCCATAACACGGGTTCGATCTACGACCTCGTGGACTCCGCCAAGGACAAGGCCAAGAAGCCCATCGGCGAGTGGAACCAGAGCCGCATCGTGGTGAAGGACGGCAAGATCGAGCACTACCTCAACGGCAAGCTGAGCTCTTCGGCCGACACGAAGTCCGAGGAATGGAAGGCCGCCATCGCCAAGAGCAAATTCAAGAACAAGCAGGGCTTCGGCCCTGGTCAGGGTAAGCTGATGCTCACCGAGCACGGCGACCCCTGCTGGTTCCGCAACATCGTCGTCACCGAACTCTGAGCCCGCTCCGAGCCGGTGAATCAAGGGCGCCTAGCGGGCGCCCTTTTTCGTGCCTCTTCAGGCGCCGAGCTTGATCCGGAGACCATCGTAGCAGAGGCCGACCTTCGGGTGGGTCTGCTGCAGCTGCTCCGTATAAGTCGCGTAGTCGATCTGATACGTCATGTGCGTGAGCAGCGCCCGCTTGGCACGCAGGTCATGCGCGGCCTGACAGGCCTGATCGACGGTCATGTGCGTCGGATGCGGATTCGGGCGGAGGCCGTCGAGGATCGCAAGGTCGGCATGCTCTCCGAGTTCGAGGGACTTCTCGGTCATCGCGCGGCAATCGGTGTAATAGGCGAACTTCATGCCCGTCGAAGGCTCTTCGAAGACGAGGCCGAGCGTGGACTCGTTGCCGTGCGGGAGGAGCGTCGAACGGATGATACCGCCGCCGGGCAGGGCGAGCTTCGACGGCATGAGGTTCAGTCCCAGCGAGACGTAACCCGAGGCCTGCGGCTTGCCGACGGCGTAAGGGAAGATGGCCTTGATACGCTCGAGGCCGACCTCGGTCGAATAGACCGGGATGGCCGCCCCGCCCTTGTTCGTGCAGAACTGACGAAGATCATCCATGCCGAGGACATGGTCGGCGTGGCCATGGGTCAGGATGAAGGTGTCGACCTCGCGGACATCATACTTCAGGCACTGCGTCCGGAACTCCGGGGCGGCGTCGACCTGGACGTGATGGCCCTCGATGACGACGTGGATGCTCGTCCGGGCGCGCCAGTTCCGCTCGTTCTTCAGATCCAGCCCCGGATTGTCATGGGCGGGCAAGGGACAGCCCTGCGACGTGCCGCAGCCCATGATGAGGATTTCCATGAGGCGAAGAAGACGGGAAATGCGGCGGATGCAAAGCAGATACCATGGTAGGTGATGGCGGTTAGCGGTTGGCGGTTGGCGGTTAATCGTTCTCAGGTGGCGGGTGACAGCCCCGGGTAGCGGGTGGCGGGAGAGACATACCCATCGATTCCTGCCACCTGTATCTTTGTTTTCTCCAGCCCTCGGGCCCTCGGGTCCTCCGGTCCTCTTTTCCACGCTCTCCTGCCTTGTCTCCCGCCCCTCCCTGCTTTCTCCTTCCCATCCCGTGTTCGCCAACCTCACCGACAAACTTACCAAGGCCCTCCGCGACCTCCGGGGGCTCTCCAAGCTCTCCGAGGAGAACATCGCCCCGGCGCTGACCGAGGTGCGCTCGGCGCTGATGTCCGCCGACGTCAATTTCAAGGTCGCCAAGGACTTCACCGAACGCGTCAAGGTCGCCTGCCTAGGCCAGGCCGTCATCGAGTCCGTCAACCCGGGCCAGATGGCCGTCAAGATCGTGTCCGACGAGCTCACGAAGCTCCTCGGCGAAGGCGAACGCCCGATCGACCCCCGCCGCCCGTTGCGCGTGCTCCTCGTCGGCCTTCAGGGCTCCGGCAAGACCACCAGCGCCGCCAAACTCGCCAAGCACCTCGTGAAGAAGGAAGGCATCCGGAAGCCTTCCCTCATCGCCGCCGACTTACGCCGCCCCGCGGCCATCGACCAGCTCGAGACCCTCGCCAAGAACGAAGGCTTCGACTTCCGCGCCGACCGCGCCGCGACCGACGTCGCCGCGATGGTGGGCCGCCTGGTCAAGGACGCCGAAGCCGCCGCCGCGGACCTCGTCATCGTCGACACCGCCGGCCGCCTGCAGATCGACGGCGACCTGATGGAAGAAGTCCGCCGCGTACGCGACGCCTTCCAACCGCACGAAGTCTTCCTCGTCGCCGACGCCGCCCTCGGCCAACAGGCCGTCGACGTGGCCGCCAAGTTCCACGAGTCCACGCCCCTCACGGGCATCATCCTGACCAAGCTCGACGGCGACGCCCGCGGTGGCGCCGCGTTGTCGATGAAGTCCGTCACGGGCGTCCCGATCCGCTACATGGGCACGGGCGAGAAGTCCTCGGACTTCGACACCTTCCACCCGGACCGCATGGCCCAGCGCATCCTGGGCATGGGCGACGTCGTCTCCCTCGTCGAGAGGGCCCAGGAGGTCGTCGACCACAAGGAAGCCGAGCGTCTGGCCGAGAAGATGAAGAAGGCCGATTTCGACCTCGAGGACTTCCTCGCGCAGATGTCGCAGATGAAGAAGATGGGCCCCCTCGGCGACATCATGAAGATGATGCCCGGCATGGGCGGCATCCAGGTCGGCGCCAAGGAAGAGAAGCACCTCGCCAAGACCGAAGCCATCGTGCTCTCGATGACCAAGAAGGAGCGTCGCAACCCCGACATCCTCAACGGCTCCCGCCGCCTGCGTATCGCCAAGGGCTCCGGCACCCAGGTCAGCGACGTCAACGCGCTGATCAAGCAGTTCTCCCAGATGCGTGAGATGATGCGCATGATGAAGGGCGGCAAGGGTAAGGAGCTCATGCGTCGCATGGGCCAGATGGGCGGCGGCCGCGGCGGTATGCCCGGCGGCGGTTTTCCGGGCGGCGGTTTCCCCGGCATGCGCTGATCGCCATGTCCAAGATGATTCCCTTCGACCCGGCCCTCCTCTCTCGTCCGGGCTGGATCTTCGACTGCGACGGCACCCTCGCGGCCTCCATGTGGATCCACCACCGCAGCTGGACCCATATCGTGGGCAAGCAGATCGGTCGTCCGTTCGATTTCCCCTGGCCCCTCTTCTGCTCGATGGGCGGCATGTCCGCCGTCGACACCTGCAAGCGCCTGAAGGCCGACTACGGCTTCGACCTGAACGTCGATCAGCTGCTCGCCGACGGCCATGAATTCCTCGAGGAGCACCTCGCCAAGGACGTCACCGCCCGCCACGAAGTCGTTGCCGTGGTCCACCACGTCCGCGGCCTCGGCCACAAGACCGCCGTCGCTTCGGCCGGACGTCGCGATCACGTGCACACCACGCTCAAGCGGATCGACATCACGCACCTCTTCGATGCCATCATCACCGCGGAGGACGCCGTGCGCTCCAAGCCGCACCCTGACCTCTTCCTCGCCGCCGCGGATCGCCTCGGCCTGAAGCCCGCCGACTGCGTCGTCATCGAAGACAGCCCGCGCGGCAAGGAAGCCGCCGACGCCGCCGGGATGCCCTGTATTCTCGTAGAGCCGGCATAAATCTAGGGGACACGTGGGCACGGTGACACGTGGACATAGGGGATGTTAGCAAAGGAATCCTTTAGGGGAGGATGGGGATTCAGTGTGCGATGAAAGCGGTGCGTTGAAGCCGCGAAGGAGACAGCCTTGGCGGCGATGAATACCCCCAAGCCACTCGGAAAAGTTAACTCTTATCGCGACCTCGTCGTCTGGCAGAAGTCGCGATCGCTCGCGTCCACAGCCTATCGCCTCTGCATGACGCCGTCCTTCGAGAGACATCGAGGGCTGTCCGATCAGATCATGCGATCAGCAGTCTCCATCCCTTCGAACATCGCGGAAGGCGACGAGCGAGGGACGAACAAAGACTCCCTGCGCTTCCTCCAGATCGCCCGCGGGTCATTGGCGGAACTCGAGACCCAACTCAGTATCGCCGAGGACCTCGGCATCATCCCCCAGCCAGCAGTCGTCCAAGTAGCGGCGCAGCTCGACGAAGTAGCCCGCCTGCTGGGCGGCACCATCAAGATGCGGAAAGCCAGAGAAGAGGGCGGGAGATGATCCCGCCTCCCCTGTTCCCTTCCCCGTGTCCACGTGTCACCGTGCCCACGTGTCCCCTAGCTGCACTTACTTCTTCAGCTTCGCGCAGAAGCGGGCGAGGCGCTCGAGGCCTTGGGCGATGACCTGGTCGGAGGTCGCGTAGCTGAGGCGGATATAGCCTTCGGAGCCGAACGCGGAGCCCGGGACGACGGCCATGAGCTCTTCTTCCAGCAGGCGGTCGGCGAACTGGGCGGAGGTCAGGCCGAACGACTTG
>JBKCKE010000173.1:0-2586 GCA_046301395.1 Verrucomicrobiota bacterium | reverse complement strand
CTTCCTCCTCCAACGCCAACGGATCCGCGGGTGGGCGGTCCATGGATTTGACGGCGAGGCCGGAGACGGAATGCAGGATCCAGGTGAAGAGCATCGGCATGTTATGCACGACCGTGAAGACGAAGACGGAGAGGACGCCGTCGCGGAAGGTCTGGACCAACGCCATGAAGAAAACGAGGTAGATGTAACGTCCGAGGCGGAGCATCGGGCCGCTCGTGGCCCTTAGGCAGGCCGCGGTGAGCAGATAGCCGAGCAATGCCGGAATAAGGATCAGCCCCGCGTAACCGAAATTCAGGTAGGACTCGCCGAGATAGGTGATGATGCGGCCTTCGACACTATATTGGCGACCCGAAGTGGAGATTTCCTGCAGGTGGTCCGCCAAGCCGGGCTTATCCGGCCACCAGGCGCGCGGGACGGGCAAGGTAACGATAGCCAGATAGGTCGACCCCCAGAATTTACGGCCATTACTGTCAACGAGGGAAAGGCCGCCGGCGAACTGATCGAGGAAATCCTCCGAGGCCGCAAATTCCGTGTAGGATTGCTTGTCCTTGACGAAGGCTTGGCTGAATTGCGCGATGGCTTCCTGGGTGTCGCCGTACTGCAAGGCCTGACCAATATACTTGAGGCGCGGGAAGACTAAGCCGACGAAGAAAGCAGCGGCCAGGATCGGGACCGTCGGCCAGCGGCGGCGCCGGGTCTGCAGGTAAAGCGCCGTTAAAAAAAGCAGCGGCAAGACCAACATGAAACGGTGGTAACCCTGCAAGGCCACCGCACCGAGGAAGAAGGCGGCGAGGGCAAGCAGATGCCAGCGAAAGCCGAAGGCGAAAATGAGCAGGCCGATGACCCCGATGGGCCACATGGAGATGACCTGGACATACCCTGCACCGGCGGATTCTGCGGAGATTTCAAACCCCTTCGTCCGGATGACGTAAAAGAAGTAGGCACCGAGCGGCAGACAGAGCAGACCGATGAACTTGGCGATGTTCGGATTGAGGACGCGGCGCTCGACCGGCTGGGCGGATTTCGCCTCGAAGACCAGATGCGCCCACCAGGAGGCGGCCGCGAAAAAGAAGAGCCCGGCGTCCGCCCACAGTATCGCCCGGCTGATTTCTTCCGGGGTGATGGCTTCGGCGTTCGCCTGGCCGGTATACATCAGCGGCGACCCGCCGACGATCTGGAACAGGCGATAGGTGAAGCTGTAGAGGTGGAACAGCAGGTAGGCGGTCAGCGGATGCCAAAAGGCCATCCGTCGGAACATCATGACGATGACCGCGATGACGACAGCGAGGTCGACGAGGAAGTAGGGGATGAGGGAATCCAATGTAACTAGAGTATGGAGTATCGAGTATTGAGTATAGGCGCAGCAGAAGGCTGGAGGAGCGGACTAAAGGCAGTGCAAAGGTGATGCGACGGAGTCGCAGGGGACAAGCTGGCACGTGGGCCAGTGGACAAGTGGAGGCAGCTTGAGGTAGGGACGCGTCGGTGACGCGTCCGTCTATTCTCCAAAGGTCGCGACACCGTCGCGCCCCTACCTCAGAACTCAGCACCCGTCACCTGAGGCATTTGTTACGCTCCCAACCGCCAGCCGCCAACCGCTAACCGCTATTACCTGACATAGGTAGGGACGTGATCACTATCGCGTCCGCCCTGGTGCCTAACGGATGCGATGTCATCGCATCCCTACCCCAAGTCAGTCACTCCCCCGATACTCCATGCTCGATACTCCATACTCTAATTTTAGCGTGTCTTCTTCATCCTCTCTCCGCTGACGGAGGGGACGAAGGTGACGCGGGTGGGAATCTTGTGGCGGGCGAGGCGTTCGCGACAGGCGCTGCGGATGGCGGAGCGCAGGGCTTCGTGATCGGCGAGCGAGGTGACGACGTCCACGACGACGGTCTGGCCGGTCAGGGGATGGGGCTCGCCGCGCACCCGACAATCGGCGACGCCGGCGATGCCAAGGACGACGGATTCGACTTCGGCGGGCATGAGCTTCTCGCCGCCGACATTGATCATCTCGCCCATGCGTCCGAGGACGCGCAGGGTGCCGTTCGGCCCCTGCTCTACCTTATCCCCGGTCCGGAACCAGCCGTCGGCGGTGAAGCGTTCGTTGCTGGCGTTCAGATAGCCGGCGACCTGCGTACGGCTGCGGAGCCAGAGTTCATCGTCGATGATCTTCCATTCGAGGTTCGGGTCCTCGAAGCGAAGGAAGGTCGAACCAGCCTCGGGGCTCTCGGTGCGGGTGATGCCGGTCTCACTCGTGCCGAAGGTCTGGATGAAGCGGACCCGAGGAAAGGCGGCCTTGAGCCGGACGAGCAGGCTCTCCGGCATGGGCTCGGTCCCGTAAGTGATGACGCGCAAGGAGGAAAGCTCCTCGGTCAGGCCCGCCGTGAGCAGGAGGTTCAAGAAAGTCGGCGAGGCCGGGAGGATCGCGACCTTGTGTCGGGCGATGGTGGCCGCGACATCCGCCGGGGCGCGTGACGGCGGCACCGCCAATAATGAACCGGCAGCCAGGGTGTTGAACAGCGTGTTCAGCCCGCCGATATGATCGAAGCCCAGGAGGGCGAGCATCCCGAGATCGCTCTCGCG
>JBKCKE010000172.1:0-3032 GCA_046301395.1 Verrucomicrobiota bacterium | reverse complement strand
TTCGAAAATGACGGCCGTGATCGCCATGCGGCCGGCGCGATGGCGACCGGACTCCCGGGCTACGACTGGGCGGGCTTCTGGCAGGAACTCACATGAGCGCCGTCGCGGTCTTCCAGGCGAGCCACGCGGAGCATCTGCGCGAGGCGTTGCAGGCGCATGACGCCGGCCTGCCGGTGTTCCTGGGAAACCCGCACTGGGCCGGGGCCGAACGCGAAGAAGTCGCGCGCCAGATTCCCCGAGGCACGACGATCCTCGGCACGACCTTGGAGCCGCGCGGTCTGGGCACCTGCGATTTTCCGCTGAACTGGCGCGGGCGCGTGATGATCCCCACCGGCGGAACCGGGGGGAAGGTGAAGTTCATCATCCATTCCGGCGAGACGCTCCGCGACGCCGCGCTCAGCCTACGCGACGCGCTCGTCGCGCGAGGACTTTCGCCCGTGCTCCATGGCGTGACGTGCACGCCGCCGTGGCATGTCAGCGGCTTCATGCCGGCCGTCCGCGCCCGCGTGACCGGCGGACGACACCTGGTCATCGACGGACGGTTCCCCGAAGGCGCCGCCCTTCCCCCCATTGATCTGCCTGCTGACGGCACCAGGGTCATCTCGCTCGTACCCGCGCAGCTGACACGTCTCCTCGCGCACGCCGCCGGCGAAGCGTGGCTCCGGCGCTTCCAGGTCGTCCTGCTCGGCGGCTCGGCCGTGCCAGCGCCATTGCTCGCCGCGATCCGGGCACGTCGCCTGCCCGTTTTCCTCACCTATGGGTCGACCGAGACCGCGGCCGCCTGCGCGCTCTGTCCGCCGGAAAAAATCTGGTCAGGTGAAACCGTGCGAGGCGCTCCTTTACCAGGAGTCCGCTTCGCGGCGAACGGCGAAGGCATCATCACCATCGCCTGCCCGTCGCTCGGACTCGGCGTCTGGCCCGACGGACCGATGACGAATCCTTGGACGAGCGGCGACCGCGGCGACGTGGCCGCCGATGGGAGCGTACGCATCACCGGTCGCGCCGACCGTATGATCGTCACCGGAGGAGAGAAGGTCGACCCCGCCCGCATCGAACAAGCGTTGCTCGCGACCGGACTCGTGCGGGAAGCGCTCGTGCTGGGCCTCCCTGAGGCGACCTGGGGCGAGCTCGTGACCGCTTGCGTCGTGGCCGGACCTGAGACCGAAGCCGCGTTGCGCCGGGCCTGCGAAGCACTGGAGCCCGCCGCGCGTCCGCGACGCTATGTGTTCGTGCCAGTCATGCCGACGAATGCGAGCGGCAAGCCGGACCGAGATGCGATCGCAAAACTGACCGCTTAGGCGCGGACGGCTTTCCAGACGCGCAGGCAGGATTCCACGAGGGCCGGAAATTCCGCGAGCGGCACCTGCGAGGGGCCGTCCGAGATCGCCTTCTTCGGATCCGGGTGGGTCTCCATGAAGAGACCATCGGCGCCCGCGGCGAGGGCCGCCTTGGCGAGGACCGGGACGTATTCGCGCTGACCTCCGGAGGAACCACCGGCTGCGCCGGGGAGCTGGACCGCGTGGGTGGCGTCCATGATCGTCGGGTGACCGAAGCCGGCCATGATCGGGAAGGAGCGCATGTCGACGACGAGGTTCTGGTAGCCGAAGGTCGTGCCGCGGTCGGTCTGCCAGATCTCGGCGGCCTTGGCGCCTTCGAGCTTATCGACCACGAAGCGCATCTCGAACGGCGAAAGGAACTGGCCCTTCTTCACGTTCACGACCTTGCCGGTCTTGGCGGCCGCGACGAGGAGGTCGGTCTGGCGGCACATGAACGCCGGGATCTGCAGGACGTCGACGACCTTGCCGACGGCTTCGCACTGCTCGGGGCCGTGGATGTCGGTGAGCACGTTGAACCCGTAGTCCTTCTTCACCATCGCGAGGAGGTCGAGGCCGGCCTGCATGCCGGGGCCACGATCGCCGCCGAGCGAGGTGCGGTTGGCTTTGTCGTAAGAGCCCTTGAAGATGATGTTCAGCTCCGGGTGGCGGGCGGCCAAGGCCTTGAGCTCCGTGGCGACGGTCCGGCAGTTGGCCTCCGATTCGAGGGAGCAAGGTCCGGCGATGAGGAGCAGACGGCGCTTATCGTGCAGCATGCGGCAGGATAGGACGGGCCGCGCCCGCAGGGCGAGCCGTAAGGAGGGCTCAGCGACCCAGCCAGCGCAGCACTTCCGGGAGCGACCGCGTGTTGAGCACCTGCTCCGGCGTCAGCCAACCCTTGCGGGCGATGCGCACGCCATGGGCGGCGAAGGCCAGCTGGTCGGTGTCATGGGCGTCGGGGTTGATCGAGCAGAGCACGCCCTTCTCGGCGGCGCGGCGCCACCAGCGCCAGTCGAGGTCGAGGCGCCACGGGTTGGCGTTGAGCTCGATGATGGTGTCGTTGGCCGCGGCGGCGTCGATGACCTTGGCGATGTCGACGTCGTAGGGCTCGCGCTTGTTGAGCAGGCGACCGGTGAGATGGCCGACCATGTCGACGTGCTCGTTCTCGATGGCCTTGATGATGCGAGCCGTCTGAGCCTCGCGATCCAACGTGAAGAGGTTGTGCACGGAGGCCACGACGAAGTCCAGGCGGGCGAGGACATCGTCCGCGAAGTCGAGCGAGCCGTCCTTGAGGATGTCGACCTCGCTGCCCGAGAGCACGCGTACGCGATACTTCTTCGAAGCGTTGAGCTTCGCGATATCCTCGAGCTGCTTCGCGAGGCGAGCCTCGTCGAGGCCGCCAGCCTGGAAGCTGGACTTCGAGTGATCGGAGATACCGAGGTATTCCCAGCCATGGGCTTCGGCCGCGGCGGCCATCTGGTCGAGCGTGTGGTCGCCGTCGGATTCCGTGGTGTGGTTGTGGAAGACGCCGCGGAGGTCGGCGAATTGGACGAGCTTCGGCAGCTTGCCCGCCTCGGCGGCGTCGATCTCGCCGTTGCCCTCGCGGAGCTCCGGCGGGATCCACGGCAGGCCGAGCGCGCGGAAGACTTCCTCTTCGCTGGTCGCGCCGGGCGCAGGGGTCTTCTCATCGACGGACTTAAAGCCCCACTCGCTCATGCT
>JBKCKE010000171.1:0-10783 GCA_046301395.1 Verrucomicrobiota bacterium | reverse complement strand
CGTATCGTCAAGGCTTACGGCCAGGACGCGAAGAAAGTCCTCACCACCGAACCTTACCGCGTCTGCCGCGAAGTCGAAGGCGTGGCGAGGAAGCGCTGGATCGAGGCGGCGATGGACTTCTCGGCTTTCTCCTGGAGGCGGAGCTGCACGAGGCGCACGCCGCGCGTGGAGAGCACGCCGACGGCGTTCTCCTCCATCAGTTTCCGCAGGCGGTCGTGGACGATCGTCTTGTCGACCTCGAGGAGTTCGGTGGCCTTCTCGAGCAGGCCTTCGTCGGGGAAGGCGCTGTGGCCTTCGCCTTCGAGTTCCTCGAGCGTGTGCAGGATACCGGCGTCGACGCGCTGCGGGCCGGCGGTGGGCAGGCCGAGGTTGCGCGCGATCTTGTCCGCGGTCTTGAAGCCGACGCCTTCGACTTCGCGGCAGACGCGGTAAGGTTCGGTGGTGAGGACTTTCTTCGCGTCCTGGCCGTAAGCCTTGACGATACGGATGCAGAGGGCGTTCGTCACGCCGTAGGTCTGCAGGAACACCATGACCTCGCGCAGGGCCTTCTGGTCGTCCCACGCGGCTTTGATCGCCTTCGCGCGGCCGGGGCCGATGCCGTCGACTTCGCGGAGGCGGCCCGACTGGTTGGAGATGATGTCGAAGGTGCGGACGCCGAAGCGGGCGACGATCTTGTCGGCGTAGGTCTTGCCGATGCCTTTGATGAGTCCGCTGCCGAGGTATTTGCGGATGCCGTGGACCGAGGAGGGCAGGCGCGAACTGAAGGTGCGCACGCGCAGTTGCGGGCCATGCGAAGGATGGCGTTCCCAATGGCCGCTGACGTCGACGGTCTCGCCGCACTGCAGGCCGGTCATGTTGCCGAGGATGATGACTTTCTCGCCGGCCTCCGGCGCGAGCTCCGCGATCGTGAAATGCGTCTCCTCGTCGAGCCACAGGATGCGCTCGACCACGCCCGAAAGGGTGGTTTCGGGTCCGCGCGGCGGTTCGCGTGGCGGCGACATGCGTTGAGCCAATCAGCCCCGCGGGGCGGGAGCGAAACGAAAATCAACCCAGCCTGAAGAGCTCACGTCCCAGCTCGGGCAGGCCCTCGTGGACCGTGTCCGGGGCATAGGGGGCGAGTTCCTCGGCGGTATGGCTGCCGGTCGTCACGCAATGGATGGCGGCGAGCTTGCCGTTGCGGGCCGTGGAGATGTCGAACGGCGAATCGCCGACCATGACCGTCCGGGCGGCGTCGGCCTTCAGGGTCGAGAGCACGAAGTGGGTGAACTCTGGCTGAGGCTTACGCCACGGGTGTACGTTGGTCCCGAAGACCTGGTCGACGACGTCGTCGAGGCCGAGGTGCTCCATGATCTTCTTGGAGTTGGCGTCGTCCTTGTTGGTGTAGACCGCGACGCGGACGCCCTTGGCGCGGAGGCCGACGAGGATCTCGCGGCAGCCGGGGTAGGCGCGCAGGCCATGGTACATCACCGAGGGGAAGTGTTCGCGGAACAGCCGGGTGGCGGTGGGGGCGTTGGCTTCGCCGGCCAGTTTGACGACCGTGACGTTGACGGACCCGCCGACCGCGCGCCGGATCTGCTCCAAGGTCACGCCTGGCAGGCCCATCATCCCCATGACGTCGTCGTAGCAACGGTGGATCGCCTCGAAGTTGTCGACCAGCGTGCCGTCGAGGTCGAAAAGGACGGTTTCAGGGAGGGGGCGGGCCATGGCTGACCCCAATCAGGCGGGTCGGCGGGCGGTTTCCAAGTTTGGAATTGAAGGGCGGGGCGACGGACCTAGGTTGCCGCTTCGCACCATGAGCTTCTCGCTGGACCTTACCAAGCCCCTCGGCCGCCTCGGCCTGGCCATCAATACCGTCATCCTGGGCGCCGTCTTCTACGGCGTGTCCGCCGGCGCCTATTATTACATGAGCCACACGCTTCCGGAGTCGGAAGCCCACCATCAGGAAGCCGTCGTCAAGGCCGCGCTGGTCGACAAGGCTGTGGCCAAGGCCAAGACCGCCGCCAAGGGCAAGACCTTCGACGCCGCGGCCGCCAAGGCCCAGGCTGAGGCCGCCGTCTCCGCCGACTTCAAGAAGCAGGCTGATGAGATCCACCACCACGCCGTGGAAGGCTGGGCCCCCTTCGCCGTCTTCCTCCTCATCCTTTCCGCCGTGTTCTTCGCCGGTTTCCTGTCGGTCTATGTTCAGCGCCGCGCCAACGACGGCGGCCTCAAGGGCCTCTGGATCTTCCCCAACCACCTCGGCGCCTGGGCGCTCGCGGGGTACGTAGCCTTTTATCCCTTCCTCTCGGCTCACGCCCTGCGCAATGCTTGGGCCCCGGCCTTCATCGCCGGTCTGGTGCTCCTGCTCCCGGTACTTTTCGCCGGCGAAGGTCACCACGACCATGACCACGGCCACGGCCACGACCATGATCATGGCGACGGCCACGACCACGGCCATACCCACTGAGTCGGCTCAGAGCGGCGCGGTGCCGCCGAAGTCGAAGACCGTATGACTGATCAGACCTCGCTCCAAGACCGCGAGGTCTGATTGTTTGTCGGGGGTGAGGTTCTCGCCGTCGTTCCAGGCGAACGAGAAGCCCTGCGCCGAACGCTTGAAGAGGGAGCCGTGGCGGACCAGCGCCGGGGTGCTGCGTTCCATGGCGGTGCTTTCGGTGACGGTCGCCGGGTAGTTGAGGCTGTGGACGTGCAGGCCGGTGACCGGCTGGCCGACGAGGCCCTTGGCGAAGCGGGCGGCATGGCGGCAGGCGGTCTCGAGGTGCGGGCGGAGGGCTGGCGGGCAGATGGCCGAGTTCCGGTGGACTTGTTCGAAGAGCGATTGCTCGAGGTCGAGCGAGCAGGCCACGGCCGGCAGGCCCCAGGCGGTGCCTTCGGTCGCGCCGGCGAGGGTCCCGGAGCTCAGGCAGAGGGGCATGGTGGCGTTGAAGCCGATGTTGATGCCGGAGAGGACGACGTTGGGCCGGACGGGCAGGAGGTGGCCGAGGGCGATGTTGACGCAGTCGGAGGGGGTGCCGTCGATGGACCAGGCCTGTTCGCCAAGTCCGGGGTATTCGGCCAAGGTGACCTCGCGGTGACGGCTGAAGGCCCGGCCGATCCAACTACGCTCGCCGGAGGGGGCGGCCACGACCACACGGAAGCCTTCGGCGACGCAGGCGGCCACCAAGGCATGGAGGAAGGCGGCATTGATGCCGTCGTCGTTGGTCAGCAGGGCGGTGGGTCTCATCCAGTAAATCAGGGGCGGCTCTCCGTCGGGCCGTTCTCGAGTTCGGCGATCTGGTCCCGAAGGACGGCCGCGGCTTCGAAGTCCTCGACCCGGAGGGCAGCCTGCAGCTCGGCCCGGGCCTTAGTCAGTTTGGCGAGGCGGTCCGCCTGACTGTCCTGCGGTCGGCGACCGTGGTGCTCCAGTCCGGGCTGGATGCGCGCGATGGTCGCCAAGGCCTGGGGGGCATGGGCTTCGTAGCAGGTCGCGCAACCCAGGCGATGGATACGCTCGTAGTCCGACCAGCGGAAGCCGCAGGCCGGGCACTTACCTCGGCCGACGGGGGCCGGGACGGTCAGCTTCAGGCCCAGCGCGAGGGAGGAGAGGATGGAGTCCGACAGCAGGGAGGGGCAGCCTTGGCAGCAGGCATAGGTCTCGGCCTTACCCCCGGCGACGAGGGTGAAGTAGACGACCGCGTTCTGGACGCAGCCTTGGCAGGTGGGCGGACGAGGGATCACGCAGGCCTCACCATGCGGAAGAACGGCCGCCGGTTCAAGCGTGCGGGCGAACCTTTTCAGGTTGAAGCCCTGCCCGTGGCGGATTGCCTATGAAACCGATGCTTTCTCCTGTCTTCATGCTGGTGCTGGCCGAGGCCGAAAAGGGCGCCCTCTGGTATTTCAAGCAGATGGACGCGGCCGGCATGGCTGTCGCCGTCGTGCTCCTCATCTGTTCCTTCATCGGCTGGGGCGCGATGATCCAGAAATGGTCCGACATCCATGAGCACCGTCGGCGCAACCACGCCTTCGAACGTCGCCTGCGCGACGAGCCCGCTGTCGTGGCGCTCAACTTTCCGCGCGGCTCCAATCTCGGGCCGTACGAATTCCTCGTCGCCGAAGCCGTCTCCGCCGTGCAGCGCCACAAGGGACGTCTCGTGCGTCCGGCGGACGTCACGCTGTGCATGGGCCACGTCGAGAACGCCGTCCAGCGCGGCGTCGCGCGCACGATGGTCAAGTACGAGGACAAGATGGTGCTGCTCAGCTCGCTCGTCTCCGGCGGTCCGTTCCTCGGCCTGCTCGGCACGGTGTGGGGCGTGATGGTCACCTTCGGCGCGCTGACCGAGAAGGCCAGCATCGCGCAGCTCGCGCCCGGCGTCTGCGGCGCGCTCGTCACGACCACGCTCGGCCTGCTCGTCGCCATCCCCGCCACCTTCGGTTATAACTACCTGCTCACCCAGGTGAAGATCATGACGACCGAACTCGAGAACTTCGCGAGCTCGCTCGCCGACCGCGTCGAGCTCGAGCTCGAAGGCGAAGCCCGCCGTAACTTCGAAGCCGCGCAGGAACGCGAACAGCTGCGCCGCGCCGCCCAGGCGGCCCAGCCGGCGGTGGTCGCGCCCGTCGCCGCCCCGGTTTCCGAGGCGCCGCCCGCCGCTCTGCCCGGCTGGGAAGACGCCCAGTAAGCACCGATGGCCCGCTCCTTCTCCAAGCCGAACCGGCTGCACGTGCTCAATGAGCTGAACGTGACGCCGATGCTCGACCTCTGCTTCGTGCTGCTGATCATCTTCATGATAGCGACGCCGGTGCTGGAGCAGACGACCGCGGTCAACCTGCCCAAGGCCGACAAGGGCGCGGGCAAGGCGCCGGACACGAAGGCCCAGCATCGCATCGTCAGCATCGACCGTAACGGCGGGCTTTCCCTCGGAGCCCGCCCGGTCACGACGGCCCAGCTCTAAGCCGAATTCGCCATCCTCGCGGCTCTGCCCGAGGCGGAGCAGCCGATCGTGCGCATCCGCGGCGACGGCGCGCTCTCCTATCAGAAGATCATCGACGTGCTCTCCCTCGCCAAGGCCAAGGGCCTGACGAAGGCGGCGCTCGACACTGAGACGCGCTGAGATGTCGAGCGGAGGCAAAGGTTGGGTCGGTTCCGTGGCGGTGCACCTCGGTCTCCTCGGTGCGGTGATCGGTTTCTCCTGGTATGCCGCGCGTCAGGACAGCGAGAATGTCGAACCGGTCGACCCTCTCCTCATCGACCTCGCAGGCATCCCGGGTAAGCGTCCCGGTGAGATCGGCAAAGCCCCGGGCGTCGCCCAAGGCGCCGAGACCGGTACCAACAACGGCATCGCGCGCGTGAAGATTCCCAAGCTCAACGTCCAGAAGATCCTCCAAGACCGCGAGCAAGCCGAACAGGCGGCGCAGTCTTCGACGAATACCAAGACCTCGACCAAGGCGGTCGTGAAGAACGGCGTCG
Organism: Verrucomicrobiota bacterium; assembly: GCA_046301395.1. Lineage (GTDB taxonomy): Bacteria > Verrucomicrobiota > Verrucomicrobiia > Opitutales > UBA953 > UBA953. The sequence goes on along the minus strand of JBKCKE010000171.1, from coordinate 5,340 downwards.
GCAGCAAGTCGAGCCGCATGACGCTCGACGAATTCAACAAGAGCCAAGGCGGCAAGTCCGGCCGGCCGGGGGCGTCCGCGAAGTCGGGCGGCATCGGCGGCGTGTCCGTCAAGAAAGGCCGGAGCTACGGCACCGGTGACAACGGCGGCGAAGGCGGTTCGGCCTCCGAGCTGGCCCTTTACGCGGGCGAAGTGCAGGCGCGGCTGCTCACCGCCTGGCGCGAGATCGTCGCCGCCGAAGGCGAATCCGTGGCTACCGGCGGCACCTGCGGAGTCACCGTCAACGTCGACGCCTCGGGCTTCGTCACTTTTTCCGGTTGGATCAATTCGCCGCGCGACGCGCGCATGGCCGAGCTGGTGAAGCGCGCCTGCGCCCAGATCGGGAACTGCGGGAAGCCGCCGAAGGGCAAGTCGTTCAAGATCGACTTCACCCGCGTCAGCCTGTCCGAAGGCTGAGCGCGCTCAGTCGCGGATCTCGAGGACGAGCTGGACCTCGACGGAGACGCCGAGGGGCAGGCCGTTGACGGAGACCGCGGCGCGCGCGTGCTTGCCGGCGTCGCCGAAGACCTGGAGGAGGAACTCCGAGGCGCCGTTGAGCACCTTGGGGCTGTCGCTGAAGCCGTCGACGCCGTTGACGAAGCCGTTGACCATGACGACGCGGGTGACGCGGGCCAGCGAGCCGAGGGCGGCCTTGGCATTGGCGAGGGCGTTGAGCACGCAGAGTCGCGCGGCTTCGGCGGCCTGGACGAGGTCGACCTCGCGGCCGACCTTGCCGAGCGAGGCGACCTTGCCGTCCTTCATCGGCAGGGTGCCCGCGAGGTAGAGCAGGTTGCCCGTGCGGACGGCAGGGACGTAGGCGCCCGCGGCGGCGGGAGGGGTGGGCAGGGTGACGCCGAGTTCGGCGAGGCGGGCTTCGACGGAGGACATAAGTTCAGTACCAATACTTGGGCCAGCGGGCGTCGCGGCGCAAGTTGTGATAGCCGAGGGCGACCAGGATGATGAGTCCGGCTCCGGTCAGAGTGGGGAAGAGCAGGAAGGTCCACGACGCGTGCGGGAGCGCGCAGAGGATCAGCGGATTGGAGCACGCCGGTGGGTGCACCGTGCGGGTCAGCTTCATCAGCGCGATGGCGACGCCGACGGCCAAGGCCGGACCCCACCAGAAGGGCAGGAAGTGGGCGGCCGTCAGCCCGCAGGCGCTGCCGATGAGGTGGCCCAGGAGGACGCTGCGTGGCTGGCTGAACGGCACGTCCGGGTAGGCGAACACGAGCAGGGAACTGGCGGCGAACGTCCCGAGCAGCAGGGCCACCTCGAGGGTCGAGGTCAGCAACGTGAGCCCGCCGATGACCGTGATCGCGACAAGCGCTACGGCCAAGGTCTCCTTTGATGGGGAACGTGGCGGCAGTTCCGCCCCGTCGCCCCGCATCTTCTTCAGCAACTCCAAGGCGGACCGCTTACTTGAGGCGCTTCATGCCCTCGATGATCTCCAGCACGAGCTCGCGGCTGCGGGCCTTGACCTCGCGGTTGAGCGCGGTGTCCGACGTGCCGAGGGCGCGGCGGCTTTCGCTGTAAGACTGAGCCAGGACGGCTTCCTTGTTGCGGGTGATCGTCGCGTTGTCGCGTACGGAAAGCGTGACGTCGGCGGTGTAGCGTCCGAGACCGCGGTCATAGCGCACGTCGACCAGAAGCAGCGGCGTGGAGGCTTCCGGGCTCAGGCCTTCGACGGACTTGGGAGTGAGGTTCGCGCGACGGAGTTCGAGCTCCATGCCGTCCCGGATCTCGCCGCGCAGGTCGGCGTCTTCCGGGCGGTTCTCCGAGGTCGTGACGTCGATGTAGAACTGGGTGATGCCGCGGAGTTTGGCGAAGGCCTTATCCTGGGGGGCGGGCCGCAGCGGGTCGGTCTGGGCGACGGCGGTCAGGGCGGTAAAGGCGGCGAGCAGGGCGAAGGCGAAGGAGCGCATGGGGATGGGGGAAAGTTAGGCTGAGGGGCGGGCTGCTTCAATCCCCTTTCGCCGGGGTCGGCACGAGCCGGACGGCGGTGAGCGGGTGCTGGTCGAGCAAGGTGGCGTGCCAGCCCTGGACTTCCGGGCGCATCAGATACTTGTTCGTATTGAAGACCACGGGCAGCACGGGCGCCTGTTCGACCAGCCGGGCCTCGGCGAGCTGGAAGTCGCCGCAGCGCTTGGCGGCGTCGGTCTCGCGCGCGGCGAGCTCGAGCAGGCGGTCGTATTCCGCGTCGCTCCAGTTGCAGTTATTGAGCTCGTTGCCGGTGATGAGCATTTCGAGGAAGGTGTTGGGGTCGTTGTAATCGCCGACCCACGCGCCGCGGCAGAGGTGGAATTCGCCTTTCCGCATGGCGGTCAGGTAGACCTTCCACTCCAGGTTACGCAGCTCGACCTCGACGCCGAGTTCGCGGCGCCACATCTCCTGGTAGGCCTGCGCGACCATCTGCTGGCCTTCGGAGGTCGCATAGAGGTAGTCGAGCTTCGGCAGGCCTTTGCCGCCGGGGTAGCCGGCTTCGGCGAGGAGGCGACGCGCTTCCGCGGCGTCCTGTTGCCAACGCGCGGTCGGCTGGAAGCCGCCTGTGCCTGGAGGCGTGAAGTGGAGCGCGGGCTTCTCGCCCGCCCGCAGGACTTTCTCGGCGATCAGGTTCCGGTCGATGGCCATGCCCAGCGCGCGGCGCACCCGCGGATCGCTCAGCGCCTTGCGCGCGGCGACGTCCGCGGGCTTGTCGCCTTTGATGTCGCAGTTGACCCACACGAAGGCGGTCGCGAGGAAGGGGTCGATGCGCAGCTGCGGGGCCTTGTCCGCGCGCAGCTTGGCCACCTTGTAGGGCGGCACGGCGCCGGTGATGTGCAGTTCGCCGCCGCGGAACGCGCGTTCTTCGGCGAAGAGGTCGGCGATGGCGCGGAACTCCACGGCGTCGAGCGCGACTTCCTTGGCGTTCCAGTAGAGCGGGTTCTTGCGCACGACCACGCGGCGCGCGACTTCCCAGCTCTCGAGCGTGAACGCGCCGCTGCTGACCATCGAGCCGGGCCGCGTCCATGGCGTGTTCAAGGCGTCGATCTCACCGAACTTGAGGATCGTCGGCGGGTGCACCGGGATCCAGCTGTGATGGCAGAGGAGCTGGAGGAAATAAGGGATGGGATGCTCGAGTTCGATGATCAGGGTATGCGCGTCCGGCGCCCGGAAACCGACGGTCCGGAAGTCCTTCGTCTTGCCGGCGGCGAAATCCTTGGCGCCGCGGATGCCGTGCAGCATCGAGGCGTATTCGGCTCCGAAGCTCGGCCGCAGCATGCGCTCATAGCTGAAGAGGAAATCCGCCGACGTGATGGGGTCGCCGTTGGACCATCTGGCCGCTTGGCGCAAACGAAAGGTCCAGGTCTTGCCGTCGGCCGACATCGTCCAGCTCTCGGCGATGCCGTGGACCGGGTGCAGGTCCTGGGGGTCGTAATTGACCAGGCCCTCGAACAGGGCGCCGACGATGTGGCTTTCGCTGAGTCCGGTGATCATCTGCGGATCCAGTCCGGAGGGCTCGGCCATGTTGTTGATGATCAGGTAGCCCTCGGCGGCTTTCTTCTCGGCGGTGGTCCGGCCGTCGCCGCAACCGACCAGCAGGGACGCCAGGCCGAGCAAGGCGGCGGTCCATCGGAGTGCGGGGCGAAGCATGCTGGAGATTAGGCCCACGGTCGGTCCAAGGGCAAGGCGTCTGGATGGGCTCTTTACTCCTAAGGGCAGGTTTCCTATCAAAGTCCCATGCCTACCCCGACCCGTCGCGACCTCGTCGTCGCCGCCCTGACCGCCTCCGTCTGCCTCGGCCTCACCGGCTTCATCGGCCACGCCCCGCTCGCCGCCGACGTGCCCGCCGCCAAGCCCGTCATGGGTTCGATGGCCTTCGATTGGGAGAAGTTGGTGGTCAAGACGACGAAGGTCGGGGCCTATCGCAAGGTCTGCCAGGCGCCGACCGCGACCCTCGATGAACTCGAATACCACATCACGACGCTGAACCCGGGGCAGGCGGCGCACCCGCCTCACCAGCATGCCGACGAGGAGCTGCTCATCGTCAAGGAAGGTAACGTCGAGTCGCTCGTCGCGGGTGACTGGGTCAAGCTCGGTCCGGGCTCGGTCATCTTCCAGGCCGCCAATATCGACCATGCGATCCGCAACGCCGGCGACGTCCCGGCCACCTATCACGTGATCAAGTGGAACTCGCCCGGTATGCTCGCAAAACGCGACGCGGCCAAGGCGGCGAAGTGAGCCAACAAAAAGGGCGTCCCGCAGGACGCCCTTTTGCTTGAGTGTGACCGAGGCTTAGATGGCCGCCGGACCGCGCTCGCCGGTGCGGATGCGGATCACGTCGGTCAGGCCGAGGACGAAGATCTTGCCGTCACCGATCTTGCCAGTCTGGGCAGCCTTGGAGATGGTGGCGATGGCCTTTTCGACCTGCTCGTCCGCCACGGCGGCTTCGATCTTCACCTTGGGGAGGAAGTCGACGGTGTACTCCGAGCCGCGGTAGATTTCGGTGTGACCCTTCTGGCGACCGAAGCCCTTGACTTCGGTTACGGTCATTCCCTCGATGCCGATCTCGGCGAGGGCGTCCTTAACTTCTTCAAGTTTGAACGGTTTGATGATGGCGACGACGAGCTTCATGGTGGTGTGTTAGGTTGGGTTAGGCGTTCGGTTGAGCAAGTCCACTTATGCACCCCCCGTGCCAAGTCCCGGAACGAGGGGGTAGGACTTACGATTGAGTATTTTTGAGCAGAGCTTCGGCGACGGCCGACAGTTTTTCGGCAGATTTGAGGCCTGGTGCCAGTTCGATACCGCTGTTCAGGTCGAAAAAGTCCGCTCCGGAGCCCGCCGCGGCCAGAATATTATCGGGACCCAGTCCGCCGGCCAGCAGCCACTGGGAGTCCGGGTAGCGCTTTCGCAATTGGGCGAAACGGCTCCAGTCGGAGGTCTTGCCGGTACCCCCGAAGGCATCCTTGGCATGGGCGTCGTGGACGAACCCGACGGCCAGAGGAATCAGTTCCGCGGGCCAATCGGCGCCGTCGGCGAGCTTGGGGGCAAGCCACAGACGGGCGGGGCCCACGGCCGCGGAGAGCGCCTTGGGGTCGCACTCGGCTTTGGTCGGATCGAAGTGGGCCTGCACGATGGCGAAGCCTTCGGCCAGTAGCGCGGTCGCTTCGGCGACGGACGGATTGACCGTCACGGCGACGCGCTTGGCCGCCGGGATCTCCCGGAGCAATTGCGCACGGGCGGAGGCGGGCACGCAGCGGGGCGAACCCGGCCAGCAGTTCACGCCAAGGAAGTCGGCGCCTTGGGCGAGGGCCGTGGCGGCGTCGGC
>JBKCKE010000170.1:0-2346 GCA_046301395.1 Verrucomicrobiota bacterium | reverse complement strand
TCGGCAAGTGGCACCTCGGCGGCAAGGGCCATCAGCCGACCGACCACGGCTTCGACGAATACTTCCCGGGCCGCGCGAACCCCGGCGCGGAATCGCCGCAAGGCGGCAAAGGCGAACTCGGTCAGGCGGACTTCGCCGCGAACTTCATCGCGAAGAACAAGGCCAAGCCCTTCCTGCTCTACCTCGCCTTCGATAATCCGCACATCCCGCTCGCCGCGCCGGCCAAGGGGATCGCGGCCAACGCCCAGTCCTTCCACCCGACCTACGCTGCGCTCGTCGAATCGCTCGACACCGCCTGCGGCCGCGTACTCAAGGCCCTCGATGAGCATGGCCTCGCCCAGAACACTCTGGTGGTGTTCGCCTCCGATAACGGCGGTGTGCACATCTCCGAGCTCAAGGAAAGCCCCGCGACCTACAACGCGCCGTCCCGCGCCGGCAAAGGGTACCTCTACGAAGGCGGTCTGCGCACTCCGCTGATCATCCGCTATCCCGGACGTCTCGCCTCGCGCGTGATTTCCGAACCCGTCGTGCTCGGTGACCTCGTCCCCACGATCTGCGCGCTGGCCAAGGTGCCGGCGCCGAAGACCCTGGATTTCATGGACATCTCGCCGCTGCTGTTCGACAGCAAGCCGCCGGCCGACGCCGCCAAGCGCCCGCTTTGCTGGCACCAGCCCCACTACATGAACCAAGGCGGCCGCCCCGGTGGCGTGATCCGCGAGGGCGACTGGAAGCTCATCGAACAATACGAAGACGGCAGCCTCGAACTCTACGACCTCGCCAAGGATCCGAGCGAAAAGACCGACCTCGCCGCCGCCGAGCCGGCGCGCGTCGCCGCGATGCGCGGCAAGCTCGAAGCCTGGCGCCGGAGCGTCGGCGCCGAACCCACCAAGGCCAACCCGGACTTCGACCGCGCCGCGTGGGAGGATTGCTTCGTCAAGACGGACGCCACGAAACTAGCGGCCCTGCCGACCTCCGAAGCCATGCGCCCCGTCCTCGCTGATTGGCGCAAGGCCATGGACGCCCGCGCCACCGAAGGCTCCAACACGCTCATCCACCTCGAAGCCCGCGACGCCAAGGTGAAGGCCGTGAAGATGAAATATGAAGAGCCTCCGCAGAAGGACACCCTCGGCTTCTGGGTCAACGCCGACGACACCGCGTCCTGGACTTTCACCGCGCCCAAGGCCGGCACCTACCGCGTGACCGTCCTGCAAGGCTGCGGCAAGGGCAACGGCGGCTCCGTCGTCGCCCTGGACACCGCCAAGGGCTCGTGCGAATTCACCGTCGAAGAGACCGGCCACTTCCAGCGCTTCGTCCCGCGTGAAGTCGGCAAACTGACGCTCGTCGCCGGCGAGAACACGCTCACCGTGCGGCCGGTCAAGAAGGCCAAGGCCGCGGTCATGGACCTCCGTCGCGTGATCCTGGAGCGCGTCGAATAAACCTTCAGAGGGTCGCGAGCAAGGCCCGCAATTCCGCCTCGGGCTCCTCGTGTCCCTGCGACACGGCGAGAGCGAGCGCCTCCGCGAAAGCGGCCTTGGCGCCTTCCCGGTCGCCCGCGGCGAGGAGGCTCTTACCGAGGAGGATGCGCGGCATCATCCAGTCCGCCTTAGAAGCCGCGGCGAGACGGAGATGCTCGACGGCCCCGGCGGCGTGCCCTTCGGTGAAGAGCGCCTGCCCGAGCGAGAATCGGAACAGCGGATTCGCGGGATCGGCCGCGACGTGCCGACGGAAGATTTCAGAACGGGCCATGCTCAACGCTTCGCTTTGGCCGACGAACGGCGGAAGATGACCATCGAGAGACCGGGCAGGCGGACCTCGATGGAATAGGGACGGCCCTGGCAGGGAATCGCTTCGGCGACCACACCGCCGAGATTGCCGAGCCCGTGACCGGCGTAATGCGCCGAATCGGTATTGAGCGCCTCTTCCCAGCGGCCGGGGAACGGCACACCGAGACGGTAGGTACGCTCGACCGGCGTGAAGTTACCTGCGACGGTCCAGGCCTGCTCGCCGCCGCGGCGCTCGAAGGCCAGCACGCTCTGCGCGCCATCATCGGCGACCAGCCAGGCGAAGCTCTCTGAACGCAGTTCGTTGGACGCCAGTTCGGCATCGGCCACGTAGAGTTTGTTCAAGTCGGCGACGAGGCGCTGCACGCCGAGGTGGATCGGATATGCGAGCAGATGCCAGTCGAGCGAGGCGTCGTATTTCCATTCGGCGAACTGGCCGAATTCGCAGCCCATGAAAAGAGTCTTCTTGCCCGGCCAGGACCACTGCAAGGCCAGCAGGCAGCGGAGATTGGCGGCCTTCGTCGCGTCGTCACCGCCGCTCATCTTGCCGATCAGCGAGCCTTTG
>JBKCKE010000169.1:0-6033 GCA_046301395.1 Verrucomicrobiota bacterium | reverse complement strand
ATTCGCTGATGGCCGAGCTCGGTCGCGATGCGATCTGGTTCGACTACGCGACGGGCGCGACTCCCGACGCCGCGACGCTTGAGCGCTACGACGCCTTGGCGGTGAAGCCTAAGGCCGATGGTTCGCCGGCCCTGAACAACGTCATCAAGCTGCCTAACGGCGCGCTGGTGCCGGTGCTCGTCATCAAGGCCGACACGAACGCCGCTGGCTTCCGTCCGCAGCTCGAAGCCACGCTCTCCGCCGACCGCAAGGCTTCCTGGCAGGCTTTCCTCGCCCAGCGCGAACCCGAGGTCCGCGAGAAGAACGGCAACGTCGCCAATTACGAGAAGCGCCCGGAGCCGCTGACCTTCCAGAAACCTTTCTCGGTCAAGGGCAGCATGGAGCGCACCCAGGTCCCGGCCGACATGCGGCTGGTGCTCTTCGCCGCCGAGCCCGACATCATGAAGCCGATCGCGTTCGCTTGGGACTCCCGCGGCCGCCTCTGGGTCGCTGAGACCCGCGACTACCCGCACGGCGTCATGGAAGACCAGCAGAAGGGCAATGACTCCATCAAGATCTGCGAAGACACCGACGGCGACGGCAAGGCCGACAAGTTCACGGTCTTCGCCGACAAGCTCAACATCCCGACGAGCCTCGTCTTCGCCAACGGCGGCGTGATCGTCGCCCAGTCCCCGAACTTCGTCTTCCTCAAGGATACCGACGGCGATGACAAGGCCGACGTCCGTCAGGTCATCATCACCGGCTGGGGCATCCGCGACACCCACGCGCAGGCCAGCAGCCTGTCCTACGGCTACGATAACTGGCTCCGCGGCGCGGTCGGCTACAGCGGCTTCACCGGCGAAGTCGGCGGCGAGAAGAAGAACTTCGCGATGGGCAGCTACCGCTTCAGCGCGGACGGCGCCAAGCTCGAGTTCCTCCACCAGTTCTCCAATAACACCTGGGGTTACGGCGCCAACGCCGCCGGCGACTCCTTCGGTGGCACGGCCAACAACGCCCCGATCTTCTTCGGCGGCATCCCCGCCACGGCCTGGGCCAAGGGCTCCCGCGGCATGTCGGCCAAGAAGATCAACGTCGTCGACAAGGCGCACACGATCACCCCGAACTTCCGTCAGGTCGACGTGATGGGCGGCTGGACCGCCGCGGCCGGCGCGACCTTCATCTACTCTCCGCAGCTGCCGGAGCGCCTGCAGGGCAAGGCGATGGTCTGCGAGCCGACGATGAAGCTTATCGGCCTCATGGACGTCCAACCCGCCGGCGCCGGTTACGTCGCCAAGGATGGCTACAGTCTCGTCGCCAGCTCTGACGAATGGATGTCGCCGGTCTTCGCCGAAGTGGGCCCCGACGGCGCCATCTGGTTCGCCGACTGGCAGAACTTCATCATCCAGCACAACCCGACCCCGAGCGTGAACCGCGGCGGTTACGACGCCAAGACCGGCGTCGGTGGCGCGCACGAGAACGACCTGCGTGACCATGCTCGCGGCCGTATCTACCGCATCGTCTGGGATAAGTCCGGCAGCGTCGCCAAGGCCGCCCAGGGCGAATCCTCCGCCGAACTCCTCGCCGGTCTCTCCGGTGGTACGCAGTATGGCCGTCTCCGCGCCCAGCGCCTGATCGTCGAAGGCAAGAAGCAGGACCTCGCTCCGGCCCTCCGCGAGCTGGTGACGAAGTCCTCCGCCGACGTCGCCGCCAACCACGCGCGTTGGTCCCGTCACGGCCTCGGCGAACTCGACGCCGCCACGCACCAGGCCGCGCTGCTCTCCGCTTCGCCCGAGCTCCGTCGCAACGCCATCCGCGCGCTCGGCGCCGATGCCGCTGCCCAGAAGCTCTTCTACGGCGCGGGCGTCGTGGCCGACAAGGCCCCGGCCACCCGACTGGCCGCCCTCGTGAAACTTGCTGACTTCCCGACTTCCGCGGAAGTCCAGACGCTCGTGCGTCAGCTCGCCGCCGATCCGGCGGTGAAGTCCGACGAATGGCTCAACGAGGCTTCCCGCCTGCTCGCCAAGAAGCATAAGACCGCGACTTACGTCGAAGGCCCGAACCTGTTGCCTAACCCCGGCTTCGAAGAAGTCGCTGACGACAAGAAGACCCCGCTCGGTTGGAAGCGCCGCGACTACGGCCAGCGCGCGGGCAACAACGACGCCAACTGGGGCATCGTCATCGACCCGAAGAACGTGCGCTCCGGCAAGCACGCCATGCGCGCCATCACCCGTGGCGAGGCCGACACGAGCTTCTTCGCCGACGTCGAACTCAAGCCGAACACCGACTACCGTCTCAGCGCCTGGATCAAGACCCATGCGATGCGCGGCAAGGCCAGCCTCAACGACCACATCGGCCGCGCCGAGACGGAGAAGGTCACCGCCCGCGAGTCCGACTGGACCGAGGTCGAGGTCGTCTTCAACAGCGGCAAGCGTACCAAGGCTAGCATCAACCTGCTGCACGTCGCCACCGGTGATTCCTTCTATGACGACGTCCGCCTCTCCGAGCTCACCGTCGCGGGCGAGGCTGCGGTGACCGCCGGCGATGCCGCCCGCGGAGCAGACATCTTCTGGAAACATCCCACGGCCGCTTGCGCCATCTGCCACATGGTGGGAGGGAAGGGCAGCGCCATCGGACCCGCGCTCGACGGTATCGCCACCCGCGCGACGCCCGCCTACATCCACGAATCCCTGGTCGAGCCCAACAAGGTGCTCGCGAAGGGCTTCGAGAAGCTCGGCGTCTCCCCGATGCCCCCGATGGGCCTGATCCTCAAGCCGCAGGAGCTCGAGGACGTGAAGGCCTACCTCCAGACGCTGAAGTAAGCCGACGCCCCTCGCCCCAATCTGATTGATTCGGGGCGAGGGCTATCTATCTCTTTCGGTTATGTGTTCCGTCGAACTGAAGAAGCCGATGCATCCGCTGGCCGTCATGGGCTCGCTGCTCGCTGTTACCCTCGTGTCGGCCGCGCTGCTCTACTTCGGCGTCCCCGGCACCGCATTCCACGGCATGAAGTCCGGCGTGTTCTTCCCGATGGACGTCGTGTTCGACGACGCGCGCTTCATGGATCACCAGATCAAGTGCACGTCCGCTGAGGTGACCGCCGAAGTGCGCAAGGCCTTGCTCAAGGTGAAGCCCGACTACCCGGTGGCCAAGGCCTCGGTGTTCCTGACCAACTATCCGTCGGGTTATAAATTCCACGTCACCTACGCCAGCTACTACGGTCAGCACTTCTCCTTCAGCGGCGAGAAGTGGTTCCGCCGCGGCGCTCAGGTCGGTGAGCCGACCATCGATGCCGAGATCAAGGCCAAGGACGACGCGTTCGAGAAGGCCATCCGCGACGCCATCGAGGCCTACTTCAAGTCCAAGGGCGCGCACGGCTGAGGCGCCGAGCAGGGGTAGGGATAGGGATTGGGGTCGGGGTAGGCCAGAGGCTAAATGAGAAGAGCCCCGGATTGCTCCGAGGCTCTTGCAAAGTGGGGTGATTGAGGGGACTTGAACCCCCGACCCCTGGTACCACAAACCAGTGCTCTAACCAACTGAGCTACAACCACCGTGCGTCCCTCCTCGAAAGGAAGGAAGTCCTATGCAGGGAATCTCAGGAGGATTGTCAAACCCGGACCCGAAGGCGGGCAAAAGCCCCGCCCTTGGCGGTGGTTTGGCTTCTCGGCCGAGTTTTCCTCCCTTTATCCTTTCCCTTTGCCCCAGCGTATCGCTTTCTAACCCGACACTATGTCCACGTTTTCCGACCTCGGTCTGCCCGAGCCAGTCCTGCGCTCCTTAGCCGAACACGGCTACGTGACCCCGACCCCGATCCAAGCCCAGGCCATCCCCGTCATCATGGGACGTAAGGATCTCATCGGCGCCGCCCAGACCGGCACCGGCAAGACCGCCGCTTTCGCGCTCCCGACGCTCTCGCTCCTCGGTCCCGCCGCCGGCAAGCCCCGCTGCCTCGTGCTCGTCCCGACGCGCGAACTCGCCGTCCAGGTCGACGAGAACTTCCAGAAATACGGCAAGCACTTCGGCACCCGCACCGCGCTCCTCTACGGCGGCGTGGGCTACGGCGCCCAGGTCAAGGCGCTCGAAGAGGGCGTCGACGTCGTCATCGCCACCCCGGGTCGCCTCCTCGACCTGCATGAGCAGAAGATCCTCGATCTGAAGTCCATCCAGATGCTGATCATGGACGAAGTCGACCGCATGCTCGACATGGGCTTCATCGAGGACGTCACCCGCATCGTCAACTACTGCCCGAAGGACCGCCAGACGCTGCTCTTCTCGGCCACGATCTCCGACGCCATCGGCCGCATCGCCGGCTGGGCCCTCCGCGATCCGGTGACCGTCGACGTCCGCACCGGCCTCGGCGCCGCCGACACGGTCGACCACGCGATCTACCCGGTCGACATCTTCCAGAAATACGACCTGCTGCTGGCCCTGCTCAACAAGAGCGGCTACAAGTCCGTCATCGTCTTCACCCGCACCAAGCGCGACGCCGACCGCATCGCCGAGTGGATCGAAGGCCACGGCACGCCCGTCGCCACGATGCACGCCGACCGTACGCAGTCCGAACGCGCCGCCGCGCTCGCCGGTTTCAAGTCCGGTAAGTTCAGCATCATGGTGGCGACCGACATCGCCTCGCGCGGGCTCGACATCCGCGGCGTGACGCACGTCATCAACTACAACGTCCCCGAGCACGCCGAAGACTACGTCCACCGCATCGGCCGAACCGGCCGCGCTTCCGCCGAAGGCGAAGCCTTCACGCTCTACTCGCCGGACGAGATGCACCACCTGCAGCAGATCGAAGTCCTCCTCGGTCGCGGCATCGAGCGTCGTAAGCTGGAAGGTTTCCGTTACTACTCCGAACCGCAGCTGACCCCGGGTGGCCCCAAGGCCGCCGCGGTCTCGCGTAAGCGCAATCGCTGATCGTGTCCGTGCCCGCTTCCGAGCCTCCGATGCGGCGAGCCCTCGAGCTCGCCCGTCAGGCTTGGGGACGCACGCACCCGAACCCGATGGTGGGGGCGGTCATCACCGAAGGCGGGAAGATCGTCGCCGAAGGCTTCCACGCCAAGGCCGGCGAGCCGCATGCCGAGGTCATGGCCCTGCGTGCCCTGGGCCGCAAGCCCGCCGCCGACGCGGTCCTGCACGTCACGTTGGAGCCGTGCTGCACGCACGGGCGCACCCCGCCTTGCGTGGACGCCATCCTGGCGGCGGGCTTCCGCACTGTGGTCGTGGGCGCCCGCGATCCGAATCCGGCCCACGCCGGCCATGGCCTCGACCTCCTGCGCGCCAAGGGCGTGGCGGTCGTCGAAGGCGTGCTCGGCGATGAATGCGCCGAACTGAACCTCATCTTCAATCATTGGATCGCGCGCGGCACGCCGCTCATCGCGCTCAAGGTCGCGTCGACGCTCGACGGTAAGCTGACCTTACCGGCCGGGCAGGGCAGGGCGATCACCGGTCCGGCCGCGCAGGCCTACGTGCATCGTCTGCGTCGGCTCTTCCCGGCCATCGCCGTGAGCGCCGATACCGCGCTCGCCGACAATCCGCGTCTCACCGCGCGCGGCGACGACGGTGAGACCTGTCCGGTGCGCTTCGTGCTGGACCGTCATTTCAAGACCGCCGGCCGGACCGGACTGAATCTCTTCCAGGACGCGTACCGCACGCGGACCATCGTCGTCGGTCTCGGCGCCGCCGCCAAGAAGTCCGACCTCGCCTGGTATGAGGCCGAGGGCGTGCAGGTCTGGTCCTTGGTCGGCGACGAAGCTTCCTTCCTTCAGGTCTGGGCGGAACGTTGCGCTCAGGAGAAGATCACTGGCGTGCTCGTCGAGGCCGGCCCGCGGCTCGCGGCGTCCCTGCTGGCGACCGGCGCGGCGGACTACTTGTACGCCTTCGTCGCGCCGCGTTCTGGCGATCCGACGGCGTCCGGCTGGCAGGATGGGGTGACGTTCCCGGCGGGGCTCCTCCGGGCCTCCCTGGTCGGCTCAGACGCCCTTTATCAGGGTCGCCTGAGGTAAGTCCTGCCTTCCTTCTAGAAAGACCTCCTAGGCCGAATCAGGGGGGATTACG
>JBKCKE010000168.1:0-2668 GCA_046301395.1 Verrucomicrobiota bacterium | reverse complement strand
GTCAGCCAGCGGAGCGTCTCTTCGGGCGTCATCTCCGCGGCGGTCGCGCTCAGGCGCGGCTCTTCACGGCCTTCACCTTGACCTTACGGTGGGCGAGGGCGCGGAGGAGGCTGGCGAGCTTCGACTTCATCTCCTTGCGGTGGATGATCATGTCGATGAGGCCGCGCTTCAGCAGGAACTCCGAGGTCTGGAAGCCGTCGGGGAGATCCTGGTTGGTCGTCTCCTTGATCACGCGGGCGCCGGCGAAGCCGATGAGCGCGCCGGGTTCGGCGACGATGACGTCACCGAGGGTCGCGTAGCTGGCCATGACGCCGGCCATCGTGGGATTGGTGAGGACGGCGATGTAAGGCAGGCCGGCTGCGCGGAGCTTCGCGAGGGCGGCGCTGGTCTTGGCCATCTGCATCAGGGAGAGGATGCCTTCCTGCATGCGGGCGCCACCGGAGGCGCAGACGACGATGCACGGGCACTTCAGCTTGATCGCGCGCTCGATGGCGCGGGTGACCTTCTCGCCGGCGACGGAGCCCATCGAGGCGCCCATGAACGAGAAGTCCATGATCGCGAGGGAGACCGGGAGGCCGTCCATCAGGCCGTGGCCGCAGACGACGGAGTCGCGGAGGCCGGACTTCTTCTGGTGCTGGGCGAGGCGCTCGGGGTAGGAACCGCCGGCGGTGAACTTGAGGGGGTCCTTGGAGACCAGCTTGCTGTCGGTCTCCTTCCAGGAGCCGTCGTCGATCAGGAGGGCGATGCGGCGCTTGGTCGTCAGGCGGTCATGGTAGCCGCTGACCGGGAAGACGTTCCAGTTGGCCTCGAGGTCCTTGGTATAGACCATCTCGCCCGACTGGGGGCACTTGGTCCAGAGACCCGCCGGGATATCCTTCTTCTTAGGAGTCGGGGTGTGCGTACGCTTGCGGAAGACAGCCATGGTGAATGCCCGGAGATTGATGCGTTATCCGTGAAAGCGAAAGGGTAAACCAGCCCCTCGACCCTCGAAAACGGCCGTAAACCCGGGTTTAACCTAACCTCGCCGGCTCAGCGCGGGCCGCGTTCGGACCCGGCGAGTCGCTCGAGGAGCTTCTCGTAGGCGTTCACGGCGCGTTCGGCCATGACGAGTTCGAAGTTCTCGTCCGGGGCGTGCAGGTGCGACTCCGGCGTGAACAGGCCGATCATGACGGAATCGAGGCCGGTCTCGCGACGGATGTCGCCGATGATGGGCACGCTGCCGCCTTCGCGGAGATAGAGCGGGCGCTTGCCGAAGGCTTCGCCGATGGCCTTGTCGGCCTCACGGAAAGCCTTGGCGAGGATCGGATTCTGGCCGGCGGGAGTGTTCGGGCGGTCCGGCGGGCAGACGAAGTAAGCCGCGTTGCCTTGCATCTCGATGAGGTCGACGCGCACGCCTTTCGGCGCGCGGGCGTGGATGGCGGCCGCGACCTTACGATGGATGTCGGCCGGATCCTGGCCCGGAACGAGTCGGCAGGTGATCTTCGCGAAGACCTTCGAAGGAATGACCGTCTTGGAGCCCTTGCCCTGGTAGCCGCCGCCGATGCCGTTGAACTCGAGGGTCGGCGCGAAGCGCACGGCTTCGAGGCCGTCGAGGCCAGGGGCCGGGTGGAGTTCGTCGACGCCCAAGGCGCGACGGTAGCCGTCTTCGCTGAGCGGCAGCTTGCGGAGCTCTTCGCGCTCCCAGCGGGTCGGCTGTTCGACGCCTTCGTAGAAGCCTTCGACCGTGACGGCGTTGTCGGCGTCGTGGAGCGAAGAGCAGAGTTCGGCCAGCGCCTGGATGGGATTATAGACTGCGCCGCCGTGGAGGCCGGAGTGCAGGTCGGACTTCGGGCCGGTCAGACCGACCTCGAGGCCGACGATGCCGCGCAGGGCCGTCGTGATGACGATCTGATCGGACGACGGCGAAGCGGTGTCGGAGAGGATGACGCAATCGGCCTCGGAAAGCTCGGCCTTATGGTTGTGCAGGAATTCCGGGAAACTCGGGGAGCCGATCTCCTCTTCGCCCTCGATCAGGAAAGTGATGCGCAGGGGCAGGTTCGGGCAGCGCTTCAGGAGGCGGGTGAGCGCGGCGACCGCGACCAGGTGCGGGCCCTTGTTGTCGGCGGTACCGCGACCATAGATTTTACCGTCACGGACGACCGGCTCGAAGGCCGGGGAAGTCCAGAGATTGAGCGGGTCGGCCGGCTGCACGTCGTAGTGGCCGTAAAGGACGATGTGGGGCCACTCCTTCGGGCCGCGGCGACGGCCGAGCACGATCGGGTGGAGGGGCGTCGGGACGACTTCGACCTCAAGGCCCGCCTGCTTGAGCAGACCGCAGATATGCTCCCGGGCGCCATCCATCCCCGCCTTGAAAGCCGGGTCGGTGGACACGCTGGCATGCTTCACGTATTCGGTCAGTTCACGGACGAGATCCATGGCTTCATTAGGCAAGGAACGCGCCGAAGGGCAACTGTTAGAGGGCACGAGGACCGGAGGGCAACTGTTAGAGGGCACGAGGACCGGAGGGCCCGAGGGCCGGACGTGAAGAGAGTATGGAGTATTGAGTATGGAGTATGGAGTATAGGGGGAGTGCTTGCCTTGGGCAGCCGTAGGCAGTGCAAAGGTGCAAATGCGGCGGAGCCGCGTGCAAAAGTGCAAAGGTGGATGCAAGTTAGGGGTAGGGGTAGGG
>JBKCKE010000167.1:0-2809 GCA_046301395.1 Verrucomicrobiota bacterium | reverse complement strand
TACACGCTCTTTTATTCGAGCGCGTATGGCAGCGACGAGATCCAGTCCGCCCCGAACCCGATCACCGGCGTCCATGTCGCCGCCGACGGACTCAGCGTGCGGCTCAAGGTCGACGGACTCCGGGAGCTTTACATCCACGAGCTGCATGCGGACGGACTCCGTTCGGCCGCCGGCGAGTCGCTGGATCACGCGGACGCGTATTACACGCTGAACCGCCGGCCGAAGAACTGACTCGCCTCGGCGGGACGTTCGGCTCCTCTTGGGAGCCTTGGCCACCGTTCCTACCATCCGTTCGGAAATCGGACCCACGCTGAAGCTCGCCGTCCCGATCATGCTCGGCATGCTCGGCTACGGCCTGATGTTCGTCGTGGACGTCGCGATGGCGGGTCACCTCGGGGAGACCGCGCTCGCCGCGTCGGCCCTGGCTTCGAACCTCAACTACATCCCTTACGTCTTCGGCATCGGGGTCGTCGGGGCCATCGCCGTCTACCAGTCGCAGGACAACGGCGCCGGCGTCGAGGAATCCGCTCCCGCGATCCTGCGGCACGGCATGGTGCTGGCGCTCGCCATCGGGGTGGTCACCGCCGCGCTCACGCACGCCGCCGCGCAGTTCCTGCCGCTGCTCGGTTCGTCGCCGGAGGTCACCGCCGAGACGCACGACTTCTTCGTCATCATGGCCTGGGCCATGGTACCGGGCCTGGCCTTCCATGCGTTGCGCGGGCATCGCGATTCGCAGCACCAGCCGTGGATCTCGCTGGCCTGGTTGGCGGCGGGCATCCTTGCCAACGTCTTCTTCAACTGGCTGTGGATGTTCGGCCACTGGGGCTTCCCGGCGATGGGCCTGGCGGGCGCCGGCTGGGCCACGCTCGTCTCGCGCATCCTGATGCTCGTCGGCCTCTGGGTTACGCCGGGCCGCGGCGAAGTCCGCTGGGGAGATGGTCTCCAGTTCGCCGTCTTCCGCCGCCTGCTCACCACCGGCTGGCCGGCGGGACTGCACAGCCTCAGCGAAGTCGGCATCTTCGCGGTCGTGCCCGTCATGGCTGGTTGGATCAACGCCACCGCGCAGGCCGCGCACCAGGTCGCCATCAGCACCGCGTCCGCCGCCTTCATGTTGCCGCTCGGCCTCGGTATCGCCGCCGGTATCCGGGTCGGCGAAGCCTATGGTGCCAAGGACCCGCGCAAGGTGCAGGCCGTCGGCCTGGGCGCGATGATCCTCGGTGGCGTCATGATGGGCGCTTACGGCCTCGCCATGATCCTCCTCCGGCCGTTGCTCATGGAGACCTATGGCGTGGCCGGGACTGAGACCGCCGCGCTCGCCTCGAGCCTGCTGATCTTCGCGGCCATCTGGGCGCCCTTCGATGGCGTGCAGGTCGTCGCGGCTTATCTGCTCCGCTCCGTCAACCGGGCCGCATGGGCTTCATGGAGCGTCTTCATCGTCTATTGGCTCTTCTGCCTGCCGCTGGCCCTCGCCCTGGCTTTCCCGGCCGGCTTCCGGCTGTTCGGCCTGCCCGTCGGGCGGTGGGGTATGGGCGCGTCAGGCATCTGGATCGCCTTGGCGACCGGCCTCATCCTCGTCTCGCTGGTGATGGGCTGGAAGTTCCGGCGCTCCGCGCAGGCCGGGGTCGATGCCTGAGGCCGTCACCTGCCTGTCACGCCGCGGACGGCGTTTCTTAACTTCGCCGGCCTTGCGGCGTACCGCCCGGGGATACCCTTGAGGACGCACCCCAATGCACCTCACCCATACCATCACCCCTAGCCGGGAGGCGGAAGAAGATCCGGAATACGGTTTCTGCGAAGAGACCAAGGCCGACGTCATGCACCTGTCGCTTGAGAAACTCCAGCTGCTCGCGTGCGAGCTACGCGGCGGCGGGACGCATCCCCAGGCGATTGAGCGTGTCTGCGACTACGTCGTGCACGACGCCGTGTACGCCGATTCCACGCGATCGATCTTCCAGTCGACCTTAGAGCTCCTGCGTCGTCGCGCCCGCTAGGCTGCGATGGACGGACCCCGCCAAGCCCGGGATGCGCCCGGGGGAGGGGAGCGTCGTCGCGTGGTCCGTAAAACAAAGAAGCCGACCAGATGGTCGGCTTCTCGGAGGGCTGACGAGCAGCTTACTTGATCGCGCAGGCGGTGGAGGCCGTCGGAACGATCTCGACCTTGCGGTGCTCGGCGTCCCACTTCACCAGGCCGTCGGCCTTGGCGAAGAGGGTGTGGTCGCGGCCCATGCCGACGTTGCGGCCCGCGTTCATGCGGGTACCGCGCTGGCGGATGAGGATCGAGCCGGCGGTGGCGAATTCGCCGCTGTAAAGCTTCACGCCGAGGCGCGTGGAGGTGGAGTCGCGGCCGTTGGAGGAAGTGCCGCCGCCTTTCTTTGTTGCCATGGTGGGAGGACGTTAAGGGTTAAGCAGAGATGGACTCGACCTTGATCACCGACAGCTCCTGGCGGTGGCCGCGACGGCGGTAGTAGCCCTTGCGGCGGCGGTGCTTGAAGATGTCGATCTTCTCGCCGCGCTTGTTCTCAAGGATCTTGGCGGTGACCTTCGCGCCGGCGACGGTCGGGGTGCCGATCTTGGCGGAGGCGCCTTCGCCGACCAGGAGGACCTGGTCGAACGTGAGGACGTCGCCTTCGTTCTTACCAGGGTACTGGTTGACGATGAGGATGTCGCCCTGAGTGACGGTGAATTGGCGACCGGAGGTGATAAATGTGGCCTTCATGGCTGTCGGAAGGTCGGAGCAAACGGACTGGAGGGGGGTTGGCAAGGGGAATTGTCGGGTGATTGGGGTTAAGGGTAGGGTTAGGGGTAGGGG
>JBKCKE010000166.1:0-5802 GCA_046301395.1 Verrucomicrobiota bacterium | reverse complement strand
GCATCAAGATCGCGCGGACCGACATGGCCTTCTACGGCCGCGCGGACGCCATCCTCTCGATCTCCTTCCAAGAATACACCACCGGGTCGTTCATCGTGGCCGAAGTCGTGATCGACATGAAGGACTCCAACCAACAGCTCCGCCTTTACGCCGCGCGTCCGCCCGGCACGGCTGACGTCGCCAACCGAGCCAACCGCGCCAGCGAGGCCAACTCGCAGAACCGCGGCCTGGATCCCAGCCAGGCGTCGAAGCTCCCGATCCCGAGCCAGCTCGCGGCCGTCGAGTCGAAGGTGAACAACATGATCACTGGCACCACCGGTGACATCGTCGTGAAGACTTACCCGACCACCACCCACGCCAAGACCGTGGAGATGGTCGTCGCCTCCAAGGCCGAACTGCAGCGCCTCTACTCCAACCTGATCACCCTTTACACCGGCTTCGAAGTCCAAGCCGCGGACGGCGCCACCGTGGAAGGCACCAACGCCGCCGTGGCCACCATGACGGCCAGCGGCGCCACCCCGACCATCAAGATCAACCAGATCGGCGGGGTGCTCTTCACCGTCGAATAAGCGGGCCGGCCTCGGTCTGGCCCCGATTTCAAGCGGTCCGCCCCTCTCCGGAGGGGCCGGGTAAGTCCGGCTTGACCGTTCCCACGGGCTTCGCTTGTGTCCGCCCTTACTCCCATGGCCTCCCTACCCGTCAATCGCATCAAGAAGAAGAACATCATGAGCTACAACGGTGAGCTCTGCATCGTTCTCGAGTGCCTTGTCCGCACCCCCCCGAACAACGCCTCCTACGTCCAGATGGAACTCCGCTCCATCAAGACCGGCGCCAAGATCCCGGTCCGCTGCGGCATCGGAGTCAGCTTCGAAGTCTTCGACAACAGCATCAAGTCCCTCGAGTTCTCCTACGAAGCCGACGGCAGCTACGTCTTCGCCGACACCAACACCAACGAAGAGTATTACATCTCGGCCACCACCCTCGCCGACTCCAAGGAGTTCCTGATCTCGGGCACCTCCTACATGGTCCTCTTCGTCGAAGACAAGCCGGTCACCGTCGACCTCCCCCCTTCCGTCACCGTCGAAGTCCTGGAAGCCCCGCCCGCCGTCAAGGGCGACACCGCCGGCAACGTCCAGAAGACCGTCACGTGCGAGAACGGCCTCCAGGTCAACGTCCCGCTCTTCATCAAGCAGGGCGAGAAGATCAAGGTCAGCACCGAGAATAAGGAATACCTCGGTCGCGCTTAAGCCGCCCTTACAGCCCCCTTCGAGAACCCCGGACCGCCGGGGTTCTTTGTTGGCCGGACGGACCGGAAGGAGCGTAGACCCGCAGGGATTCGAACCCCGACAAAATGAACCAAAATCATTTGTGCTACCGTTACACCACGGGTCTGCGCATCCTGACTGAACAGCGAGTCGGGGGTCGGAGTCAAGCGAGACCAAGGCGGGGTTGACGCTGGGGGAGGTCTGTCTCATTTCCCCTGTATGCCCGCCTCCGCCTCCCAGAAGCCGAAGTATCGTCGGATCGTGCTCAAGATCAGCGGCGAAGCCCTCCGCAACGACGCCACCGGCGAATCCATCGACAGCGCGGTCCTCGACCGCCTCGCCGAAGAGCTGCGCTCGATCCAGAAAGTCGGCACCCAGGTCGCGGTCGTCGTCGGCGGCGGCAACATCTTCCGCGGGCTCGCCGGCGCGCGCGCCAACGGCACCGACCGCACCACCGGCGACAACATGGGCATGCTCGCCACGGTGATCAACGGCCTCGCCCTGATGGACCGCTTGGAAAAAGCCGGCCTCGAGTGCCGCGTGATGACCGCCATCCCGATGGACCGCATCGCCGAACCCTTCATCCAGCGCCGCGCCACCCGCCACCTCGAGCGCGGCCGCATCGTCATCTTCGTCGCCGGCACGGGCAATCCGTACTGCACCACCGACTACGCCTCCGCCCTCCGCGCCAACGAGATCGGCGCCGACGCCATCCTCAAGGCCACCAAGGTCGACGGCGTGTACGACAAGGACCCGATGAAGCATAAGGACGCCAAGCGCTACGACCGCGTCTCGCACGCCGAAGCCCTGCAGAAGCGTCTCGGCGTCATGGACGCCGAAGCGTTCTCGCTCTGCGAAGCCAACAAGCTCCCGATCATCGTGCTCTCGATGTCCGAGAAGGGCGCCGTGAAGAAGGCCGTCCTCGGCCAGCGCATCGGCACGCTCGTCGCCTGATTTTCCAATCACCCAACACCCCACCCCTATCCTATGGACATCAAGAAAGTCATCGCCGACGGCGCCAACGCCATGAAGAAGGCGGTCGATCACACCTCCCACGAGTTCGCCACGCTGCACACCGGCAAGGCCTCCCCGGGCATGATCGAGAACGTCCAGGTCCACATCGAATCCTACGGCATGACCCAGCGCCTCAAGGACATGGCCGCCATCACCACCCCCGACGCGCAGACCATCGTGGTCCAGCCGTTCGACAAGGCCGTCATGGACGACATCCGCAAGGCCATCATGGCCGCCAACCTCGGCATCAACCCGGTCCCGCAGGGCAACTTCATGCGCTGCCCGGTCCCGTCCCTCTCCGGCGAACGCCGCCTCGAACTCGCCAAGCGCGCCACGCAGATGGCCGAAGAAGGCAAGGTCCGCGTGCGTAACGCCCGCCGCGACGCCCTCGAACTCCTGAAGAAGGGCAACAAGGACAAGACCGTCACCGACGACGACCTGAAGCGCTCCGAGAAGGAGATCCAGACGCACACCGACAAGTTCACGGCCGACATCGAGAAGAACCTCAAGGCCAAGGAAGCGGACCTGAAGGGTTAATCCGGCACCGACCTCCCCTTTCCATGAATATTCACGAATACCAAGCCAAGGAACTCTTCGAAAAGTTCGGCGTCGCCGTGCCCAAGGGCGTGGCGGTCAAATCCGCCGCCGAGTTCGAAGGCGCGCTCGCCAAGATCGACACCACCGGTGGCATCATGGTGAAGTCCCAGATCCACGCCGGCGGCCGCGGCAAAGGCACCTTCACCGACGGCTTCAAGGGCGGCGTGAAGTTCTCGCCGACCAAGGAGAAGGCCCTCGAGAACGCCAAGGCGATGCTCGGCAACACCCTGGTCACCGCCCAGACGGGCCCCGACGGCCGCAAGGTCCAGACGATCTACTTCACCGAAGCCGCCAACCTGGGCAAGCGCCCGGACGGCCGCGACGACGAGTACTACCTCGCCATCCTCCTCGACCGCGCGACCTCCTTCCCGGTCATCGTCGCCTCGACCGAAGGCGGCATGGAGATCGAACACGTCGCCCACCACACCCCGGAGAAGATCTTCAAGGTGCAGGTCGACCCGGCCGTCGGCCTCCAGGCCTTCCAGGCCCGCCAGATCGCCTTCGCCCTCGGTTTCTCCGGCGAACTCTTCAAGCAGTGCGTCACCCTGGTGACGAAACTCTACCAGTTCTACTGGGAGAAGGATTGCGCGATGGTCGAAGTGAACCCGCTCCTCGTGACGAAGGAAGGCAAGCTCCTCGCCCTCGACGCCAAGGTGTCCTTCGACGACAACGCCCTCTTCCGTCACCCTGACGTGGTCGCCCTCCGCGACCTCAACGAAGAAGACGCCAAGGAAATCGAAGCTTCTAAGTACGGCCTCTCCTACATCGCCCTCGACGGCAACATCGCCTGCCTCGTCAACGGCGCCGGCCTTGCGATGTCCACGATGGACATCATCCAGCACTTCGGCGGCAGCCCGGCCAACTTCCTCGACGTCGGCGGCGGCGCGACCAAGGACCAGGTCACGGCGGCCTTCAAGATCATCCTGGGCGACGCCAACGTGAAGGGCATCCTGGTGAACATCTTCGGCGGCATCATGGACTGCAACGTGATCGCCACCGGCATCATCGAAGCCGTCAAGGAGACCGGCCTCAAACTGCCCCTCGTGGTGCGCCTCGAAGGCAACAACGTCGAAGCCGGCAAGGCCACCCTCGCCGCTTCGGGCCTGACCATCGTGTCGGGCGATTCGATGGCCGACGCGGCCCAGAAGATCGTGAAGCTGGTCAACAACAAGTAACCCCTTACCGCACACTCTCATGTCCATCCTCGTCAAAGAAGACACCCGCATCCTCGTCCAGGGCATCACGGGCGATTTCGGCGCGCGCCATGCCCGCCTCTCGCTCGACTACGGCTCGCAGGTCGTCGCCGGCGTCACCCCCGGCAAAGGCGGCCAGGTCTTCGAACACGCCGGCAAGAAGGTCCCGATCTTCAACACCGTCGCCGAAGCCGCCAAGCAGACCGGCGCCACGGTCTCCGCGATCTTCGTCCCCCCGCCCTTCGCGGCCGACGCCATCCTGGAATGCTTCGACGCCGACCTCGATCTCGCCGTGGCCATCACGGAAGGCATCCCGGTCCGTGATATGGTCCGCGCCAAGCGCGCCATGGCCGGTCGTCGCACTCGCCTCATCGGCCCGAACTGCCCCGGCCTCGTGACCCCTGGTCGCGGCGACAAGTCCTCCGGTGGCTGCCGCATCGGCATCGCCCCGGGCTACATCCACCGCCGCGGCAACGTCGGCGTGGTCTCCCGCTCCGGCACCCTGACCTACGAAGCCGTCTGGCAGCTCACCTGCCGCGGCAAGGGCCAGTCGACCTGCGTCGGCATCGGCGGCGACCCCGTCAACGGCACCTCGCACCTCGACGTCATCAAGCTCTTCAACGACGACCCGGAGACCGAGGCCATCATCATGATCGGCGAAATCGGCGGTAACGCCGAAGTCGAAGCCGCCCGCTGGATCAAGGAGCACTGCAAGAAGCCCGTCGCAGGCTTCATCGCCGGTGCCACCGCTCCGGCCGGTCGTCGCATGGGCCACGCCGGCGCCGTCATCGGCGGAGCCGAAGATACCGCCGCCGCGAAGATCAAGATCTTCCAGGAGTGCGGCATCTCCGTCGCGGCGACCCCGTCCGACATGGCCGACGCCCTCCTCCGCATCTGGAAGGGCTGAAAAAACCTCAAGTTCACCTCAAAGAGGCCCGGCGACGGGCCTCTTTTGTTTTTACAGGGGATCCCACGCCACTCAGAACCATCGTATGTGGTACTACGAACAGAACGGCAATCGCATCGGCCCGGTCGACGAAGCCACCATGCGCGGCCTCATCGCCAACCGGACGATCTCCATCGATACGCTGGTCTGGACGAACGGCATGGCCAACTGGACCCCGCTCCAGCAGACCCAGCTCGCCGCCGGCCTGCCGGTCCCGCCGCCGATGCCGGGCAACCCGCCCGCCTCGCCCTACCACGCCGTCCCGTCCCATCACCCTGACGCCCAGGATCGCGTGGCCGACGTCCTCCTCGCCGTCCTGCTCGGTATCGGCATCCACAACTTCTACGCGGGCTACACGACCCGAGGCATCATCCAGCTCCTGGTGTCCATCCTGAGCTGCGGCATCCTCTGGTTCTTCATGTGGATCTGGGCGATCATCGAAGCCTGCACGGTCACGCAGGACGCCAACGGCGTCCGCTTCAAGTAAGCCGCGACTGTCCATCCAACAAAAAGGCCGCCCATCGGGCGGCCTTTTGCTTTGGCTGACGAGTCGGCTTACTTACCGGCGACGTAAGCCAGGCCGGCAGCGGTCTTGGCCACGGGCTCAGCGCCTTCGAGCAGGTCGGCGATGGGGTCCCACTTGCCGTTGACGAGGCCGTCACGGGCGGAGGCGGCGATGCTGGCCTTCCAGGTCTTGGCGCCGGCGGAGACGGTCAGCTTCTCGACGTCGACGGTGACTTCGACATCCGGGTTGGCGCGGACGAAGGCGTCGCACTCGGCGAGGTCT
>JBKCKE010000165.1:0-6555 GCA_046301395.1 Verrucomicrobiota bacterium | reverse complement strand
CCGCGACGCCTTGGTCGACGTCCGCGAGACCGCCGCGGCGGCCAGCGCCGCCGAACGCCGGGCCCGCGCGGCCCGGGAAGCCTTCCGCGTCGCCGAAGCCCGTCAGGGCGCCGGCCAGGCCGGTCCTGCCGAGCTCCTGTTGGCCCGACGTGATCAGGCCGAATCGCTGGCTGCGGTGGCGGAGGTCCGCCTCGAGCGGATCACGGCCCAGGTGGACCTCATCCGTGCCTTGGGTGGCGCCCGGCCGGACGAGCCGGCGAAGCGTTAGTCGGCGGAGGAGATTGCCAACGGGCTGGGCACTGCTTTGGGTCGGGGCATGCCCACGACGCCCGATCTCTGGCCGCAACTCGCGGAGGCCGTCCGGCAGGACGGTTTCCTGCTGGCGGCCAGCGTCGTGTTCGGACTCGCCATCCTGCATGCGTTCTCCGCGCCGCTTTTCGCCCGGGCTGCGCATAAATTGGAGGAGGCCCACCGTGAGGCCGTCCGCGAGGGCAGGGCGCCGGTCAACGAGCGCGGGGAATCTTCTTCCCTGCGGGCCGCCGTCATGCACCTGCTCGGCGAGGTCGAAGCCGTCTTCGGCATCTGGACCTTCGTGCTCTTCGGCCTCCTCATCGCCTGGCCGGGCAAGGGTTGGGATTTCGCCTGCCGTTACGTCGAAAGCGGGGATTACGCCGCCGTGCTCGCCGGGGTGCCGCCCACCGGCCCTTCCAAGTTCGTCGAGCCGCTGTTCGTCTTCATCATCATGACGCTCGCCGCCGCGCGGCCCGTGCTGGCCTTGGCGGCGCGGCTGCTCGGGGGCGTGGCCTGGCTGCTCGGCGACGGCACCGCGGCGCGCTGGTTCGTGATCCTGACCTTGGCCCCTTTGTTCGGTTCGCTGATCACGGAGCCCGCTGCCATGACCATCGGGGCGTTGCTGCTCTCCTCGCAGTTCTACGTCCTGAGGCCCAGCGACCGCCTCAAGTACGCCACCATGGCGTTGCTCTTCGTGAACATCTCCGTCGGCGGCGCCCTGACGAACTTCGCCGCGCCGCCCATCGTGATGGTCGCCTCCAAGTGGAGCTGGTCGACGGCGGATGTCTTCGCGCACTACGGCTGGGCCGCGGTCGCCGCCATCCTCGTCTCCAATCTGACTTACCTCTTGGTCTTCCGCGGTGAGCTTACGCGGCTCAAGGCGGACGAGTCAGCCGCGCCGCGCCGGGAAGCGATTCCGGCCTGGGTGACGGCGGTCCATCTCCTGCTGATGGTCTGGACGGTCGCCATGCTCGCAGGGCATCGTCCGATCCTCATGACCGGCGGATTGCTCGTCTTTCTGGCGTTCACGGTCGCCACGCCGCAGTGGCAGGACCCCGTACGCCTGCGGGGGCCGCTCCTCGTCGGCTTCTTCCTGGCCGGATTGGTCGTCCTCGGCGGGCTGCAGGGCTGGTGGATCTCCCTGGTCATCATGCGTCTGAACGAAGGCGCGCTCATGGCGGTCTCGACCTTCCTGACCTCTTTCAACGATAATGCTGCGATTACCTACCTGGCAGCGCAGGTCCCGGCCCTGGCGGCACATGGGGCTGAAGCCGAAGCCCTCAGGCACGCCGTGGTGGCCGGGGCTCTGGCCGGCGGGGGTCTGACCGTCATCGCCAACGCCCCCAATCCCGCCGGGCAGTCCATCCTGGCCCCCCATTTCGGACCCGGGGTCTCCCCCTTTCGGCTCCTTCTTTGGGCTTTGCTGCCCACCGCGGTCGCCGTGGCCTGCTTCGTGGTCATCCGCTGACCGAGGGTTTTTGGCTGTTCAAGGCAGCGGGGTGGCCCGTAGAATGACATCTCCCCTCAGTTTTCCTTTCCCTATGACTCCCCGTCGTCGCTCCGGTTTCACCCTTGTCGAACTTCTCACCGTGATCGCCATCATCGGTGTCTTGGCCGCCGCCTTGTTCCCCGCCATCGGGGGCATCCGGAAGCGGGCCCGTCAGGCCTCGGCCCAGACCGCCTTCACCCAGTGGGCCGGCGGCATCACCCGGTACAAGCAGGTCTATGGCTTCTACCCCAATGTCGGCCAGAATTACCAGACGAGCACCGACAGCCTGCATCTGCTCGAGGCGCAGTCCGTGAACCAGCGCTTCGTCATGGCCATCTCCGGCCGCATGCCGACCGGCACCGCGCTCTCCCCCGAGAATCGCAAGGCCCTGAACAAGAACGCCGAGGAGTTCTGCGCCTTCGGTAAGGATGACTTCGAAAGCCAGGACGGCTTCACCGACACCAGCATGCTCGTCGACCGTTTCGCCAACCGTAAGATCCGCGTGATCTTCGACACCGACAGCAACACGAGCATCCGTAATGTCAGCGGCGTCCCTGGCGGAGCCCTCTCGGTCCCGGCCGACATCCGCGCCATCACACTCGCGACCGGCATCCCGGCCCGCGTCATCATCTACACCACCGACATCGCCCCTGACTTCGGCAACTACGACGACAGCCTCGGCGCCGAAGACTTCGCTCAGGTCATCGCCATCCAATGACTTCCGTGCGCAAAGCCGTCCGGAAGGGCTTCACCTTGGTGGAGCTCCTGCTGGTCATCACGATCATCCTGCTGATCTCGACCCTGTTCCTCGGACTGTCGACGGGTGACGGTGGCGGTCTGCCGGCCGGACAGCGCTTCCTGGCTTCCTCCATCCGCACGGCCCGCGCGATGGCCTTGATGAACCGTGGTCCGGGCACCACCGGCGTGACTTACAACGGACGTTACCGCCTCCTCATCCTCAACGACCCGAACGACGAGGCCAACCACCTCCGCCAGTTCGTCATCGCCGTCGGCGGCGTCGGCTCGGCCGACCCGGCCCTCGGTGGCGCCGATCCGGCCACGGTCACCAACACTTCGGTCGCTCCTTACCGCTGGTTCTCGCCGGAGCCGCCTCAGCTCCTGCCCACCGGCGTCGTCTTCGTGCCGCCGGCTTCCGACACCAGCACCACGATGGAACTCGCCGTGGCGGCCAACACCCGGCGCAGCCTGATCGGCCAGCTCGCCGACCAGATCGGTTCCAATCCTAAGGATTCGCCCGCCAGTTCGCCGCCTTGGATGGAGTACGCTCCGACGACCCAGCCGATGGCCCTCTCGGAAATGACCGCGGAGTTCAATCCCAAGCGCTGGTATTACGTCGAACTCCAAGGCTCGGGTTCCTCGAACCATCTCGGCCGGGTGCTCCTCGTCCTGGCCAAGGGCGTCGTGCGTAACACCGGCGTCGGCCGGGCCGCCATCGACGTCGGTTCCGAGAACCAGTTCGCCGCCATTTCCCTGCGCCCCAACGGCGACGTCTCGATGACGCTTGACGCCGATGAGATGGACAAGGCCCGCTAATTCCCCTTTCCCGATGACTCCTGCAAGCACGACTCCTTCCTCCCGTCCGGGTTTCTCGCTGATCGAGGTGACCCTCGCCATCGGCATCGTCGGCGTGGCCATCCTCTCGTTGGTCGGCATCCTCGGTTCGACCTTCCAGCAGGTCGACGACATCATGCAGACGAACCGGGCGCTCGCCGGCGTCAGCCGTCTGGTCGGCGCGCTGGACAATCCTCGTTCCATCGTCTTCGTCGACGCCACCGGGGAGACGGTCCCCAACAACAGCCGCTACATCATGGAGGCCGGCCTGAACCTCGACGGCGGCAATCCTTCGGCTTCGAACTTCGACATCGCCTACCGTCTGCTGCAGCGGGCCCGGGACAACGGTAACAACGCCGTCTGGCTCTACGTCTACGAGCGCAAGATCGTCGCGACGGAGAACGACAAGACCGGCGACGCCACCTACGCCTTGTTCTCCAATCCCTCGATGATCGAAGTCGCCTTCTGCAACGGGAACAACCTGTCGCAGGCCGCCGCCGCCGGCCGTAACATCATCGGCGCTCCGATGCGCGTCCGCCTTTCGCTTTCCAAACTGCTCGTCGGCCAGCGCGCGGAGATCGATTCCACCAACCTGGAGCCGCGCCTCACTCCCGTGCCTCCGCCGCCGTGGTCGACTTCGCCCGTGCCGCCTCAGCCGTCCGCCTACGCCCTGGCTTACCTCCCCGTCGTCGCCGAATTCTTCACGCACGACTACAGTGCGTTCAGCGAATTCAGCACCCGCGCCGAGACGCCCCTCGTCGTCCAGAACATCGTCATTAGCCGATGAAAAACGTGCTCCGCTCCGTCCGCGCCGGCTTCACCTTGCTCGAAGTGATGGTGTCCACCGCCATCATGGTGGTGATCGTCCTCACCGTGGTCTCCATCGCCTCCGATACCTTGCGCGTCTATGACCGCGCGGTCGCGGACCTCTCCACGCAATCCGAGGCGCGCGGCGTCCTGGACGCGATGGACAATGATTTCTCGACCGCCGTGCTGCGGGCCGACGGACGTTGCTGGATGGAGATCGTCGTCCCCGGCAGCGCCGACGTCGCCGGCGCGCCCGGCCCGGTCGGCAACCTGCAGCCGACCGATCATCCCATCGTCATGCTTTTCGCCGCGCCGCCTGACCGTCCGCGCTGGACTCCGGGCGCCAATCGTCGCGCCCTGCGCGGCGACGTCTCCGCCGTCGCCTACCGCATCGGCCAGCGTTCGCCGTTCGACGCGCCGGGCGAGAAGATCCAGCAGGTGTACGGCGTCTACCGCACCCTGGTCGACTCCGAGAGCACTTTCGCCGAGGCGATGCCCCTCATCCTGAGCTCGACCATGGATCAGCCCCGCTATCCGTGGGACTACTGGTCCGGCGCCCGTCGCTTCGCGAATTATTCGCGTCTCCCGAATCCCGATTACGAGACCCGCACGCTGATCGACGCCAACATCTCCAGCACGAGCCCGTGCTGGACGATGGACGAGAACAACTTCATCGCTTCGAACGTCGTCGCGATGAACATGGTCTTCTGGTGCAGCTCGATGCTGCCCGCGACCGCCGGAGACGCGGCCCAGGCCGCCAACAGCAGCTTCCTCAAGGATCCGTTGGGGCGCCAGCCCCAGTCCCTGCGTCCGGTGGTCTTGGTCGGCCGAGGCGATGACAAGTCCGCCATGCCGGCGAGTCAGGGTGGTTACCTTGCGATGTACCGGGCCGGACAGGGCGTCCCTCGCGTCCTGACGCAGCCGCCGCCTGCCTCCGACGTCGCCCTCCGTTTCGCGCCGGCCTCCGCGCCGGCGGTGCCGATGCCGATGCCGGCGTCCTGGCCGAACATCCATCCGTACGATTACTACAGCTCGCGCCTCCGCGTCTTCGCCGACCGCATCTATCCTGACAATCTCCCGCTCCGGATGTCTTCGACGACCGCCATCCCTTACCTCCCTTACTCGCTCAAGGCGGTCGAGGTCTCGGTCACGATCCTGACGCCGGAAGGCTCCAAGGAGCTGCGTTCCCTGCAGATGGTGAACGACAATCAGAAGATCCCGGACACCGACTTCAAGCGGATCGTCTACCAGCACGGCCGCAACTACACCCGCTACATCCGGGTGCTGTCCAACGGCGGCTGAGCCTGCTAGCAGATGCCAAACAAGAAGGGGCGCCGATCGGCGCCCCTTCTTTTGTTCGGCCCTTTCCCCGGGCTTATTCCGAGAAGACGCCCATCGCGCGGAACTTCGCGTAGCGCATCGCGATCAGCTTCTCGGGCGAGGCCTTCGAGAGGTCGGCGAGCGAGTCACGCAAGGTCTTGCGGATGGCGGAGCCCGTGGCGGCCGGGTCTTCCTGGGCGCCGCCGAGGGGTTCCTTCACGACGCCGTCGACGACGCCGAGCTTGAGGAGGTTGGGGGCGTCGAGGCGCAGCGCTTCGGCGGCCTTCGGGGCGTGGGCGCGGTCCTTGAAGAGGATCGCGGCGCAGCCTTCGGGCGAGATGACGGAGTAGTAGGCGTTCTCGAGGATGTAGACCTTGTTCGAGACGGCGATGCCGAGGGCGCCGCCGGAACCGCCTTCACCGATGACGAAGGTGATGATCGGCACGCCGAACTGGCTCATCTCGCGGAGATTGACGGCGATGGCTTCGGCGACGTGGCGTTCTTCGGAACCGATACCGGGGAAGGCGCCAGGGGTGTCGACGAGGGTGATGATCGGCAGGCCGAAGGTGTGGGCCATCTTCATCAGGCGAAGGGCCTTGCGGTAGCCTTCGGGATTCGGGCAGCCGAAATTACGGCGGAGGTTCTCCTTAGTGTCGCGGCCCTTCTGCTGGCCGATGACCATGACCGGGCGGCCTTCGAAGAACGCCGTGCCGCCGACCGTGGACTCGTCGTCCATGTACAGGCGGTCGCCATGCAGCTCCTGGAAGTCATCGAACAGCATACCGATGTAGTCCAGGGAGTAGGGGCGGCGGGGGTGGCGGGCCAGCTGGACGCGCTGCCAGGGGTTCAGGTTGCCGTAGACCTCCCGGCGGGTCTGTTCCATCTTGGCCTCGAGGGACTTGACCTCCTTGGAGACGTCCATCCCGGCGGACTCGGACGAGGCACGGAGGGAGTTGATCTTGTCCTCGAGCTCCCGGAGGGGCTTTTCGAATTCGAGGGTGAAGCGGGCCTTGGGCGCGGACATGGGCCGTAAGTTGGAGAAACGGGCAGGGCAGGGCAATGGAATAGGGGTAGGG
>JBKCKE010000164.1:0-2240 GCA_046301395.1 Verrucomicrobiota bacterium | reverse complement strand
GATCATGAAGACCGCCAGGAGGAACGGACGGAGGAAGGAGTTGAACAGGCCGAGGACCACCGCGACGACGGCCAAGGTCACGGGGTCACCGTAGGTCAGGAAGCCGAAATACTTGGCCAGGAAGACCCCCAAGGCGAGGGACCCCCATTCGAGGATCAAGACTCCGAGACGACGCGCGACTTCCATCCCCGCATCATACCACAGGAAAGCCCCCCGACAAGGGGGGACTTTTCCCGCGGCCGGCTCAGCGGGCGTGGCGAACGTCTTCGCCGGAAAGCAGGAAGATGACCTGTTCGGCGATGTTCTTGGAGTGGTCGCCGATGCGCTCGAGGGCCTTGGAGATGAAGATCAGCTCGACGTGGGAGGCGGACACCTTGGCGGCGTCGCCGGCCTTGCCGAAGAGTTCTTCGTAGTTCTTGCGGTTCAGGGCGTCGATCTCGGCGTCGCGGTCAAGGACCAGACGGGCCTTGGCGATATCGCCCTCGATGAAGCTATCGATGGCCAGGCGCAGGACTTCGCAGGCGATGATGCCTTCGGCGGGGACGTGGAGCAGGTCCTTGAGCGGGCCGCGCTCGGAGATGACCATGGCGCGCTTGGCGATGACGGACGCCTCGTCGGCGATGCGCTCGAGGTCATGGCCGATGTCGCGGGCGGCGAGGAGCAGGCGGACGTCGCTGCCCATCGGGCCGAAGAGCGTCAGGTAGCGCATGATCTCGCGGTCGACGCGCTTCTCGAGCTCATCGACGCGGTCGTCCATGCCACGGACCTGGAGGGCCAAGGAATCGTCGCCGTTCTCGACGGCGCGGAGGACGAGGCGGGTCATGTCGAGCGAGCGCTCGCCCATCAGTATCAGGTCGTCCCGGAGCTGGCGGAGTTCGTCGTGGAAGAAGCGTTGCATGGTCTTGTTTGTTTGGAAATCAGCCGAAGCGACCCGAGATATAGGCCTCGGTCTGGGCCTGCGTCGGGTTCATGAAGATCTTCTCGGTGGTGTCGTATTCGATCTGCTTTCCGAGATAGAAGAAGGCCGTGCGGTCGGAGACGCGGGCGGCCTGCTGCATCGAGTGGGTGACGATGACGATGGTGAACTGCTCCTTGAGCTCGTGGATGAGCTCCTCGATCTTACCGGTGGCGATCGGGTCGAGGGCCGAGCAAGGCTCATCCATCAGCAGAATCTCGGGGCGGTTGGCGATGGCGCGGGCGATGCAGAGACGCTGCATCTGGCCGCCGGAGAGGCCGAGGGCGCTATCATTGAGACGGTCTTTCACCTCGTCCCAAAGGGCGGCCTTGCGGAGCGAGGTCTCACAGGCCTCCTCGAGGACGGCGCGGTCGCGCACGCCGACGACGCGCAAGGCGTAGACGACGTTCTCGAAGATGGATTTCGGGAAAGGATTGGACTTCTGGAAGACCATGCCCACGCGACGGCGGAGGGAGATGACCTCCAGGCCGGGGTCATAGATCGAACGGCCGTTGATGGTGATGTCGCCTTCGTGACGGATGCCGTCGACGAGGTCGTTCATGCGGTTGAGGTTGCGCAGGAGCGTGGACTTACCGCAACCGGACGGGCCGATGAAGGCGACGACCTGGCGCTCAGGGATGTCGAGGGAGATGGCGTCGAGGGCCTTCTTCTCTCCGTAATAGAAACCGAAGTCGCGGATGCTGATGTAGTCCTTGCGACCTTCGCGTTCGGCGGCGGGGCGGACTTTGATACGGGAAGAAGAAGGAGGATTCATGATCTGGGGCATGAGTGGGTTTGTTTTTAGAAGGAAGCCCCCTTGAAGCGGGCACGGAGGCGGTTGCGGATCCAGATCGCGCCGAGGTTCAGGCAGACGACCAAGACGATAAGCAGGAGCGTGGTCGCGAAGACCATCGGGCGGGCCGCGTCCGAGTCAGGCGACTGGAAGCCGAGGTCATACACGTGGAAGCCGAGGTGCATGAACTTGCGGTCCATGTGCAGGAACGGGGCGGAACCGTCGAAAGGCAGGGTCGGCGCGAGCTTCACGACGCCCACGAGCATGAGCGGGGCGACCTCTCCTGCTCCGCGCGCCATGGCGAGGATGACGCCGGTGAGGATACCCGGCGCGGAGGCGGGCAGGAGGATATCGCGGATGGTCTGCCACTTCGAGGCACCGGTGGCCAAGGAGGCCTCGCGCATGCCGCGGGGGAGGGCCGCCAGGGCTTATTCGGTGGCAACTATGACGACCGGCAAGGTAATCAGGGCGAGCGTGAGCGAGCACCAGAGC
>JBKCKE010000163.1:0-10036 GCA_046301395.1 Verrucomicrobiota bacterium | reverse complement strand
GCCGCGGCTCCTGCCGCCCCCGCTTCCGCTGCCCCCGGCCGTTCCGGCCCCGGCGGCGCTCGTCGGGGTCCTGGTGGCCCCGGTGGTCCCGGTGGCCGTCGTAACGGTCCTGGCGGCCCTGGCCGTGGTCCTCGTCGCGATAACCGCAACGACGGTCCTGCTTCCGAATACAACGACAAGGTCGTCCACATCAACCGCTGCTCGAAGGTCGTCAAAGGCGGCCGTCGCTTCAACTTCGCCGCGCTCGTCGTGGCGGGTGACGGCAAGGGCCGCGTCGGCGTGGGTTACGGCAAGGCCAAGGAAGTTCCCGATGCGATCCGCAAGGGCACCGACCGCGCCCACCGCGCCCTCGTCCGCGTCAATCTCCGCGGCAACACCATCCCGCACGAAGTCATCGGCCACGCCGACGGCGGCGTCGTGATGCTCCGTCCGGCTGCCCCCGGTACCGGCCTCATCGCCGGCGGCGGCGTCCGCGCCGTCCTGGAAGTCGC
This sequence comes from Verrucomicrobiota bacterium, assembly GCA_046301395.1. Classification (GTDB taxonomy): domain Bacteria; phylum Verrucomicrobiota; class Verrucomicrobiia; order Opitutales; family UBA953; genus UBA953. Next base: position 9,545 of record JBKCKE010000163.1, on the reverse strand, counting down.
CGGTTACAAGGACGTCCTCTCGAAGTCCATGGGTTCCAACAACCCGCAGGCGATCGTGAAGGCCACCTTGGACGGTCTCTCCAAGCTCCGCACCCTCGAACAAATCAAGGCCCTCCGCGCCTAAGCGGTAAACAAAGACATGAAACTCGACTCTCTGCCCAACATCAAGGGCTCCACCCATCGCCACAAGATCCTCGGCCGCGGCCGCGGCACCGGTCACGGTAAGACTTCCGGTCGTGGTCACAAGGGCATGAAGGCCCGCTCCGGCGGCGGTCATCGCCCCGGCTTCGAAGGCGGTCAGATGCCGCTCTATCGTCGCCTGCCTCACCGCGGCTTCAAGAACGTCAACCGCGTCGACTACGCCGTGCTCAACGTCCGCGACTTCCAGGAACTCGAAGGCAAGACCTTCGGTCTCGAGGAACTCGTGGCCGCGGGCGTGCTCCGCAAGTCCGCTCCTCTCCTCAAGATCCTCGGCACCGGCGAGCTCACGCGCGCCGTCACCGTCAAGGCCCACCGCTTCTCCAAGGACGCCAAGGCCAAGATCGAGAAGGCCGGCGGCAAGGCGGTCCTGATCGAGATCAAGAAGACGGCTTCCGCCGAGTGAGCCTCGGCTCACCCTGACCCCGATGTTCTCGGCCTTCGCCAACTGCTGGAGGATCCCTGAGCTCAGGGCCCGTCTGGTCGCCACCGTCGCGTTGGTGTTCGTCGCCCGTATCGGCGCGAACATCCCGCTGCCGGGCATCGACCCGAAGGACATCATGGATTACTACCACTCCATGGCCGACAAGTCGGCCGGCGGAGTGGTCGCGATGTACAACATGTTCACGGGCGGCGCGCTCCTCAAGGGCGCGGTCTTCTCGCTGGGCATCATGCCGTACATCAGCGCCTCTATCATCATGCAGCTGATGTCGGCCGTCGTGCCGTCCATCGCCCGTCTGCAGCAGGAAGGCGAAGTCGGCCGCCAGAAGGTCGCCCAGTACTCCCGCTACCTCACCATCCTCATCGCGGTCGTCCAGTCCGCGCTGCTTCTCGGCGCGTTCTGTAATCCGCAGCAGGTCGGCCAGGCCCTCGGGCTCGGCAATTTCACCGGCACCATCGTCGTGATGGAGAGCAAGACCCTCTTCGTCTGTCTCGGCGTCTGCCTGCTCACCTCCGGCGCGATCGTCATGCTCTGGCTCGGCGAGCAGATCACCCAGCGCGGCATCGGCAACGGCACGTCCGTCCTGATCACCGTCGGCATCCTCGCCGACATCCCCGGCGCGCTCACCTCCTTCGTCGACATGACCTTCGGCGGCAAGGTCGGCGCCGCCGCCGCCAACTCCCATGGTTGGGAAAAGGCCGGGGGCATGATCCTCCTCTTCGTCGCCGTCACGGCGGCGATGGTCGCCATCAACCAGGCGGTCCGTAAGATCCCGATCCAGTACGCGCAGCGCATGGTCGGCCGGAAGATGTACGGCGCGCAGACCAACTACCTGCCGCTCAAGGTCAACTACGCGGGGGTCATGCCGGTCATCTTCGCCGGCGCCATCATGAGCTTCCCGCCCATGCTGCTCAATCCGCTGAGCACCTACTTCCCGACGCTCGCCTTCCTCCGCGACTGGGCCGACTTCTTCTCCCGCAACAACGGTTTCTACTACACGCTGTATTCGGTGCTGATCTTCGGTTTCAGCTACTTCTGGATCTCGATCATGTTCCGTCCGGTGCAGATCGCCGACGACCTGAAGAAGAACAACGGCTACATCCTGGGCGTCCGCCCCGGCGAGCACACCGCCCAGTTCCTGGACTTCGTGATGACCCGCCTGACGCTGGCCGGTTCCGTCTTCCTGCTCATCATCGCGCTGATGCCTGACCTCTTCATCGTGCAGCTCGGCTTCCCGATGCGCCTCGCCACCTTCCTCGGCGGCACCGGCGGCCTCATCACCGTCGGCGTCATGCTCGACACGATGCGCCAGATCGAGACCTATCTCCTGCAGCGTAACTACGAAGGCTTCCTCAAGAAGGGCCGCATCGGCGGCGTCCCCGTCCCGGCCGCCTCGCTGCGTTCCGAAGGCGAAGGCTCGGCCCTCGGCTCGCTCGAGAAGACCTGTCTCTTCCTGTTCGTCCTCGGCCTCGTGGCCTGGGGCCTGAACCACTTCGGCGGTTTCGCCGGTTAAGTCTCTTCCGGGATGATCGATTTGAAGTCGGCCGAAGACGTGAGTCGCATGCGTGCGGCGTGCGCCGCCGCGGCCCGCGTCCTCCACGATCTCTCGACCCTCGTCGTCCCTGGCATCTCCACTGCCGGTCTCGACGCGGCCGCCCGCGGACTCATGGCTCGGCATGGTTGCGAGAGCGCCTGCCACGGTTACGTCGTCGGCCGCCTCAGTTACCCCGGCTACGTCTGCATCTCCCTCAACGACGAGATCGTCCACGGCATCGGCTCGGCCGACCGGATCGTCCGGGACGGCGACCTTGTCTCGCTCGACGTCGTCGTCCGCCGTGACGGCTTCATCGGGGACAATGCCCGCACCATCCTGGTCGGAGCGGTCGACCCCCGGGCCCGTCAGCTTTGTCTCGACACCGAGAAATCGCTCCAGGCCGGCATCGCCGCCGCCAAGGTCGGCAACAGGGTAGGGGATATTTCGGCCGCCATCCAGGAAGCCCTGACCCCTGGAGGTTACGGCATCGTCCGGGATTTCGTCGGTCATGGCGTCGGTCGTAAAATGCACGAAGAACCGCAAATCCCGAACTACGGCAAGGCGGGAACTGGACCTAAGTTATTGGCTGGCATGGCTTTAGCCATTGAACCGATGGTCAATCTCGGCTCCCACAAGATCGTCATGGCTTCCGACGGATGGACCGCCCGGACCGCTGACGGCAAGGTCTCGGCCCACTTCGAGCACACCGTCTTGGTGACCGAAAACGGCCCCGAAATCCTGACCCTCGTTTAAACCGCATTTTTTGCTTTCCAATCCCACCAGAACCTTCAAGTTCCGACCTCTTTCCCACCTTCCAAACAGCACGGACACCATGCCTCGAATCCTCGGCGTAGACATTCCCAACAACAAGAAAGTAGAGATCTCTCTCCGCTACATCTATGGCATCGGCCCGCGCCGCGCCACGGAGATCTGCGAAGCCCTCGGCTTCGATCCCGCCATGCGGGCGCAGAACCTCTCCGAAGAGCAGCTGAACAAGATCGTCGAGTACATCGTCCGCATGGGCTACAAGTGCGAAGGCGACCTTCGCCGTGACATCGCGCAGAACCTGAAGCGCCTCCAGGCGATCAAGTGCTACCGCGGTCTCCGCCACTTCCGCGGCCTCCCGGTCCGTGGCCAGCGCACGCGCACCAACGCCCGTACCCGCAAGGGCAAGCGCAAGACCGTCGGCGTCGCCGCGGCTCCCTCCAAGTAAGCCAACCTTTCTCCTAAAACTATTTTACGATGAGCGAAGAAGCCCCCAAGACGCCCAAGGCCAAGAAGCCGAAGGCCCCCGCCGCCGCCGAAGGCGCCGCCGCCCCCGAAGTCGTCGCTGCCGCGGCCGCTCCGGCCGAAGCCGCCGCTCCGGAACGCAAGGAGATCACCGCCAAGGAACTCCTCGGCGAAGAACTCGGCGAAGTGAAGGTCCGTCGCGCCAAAGGCTCGAAGAACATCACCACCGGCATCTGCCACATCCTCGCGACCTTCAACAACACGAAGGTCACGATCACCGACGCCAACGGCAACGTGATCTCCTGGGGCAGCGCCGGCCGTCACCAGTTCCGTGGCTCCCGCAAGTCCACCGCCTACGCCGCGCAGGTCGTCTGCTCCGAAGCCGCCAAGCTCGCCATGGCTCACGGCCTCAAGGACGTCTCCGTCCGCGTCAAGGGTCCGGGCATGGGCCGCGACAGCGCCATCCGCGCCCTCCAGGTGCTCGGCCTGAACGTCACCTCCATCCTCGACACCACCCCGATCCCGCACAACGGCTGCCGCCCGCCCAAGCGCCGTCGCGTCTGATCGCCCCTGTTTTCCGCATCACCGTCCGGCTATGGCAAACCGGGCGGGTCCTTCCCTCCGCCACCTCTACCAAATCCTAATACCACATGTCTCGTTACACCGGTCCCACCACGAAGCTCAACCGTCGCTTCGGTCAGAACATTTTCCCCACCTCCAAGGGTGAAGAGCGTCGTCCGTACCCTCCGGGTATCCACGGCAAGACGACCCGCCGCAAGGTCTCCGAATACGGCGTCGGCCTCAATGAGAAGCAGAAGCTTCGCATGATGTACGGCCTCACCGAGAAGCAGTTCCGCCTCTCCTTCGAGCGCGCCAAGCGCATGGGCGGCGTCGCCGGCGACAATTTCCTCCGCATCCTCGAGACCCGTCTCGACAACGTGGTGTTCCGCCTCGGTTTCGCCAACTCCCGCGCCGCCGCCCGCCAGCTCGTGGCCCACGGCCACATCCGCGTCGACGGCCGCAAGGTCGACGTCGCCAGCTTCGCCACCTCGCCCGGCGAGAAGATCGAAGTCCGCGACCGCACCTCCTCCAAGCAGCTCGCCACCCGTGCCGTCGAAGAAGGCCAGGGCCGCTCCGCCCCGGCTTGGCTCGTCGTCCTCCCCGAGCAGCTCAACGGCCAGATCGTCCGCGAGCCCGCCAAGGAAGAACTCCCCTCCGACGTCAACGTCCAGATCATCGTCGAATTCTACAGCCGCTGATCCCAGCCAAGTAAACCCAACCCACGGACCCACAGACATGACCAAGCGCCTCGGACAGTTCCAACGCCCCAAGACCCTCAAGAAGGAGGAGTCTTCGGCCACCCCCACCTACGCGAAGTACTTCGCCGAACCCTTCGAGACGGGCTTCGGTCACACCGTCGGCAACTCCCTCCGCCGCATCCTGCTGAGCTCCATCGAAGGCGCCGCGATCTCCGCCGTGACGATCGAAGGCGTGCAGCACGAGTTCCAGCCGATCGAAGGCGTCGTCGAAGACGTCACCGAGATCGTCCTCAACCTCAAGAAGGTGCGCATCCGCACCGAGGCCAACAAGCGCGAGGCCTTCAAGGGCACCATCGACGTCAACAAGACCGGCCCCGTGAAGGCTTCGGACATCAAGTTCGAGACCAAGGGCGCCACCGTCACCCTCGTCAATCCTGACCAGGTCATCTGCACCCTCGACCGCAAGCGTCGCTTCTACGCCGACCTCGAAGTCACCGTGGGCCGCAGCTGGGCCTCCGCCGAGGAGAACAAGAAGGCCGAACAGGCCATCGGTTCCATCCCTGTCGACTCCCTCTTCTCGCCGGTCACCCTCGTGAAGTATTCCGTCGAGTCCACCCGCTCCGGCGACAAGACCGACTACGACAAGCTCGTGCTCGAAGTCTCCACCGACGGCCGCATCACCCCGGACGAAGCCCTCAAGGAAGCCTCCGCGATCCTGCGCCACCACCTCGAGGTCTTCGACACCGTCTCCGCCGACTCCGTCGAGTTCGAGACCGGCCACAAGGAGATCAGCGAAGAGACCAACCGTCTCCGCAAGCTGCTCAACATGTCCGTCAACGAGATCGAACTCTCCGTCCGCGCGGCCAACTGCCTCAACAACGCCAACATCAACACCGTCGGCGAACTGGCGATGAAGACCGAGCAGGAGATGCTCAAGTACCGCAACTTCGGCAAGAAGTCCCTCAACGAGATCAAGGCCAAGCTCGAGCAGCTCGGTCTCTCGCTCGGTCAGAAGATCAACGAGGGTCTCCTCGACAAGGGCGTCAACGCCTAACCCAGACCGGAACCAACCCTCATGCGTCACCGCACCCACCATCACGTCCTTGGCGTCAAGACGGCCCACCGCCGCTCCCTCGTCGCCAACCTCGCGTCCGCGTTGTTCACCAACGCGCGCATCACCACGACGCTCTCCCGCGCCAAGGCCCTCCGTCCTTTCGCCGAGCAGATCATCACCTACGCCAAGAAGGCCGAGCAGTCCGCCGACAAGTCGGTGAAGCTCCACTACTACCGCCTGGCGCTCGCCAAGCTGCGTAACGAAGACGCCGCCCAGCTCCTGTTCAAGGAGCGCGTGCAGCAGTTCCTCGGCCGCAACGGTGGCTACACCCGCATCTACAAGCTCAGCGCCCGTAAGGGCGACGCCGCCGAGACCGCCCTCATCGAGCTCGTGGCCAAGGACGACAAGTCCCCGGCCATGACCCCGAAGGCCAAGACGGCGCGCAAGCCCAAGGCCAAGAAGGAAGCGGTCGCCGCTCCTGCGCAGGCCTGAGCTGACCGCCCAGGCTTGAACCCGAGACGCGTCCGCCCCCCGGCTGGCGCGTCTCGCCTTTTCCGAACCTCCCGCCCATGCAGATCCCCGTCGACCTCGGCGCCTTCCTGGCCTTCCTGGCCGGGCTGGCCGCGGTCATCCTGTTCGGGTTGCAGGCGTGGTACGATCGCCGCGACGTGCTCCTCTCGGACCACCGTCGCATCAATTCCGCCTTTTCCTGCGTCCGTTGCAGCCTGACTTACGTCCGGCCCCGCCGCCGCGAGGAAGCCGTCTGCCCCCGTTGCGGATGGAACAATGTTCGCCTCAAGTTCTGAACTCCCCACACTTTCCCATCATGGCCACCCAGTCCATCGCCATCCTCGATTTCGGCTCGCAGCTGACCAAGGTCATCGCGCGCCGCGTCCGTGAATGCAATGTCCACTCCCGCATCTATCCCTTCGGCGTCACGCCTGAGACCCTGCGCGCCGATGGCGTCGTCGGCGTCATCCTGTCCGGCGGCCCCGACAGCGTGAAGGCGAAGGGCTCGCCCCACCCGCACCCGGGCGTCTTCGAGATGGGCCTCCCGGTCCTCGGTATCTGCTACGGCGTGCAGCTCATGGGCCAGATGCTCGGTGGCAACGTCGCCAGCAGCTCGCACCGCGAATACGGCCACGGCGTCCTTTCCTTCGGCAAGGGCTCGCAGCTCCTCCAGGGTCTGAAGTCCCCGCTCCGCGTGTGGAACTCCCACGGCGACAAGATCACCCGCCTCCCGCGCGGCTTCAAGGCCGTCGCTTCGACCGAGAACTCCGAGTGCGCCGTCATCGAGGACCCCAAGCGCCGTTTCTACGGCATCCAGTTCCACCCCGAGGTCGCTCACTCCGAGCGCGGCATCGACATCCTTCGCAACTTCCTCTTCCGCATCTGCCGCTGCAAGCCGACCTGGAAGATGGACGACTACGTCGAGACGGCCGTCCGCGAGATCCGCGAGAAGGTCGGTAAGTCGCAGGTCATCCTCGGCCTCTCCGGCGGCGTCGACTCCTCCGTCGCGGCCGCCCTCATCCAGCGCGCCATCGGCAAGCAGCTGACCTGCGTGTTCGTCGACAACGGCCTGCTGCGCCTCAACGAGCGCGCCCAGGTCGAGAAGATGTTCCGCGGCAAGTTCAAGGTCGACCTCCGCGTCGTCGACGCCTCCGAAGTCTTCCTCCGCAAGCTTAAGGGCGTCACCGACCCCGAGCGTAAGCGCAAGATCATCGGCCACGAGTTCATCAAGGTCTTCGAACGCTCCATCGCCGAGGTGCAGCGCAAGAAGAAGGGCAAGGTCGACTTCCTCGCCCAGGGTACGCTCTACCCGGACGTCATCGAATCGCTTTCGCCCAATGGCGGCCCCGCCGCCACGATCAAGAGCCACCACAACGTGGGCGGCCTGCCGAAGCACATGAAGCTGAAGCTGCTCGAGCCCCTGCGCGAACTCTTCAAGGATGAGGTCCGCGCCCTCGGCGAAGCCCTCGGCCTGCCCCACGACATGGTCTGGCGCCACCCGTTCCCGGGCCCCGGCCTGGCCGTCCGCGTCTGCGGCGACATCACCAAGGAACGCCTCGAGGTGCTCCGCAAGGCCGATGACATCTTTATCAACGAGCTCCGTACCTCCGGCCAGTACGCCCAGGTCTGGCAGGCCTTCGCGGTCTTCCTGCCGGTGCGCAGCGTCGGCGTCATGGGCGACGGCCGTACCTACGACAACGTCTGCGCCCTGCGCGCGGTGACTTCCTCCGACGCGATGACTGCCGACTGGGCCCGCCTGCCGTACGACGTGCTGCAGCGCGCCTCGACCCGGATCATCAACGAGGTTAAGGGGATCAACCGCGTGGTCTACGACGTCTCGTCGAAGCCGCCGGCGACCATCGAATGGGAATAAGCCGGGGTTTGCCCCGTTGACACCCCTTCGGCCCGACCTTACCTAGACGCCAGTGTCTGCACCCGGCTTCCAGGTCATCGCGCGCCGCTGGCGTCCCCGCCGCTTCGACGAGCTCGTCGGGCAGGAGCATATCGTCAAGACGCTCCGCAACGCGCTCGAGACGAAGCGCATGGCGCACGCCTATCTCTTCGTCGGCCCGCGTGGCACCGGCAAGACGACCACCGCCCGCATCCTGGCCAAGGCCCTGAACTGCGCCGGCGGCCCGAAGCCCGACTTCTCCCTCGACGACCCGGTCTGCCTCGCGATCGAGCAGGGTAACTGCCTCGACGTCGTCGAGATCGACGCCGCTTCCAACCGCTCCATCGAGGACGCGAAGAAGATCCGCGATGAGTGCCAGTTCTCCCCGACGAGCTGCCCGTTCAAGGTCTTCATCATCGACGAAGTCCACCAGCTCACGAAGGACGCCTTCAACGCGTTGCTGAAGACCCTCGAAGAGCCGCCGCCTTGGGTGAAGTTCATCCTGGCCACGACCGAGGCCGATAAGGTCCTGCCGACCATCACCTCCCGTTGCCAGCGACTGGAGTTCCATCCGATCTCGGAGGAAGTCATCGCCGCCCAGCTCGCCCGCATCGTCAAGGCCGACGGCGTGACTGCCGACCAGCACGCCCTCACGGCCATCGCCCGCCTCGCCGCCGGCGGTATGCGTGACTCCCAGTCGATCCTCGACCAGGTCATCTCTTTCTCCGGTAAGCAGATCACGGAAGCCGACGTGCTTTCCATCTACGGTCTCGCCTCGGCCCAGCAGGTCACCGACCTCTGCCAGGGCATCTCGACCGGCGACGGCAAGAAGGTCCTCGCGCTCTGCGACGCCTTCCACGCCGAAGGCCGCGACCTGCTGCGCGTGCTCGCCGACCTCCAGGTCCGCGTGCGTGCCGCTACCCTTGATTCTGTTCGCTCCGGCGGCACCTCCGCCCAGCTAGGCGCGCCCCTGGCGACCGAACAGCTGGTCCGCCTCCTCGAGTGCCTGCAGGAAGGGGAGAACGGCATCCGCCAAGGCCTCTCGCCTCGCGCGAACTTCGAGGTGACGCTGCTGAAGGCGATCGAGCAAAGTAGATCACGGTCGATAGACCTGCTCATCAAAGACATCGCCGCCGCCGCAGCTGGTCTCCCTCGGGAGCCCGGCCAAAAAAAAATAAGGACCACGCCGGCGGTCCCTGAGGCCGTCGTCGAACCGGTCGCGCCCGCCGCCCAGGCCGAAGCGCCGCCCGCCACGTTCGTGGCCACGCCTTCCCGTTTCGTCGACGTGCCGGTCGAGGACTCCGGTAACCTCGAGGATTCCCTGCCTCCGCTCGACGTCGAGTCCGCCGAGAACGAAGCCGCCAACTCCGACCGCCGTGCCGACTTCGTCTTCCCCGAGTCGGCCCTTACCAGTCTCCCGGTCGCCG
>JBKCKE010000162.1:0-21034 GCA_046301395.1 Verrucomicrobiota bacterium | reverse complement strand
CCGATGCCCATGGGTCTCGCCTGCTGTGCCATCGAGCTCATGGCCGCCGGCGGCTCCCGCTTCGACATCTCCCGCTTCGGCATGGAGGTCATGCGCTTCTCCCCCCGCCAGGCCGACTGCATGATCGTCGCCGGCACCGTCACCTACAAGATGGCCGAAGTCGTCCGCCGCATCTACGACCAGATGGCCGAGCCGAAGTGGGTCGTCGCCATGGGCGCCTGCGCTTCCACCGGCGGCATGTACCGCTCCTACGCCACCCTGCAGGGCGTGGATAACATCGTCCCGGTCGACATCTACATCTCCGGCTGCCCGCCCCGCCCTGAGGCCCTCCTCGACGGCATGATGCTCCTCCAGGAGAAGATCCGCCAGGAAGGCGGCTCGCTGCGCCGCACCTTCCGCGGTCGCACCGTCGAAACCAAGATCGTCAGCTGAGCACGGACATGGACGCCGCCGCGCTCACCTCCCGTTTCCCTGCCACGCAGGACCTCGCCGGCAAGGACATGCCGACCTTCCGCGTCGCGGGTGGCGACCTGCTCGCCGCCGTGGCCTACCTGCGCGAAACCCAGGGCTTCGACCTGCTCGCCGACCTCTGCGGCCTCGAACTGCAGGCCCGCCCGGCCCGCTTCGGCGTCGTCATCCATCTGCTCAGCACGGCGAACAAGGAATACGTCCGCCTGCACGTCGACGCCGTCAACGACCGCGTCCCGAGCGTCTCCTCCCTCCACCCCGGCGCCAACTGGCACGAGCGCGAAGCGTTCGACATGTTCGGCATCGTCTTCGAAGGCCACCCGGACCCGCGTCGCATCCTGATGTGGGATTCGTATCCCTATCACCCGCTCCGCAAGGACTTCCCTCTCGCCGGCATCGAAGTCCCCTTCCCCGCCGCCGACGTCGCGGAAGTCACCGGCCAGAAGGTCGAACCCGCGCCGATGATGGGCGGACCGTTCGTCTCGCACGGCGGCAAGCTCTCCGAAGGCGAACCCTCCGCGCTCGACCAGTCCTGGACCGAGGAAAAACCCAAAGCCTGATTTAACGTGAAGATCACCAAGGAAATCTCCATCGGCGACGTCGCCGCCCGTTCGGAAGAACTGCGCGGAGAGAACATGACCCTCAACATGGGTCCCTCCCACCCGGCCACGCACGGCGTGCTCCGCCTGAGCCTCGAGCTCGACGGCGACAAGGTCGTGAAGTGCGACCCGGTCATCGGCTACCTGCACCGCGGCGACGAGAAGATCGCCGAGAACATGACGTATAACCAGTTCGTCCCGTATACGGACCGCCTGGACTACCTCGCCCCTCTCGCCAACAACGTCGCCTACGCCATCGCCGTCGAGAAGCTCGCCGGCCTCAAGCTGCCCGCCCGCTGCGAAGCGATCCGCGTGCTCACCTGTGAGATGGCCCGCATCTCCTCCCACCTCCTCGGCATCGGCGTCTACGCGATGGATACCGGCGCGTGGACGGTGTTCATGTATACCTTCAACGAGCGCGAGAAGCTCTACACGCTCTTCGAAGAGCTCACCGGCGCCCGCTTCACCACGAGCTACACCCGCATCGGCGGCGTGACCCGCGACATCCCGGACGGCTGGCTCGCCAAGGTCTCGGCCTTCTGCGACGGCGTCGAGCGCACCATCGACGAAGTCGACAAGCTCCTCACCCGTAACGGCATCTTCCTCGAACGCACCGAAGGCATCGCCACGATCTCCAAGGAGATGGCGCTCGGCTACGGACTCACCGGCCCGAACCTCCGCGCTTCCGGCGTGCCGTTCGACCTCCGCAAGGACAAGCCCTACTCGGGCTACGAGCAGTATGACTTCGACGTCCCCGTCGGCGCCAAGGGTGACTGCTTCGACCGCTACCTCGTCCGCATGGAAGAGATGCGCCAGTCCGTCCGCATCCTCCGCCAGGTCATCAAGTCGATGCCGGGCGGCGCTTGGTATGCCGAAGATGCGAAGAAGATCTTCCTCCCGCCCAAGGCGAAGGTGATGACGAAGATGGAAGAGCTCATCCAGAACTTCATGCTGGTGACCGAAGGCCCGCAGATCCCGGCCGGCGAAGTCTACTTCGAAGCCGAGAACCCGAAGGGCGCCCTCGGCTTCTACGTCGTCTCCAACGGCGGCGGCGTCCCTTACCGCCTCCGCATCCGCGGACCGAGCTTCGTCTCGCTCTCCATCCTTCCCGCCATCGTCCCCGGCAACTTCCTCACCGACGTCGCTTCCATCCTCGGTTCGCTCGACTTCGTCATGGGCGAATGCGACCGCTAAACCCCATGCACGAATCTCCTTCCTCCGCCCCCGCCCGCGCGCTCAAGCCTGAGACGCTCGCCCAGGCCCCCGCCATCATCGCGCAGTATCCGCAGCCGCGCAGCGCGACGATGCCCCTCCTGCACCTCGTGCAGGAAGACCGCGGTTACATCACCCAAGAAGACATGGCCTGGGTCGCCGGGCTCGTCGGCGTGACGCCGATGCAGGTGCTCGAAGTCGTCACCTTCTACCCGATGTATCGCCAGTCGCCGATCGGCCGCCGCCACGTGCGCGTCTGCCGCACGCTGTCCTGCGCCCTCCGCGGTTCCTACGCGCTGATGGAAAACCTCGAGCAGTCCCTCAACTGCAAGCGCGGCGAGACCTCGCCCGACGGCGACTTCACCCTGGAGTTCGTCGAATGCATCGCCGACTGCGGCTGCGGCCCGGTCGTCCACGTCGACGCCTCGATGCACGAGAACGTGCGGCCCGAGGACGCCGACAAGTTTGCCGCCCAGCTCAAGGCCACGCTCAAGGATCCGTCCTACGGCCAGAACCCTCCCGTCCCCGGCACGCCCGAGTGGAACGGTTAATCTCCAAACCTTAAGCGACATGCCCGCCGTCGAACGCCCTCTCATCTACGCCAACCTCCGCAAGCCGGGGTACACGGTCGATATCGACTGCTACCTGCGCCACGGCGGTTACGAAGCCCTCAAGAAAGCCGTCGCCCTCAAGCCCGAGGAAGTCTGCAAGGAAGTCGAAGTCTCCGGCCTGCGCGGCCGCGGCGGCGCCGGCTTCCCGACCGGCATGAAGTGGAAGTTCCTCGACCGTAAGTCGGGCAAGCCCGCTTACCTCGTCGTCAACGCCGACGAATCCGAGCCCGGTACCTACAAGGACCGCCAGATCATCTACAAGGACCCGCACCAGATGCTGGAAGGCATCGCGATCACCGCGTGGGCCATCCAGGCCAAGCAGGCCTTCATCTACATCCGCGGCGAGTTCATCCACGGCGCCAAGATCCTCGAGCGCGCCATCGCCGAAGCGAAGGCCAAGGGTTTCCTCGGCCAGAACATCCTCGGCTCGGGTTACTCCTGCGAAGTCGTCATCCACCGTGGCGGAGGTTGCTACGTCTGCGGCGAAGAGACCGGCCTGATCGAGTCCCTCGAAGGCAAGCGCGGCTACCCGCGCATCAAGCCCCCGTATTTCCCGGCCGTCCTCGGCCTCTACAACTGCCCGACCATCGTCAACAACGCGGAGACGATGGCGCAGGTGAAGCACGTGCTCGCCTTCGGCGGCGCGGAGTTCGCCAAGATCGGCATCCCCGGCGACAGCGGCACGCACATCTGGGGCGTCAGCGGCCTGGTGAAGCGTCCGGGTCTCTACGAGATCGAAGCCGGCAAGGCCACCTTCGGCGAACTGCTCTACGACCTCTGCGGCGGCCCGCTCGACGGACGTAAGATCAAGGCGATCATCCCCGGCGGCTCTTCCACCAAGATCCTCAAGGTCGGCGAACGCTTCAAGGGCAAGCTCGCCAACGGCACCGAGTTCGACTGGGCGCTCGAGGACATCCCCCTCGACTCCAACAGCATCGCCGCATGCGGCACGGGCCTCGGTACCGGCGGCACCATCGTCATCGACGACTCCGTCGAGATGATCCAGGCACTCTCCAACCTCAACGCCTTCTACGCCCACGAGACCTGCGGCCAGTGCACGCCCTGCCGCGAAGGCTCCCTCTGGCTCTCCCGCGTCTCGAAGCGCATCACGACCGGCGGCGGCCTCGAGACCGACGTGCCGCTGCTGCTCGACATCGCGAACCAGGTGGCCGGCCGCACGATCTGCGCCCACGGCGAAGCCGTCGCGTGGCCCGTGCAGTCCGCCGTCCCCAAGTTCAAAGACGAGTATCTCGAGTCCATCCGCAAGCGCCAGAAGGGCGAAGAAGTCCCGAAGCTGAAGCTGATCTGATCGCAGCGAGTACCGGCGAGCAAGGACCGCATCACGTGCGGTCCTTTTTTGTGCCCCAGCCAATCATCCGGTCTCCGGTTTCCCTTCGGGCACCCGTCATCTCTTCCCGCCACCTGCCACCCGGAGCCGCCACCCGCCACCTGAGAATAGTTCATGCGCTCTGCCATCTGTCCTCAGTCATCCATTCAGCCCTCCACTCAGTCCTCTCACGACCCCTATACTCGATACTCCATACTCTGATTTTACCACCCCTCCCCCCCCCTGGGCCCAACCTGTCATTTCGGTTCTTCCTATCCGCCAACCGCTAACCGCCAACCGCTGTTACCTGTTACTTTTCCTTTACCCTCCCTCCCCCACCCCTTACCAAATCCGTCCCATGGAATTCAAAAACGTCACCGCCGTCGCCCAAGCCAACGTCTACTTCGATGGCAAGGTCGTCTCCCACACGATCCTCACCGCCGATGGCGCCAAGAAGACGGTCGGCCTGATCTACGCCGGCACCTACCACTTCGGCACCGACAAGGCCGAGATCATGGAGATCACCGACGGCTCGTGCGTCGTGGTCCAGGACGGTTCCAAGGAAGAGAAGACCTACGGCGCGGGCACCCACTTCTACGTGGCCCCGAAGTCCGGCTTCACGATCACCGTGCAGTCCGGCATCTGCCAGTATATCTGCAGCTTCATCGGGTAATCTGACCCGTCGGAGCGGCCGGGGCTTGCCAAGGGCCTAGCCTCCCCGAACCTGTGGGCATGTCCGAGCCGACCAGCATGCTGCCCAACATCCCCGCGCCCATCGCGCGCGAGAAGCCATGGGTGCAGCTGAAGACCTTCACGTCCAAGCCCGCGATCTTCCGCTCGATGGTGGGCGAGGTGTCGCCCGACGCCCGCCAAGGCGACGTGGTCACGGCCTACGATAAGCAGGGCTCCTTCATCGGCTACGGCTTCTGGAACGCCGGCGCTCCCATCGCCCTCCGCATCCTGAAGGCCACCCCGGGCAAGCCCGACGACGCTTGGTTCGAACAGGCCCTCCGTCGAGCCGCCGCCCTCCGCAAGGATATCCTCAAGCTCGACGCCGACACGGACGCCTACCGCGTGGTCAATGCCGACGCGGACTTCCTTTCCGGCCTGATCGTCGACCGCCTCGGCGACGTCCTTTCGATCGAAGTCTCCTCCATCGGCGTCATGCGCCGCCTCCCCCGCTGGATCCCCATCCTGCACGACGCCGTGGGCACCAAGCGCGAGATCGTCCAGGTCGACCCGCACGTGGCCCGCATCGAAGGCATCATGCCGACCGACGTCCCGAAGTCGTCCGTCCGCTTCGTGAAGATCAAGGAGTTCGGCATGATCCAGGAGGTCGACTTCGCCGAAGGCCACAAGACCGGCTTCTTCTGCGACCAGCGCGACAACCGCCGTCGCTTCGGCGCCCTCGCCAAGGGCCTCAAGGTACTCGATCTCTGTTGCTACTCCGGCGGCTTCTCCATCGCCGCCAAGCTCGCCGGCGCCACGGAAGTCACCGCGGTCGACCTCGACGAAAAAGCCATCGAGATGGCCAAGCGGAACATGAACCTGAACAACATCCGCGTCGACTTCGTGCATTCGGACGCCTTCACGTGGATCCGCCAGATGCAGAAGAACGGCAAGACCTGGGACCTCGTCCTGTGCGATCCGCCCAAGTTCGTCGACAGCCGCGACGAGGAATTCGAAGCCGAAGGCCTGAAGAAGTATAACGACCTCAACGTCCTCGCCATGCAGCTCGTCGCCCCCGGCGGCCTCTTCGTGACCTGCTCCTGCTCCGGCCTCGTCTCCCCTGAGTCCTTCGAGGACCTCGTCAGCAAGGCCGCGCATCGCTATCAGAAGCGCCTCCAGATCTTCGATCGCACCGGCCCCGGCGGCGATCACCCCAACGCCTCCAACCACCCCGAGGGACGTTACCTCAAGGTGCTGTGGAGTCGGATTGCGTAAAAGAATAGAGGGCTGAATCGAGGACAGCGTCGAGGGCCGAGGTTCACTTGACGGTTATCTTCATCTGTACCTGCGCCTTGTTCTGACCAGAGTCAGTGGCAATCACGACCACGTCGAGGACGCCTTGTTCGCCCGCAGGCGGTTCACCCGAGAAAGTCTGCGATGCCGGGTCAAAAGACATCCATGAAGGCAAGGGAGAACCATCAGCCCTCGTGGCAGTAAACTGCAAGGGCTCAGAGGAGTTCTCATGCTTGAAAGTGCCCTCAGGAACCTTGAACGAGAGCAGCGTCCCAACGGTAACTACCTGGGGCTTGACCCCGTTTACTGCGACGAAACCAGAGGGTTTGGGGGGAGAACCTACCGCCGCAGCTCCTGCGACGAGGGTGAAGCTCGCGACATTGGACTGCCGATCCGTCGCGGTCACACGCAGGAGGGACGGACTGGCCTCACTAGCAGGTGCGATTCCCCGCAACATACCGCCATCGAGTTCAAAATTGGCCCAGGCGGGTACATTGCCATCCGGGGTCGTAAGCACGACGCGCAGGCCCTCCGGCACGGATGGCACCCCGAGAACCGAAGCCAAAGAAAGGCTGAAGGGCTGCCCAGGTAACGCCAGCGGCTTCGTCGGCAGCGAGATAGCGCCGAAACTGCTGTCGGTATTGAGAATCAAAACCGGGGTGAGAGAGTTCATCAGGCCGGGGTCAAGGATCAGTCTGCTCGGCGTTTCGGGCATCAAGTCAGAGACTGAGCCGGAATCCATTACCACGGTCACCGTGGCTTGGGGGATCCCCGGACTCACGTAGGCCGCCTGAACCGGGAAGCTGACCTGCTCGAAACGTGGGCGAAATTCCTGGTTGCTCGTGATGCTTCCGGTCGCCGAGACCGTCATCAGACTATAATTGGCTGCGTCCAGGCCCTGAAGGGATAGACCGCTGACTTCGACCGGTATGCTCGGGGAAGGTGCCGTGCTTGCGAATCGCCCGACCGCGGAGCCGGCGATGGAAACCGCGTCGTTATCATAGAAGCGGGAATCGCCGTCGGATACCGCGCCACCCTGAAGCACCGGCGTCCCGGTGATGGTCGCCGTGTCTGTTCCGTCGGCGTTCTTGCTCTGTACGCCGAAACCAAATACCCGGAGCGGCTTGACGCGAATCGAGGCGGTCGCGGTAAGTTGGTCTGTGATAATATAATTGGCCGCATCGGCGCCCGAGTAGACGCTGCTCAGGGTGACGGACTTGCCGGGGCCTACGTTCTTGTCGGTGAAGGCACCCGTGACGCTCACCCTTAAGTCATCGCCCTGAATCCAACCGGAGGCGTTCGTCACGCTCACTACGGCACGTTCGCTCGCATCATAGACCTTATCCGAGGCGCTTATGCCTGAGATCACAATAGGGCGAGGCGTGATGACAGCGGTCCCTGAGATCGGATCAAGCCGGTAGTTTCGGGCTGAGGAACCGGAGAGCAGCAACCCGGGAAGGTTGCCCAAGACATAAGTACCCACGTTTTTGGACGGGAGTGCCAGACCTGCGGAAGAAACCGTGAGAGTAACGTCGTCACCAGCAAAGAAACGCCCATCGCCGGAATTGCTGGCATTTCCTAAAATGGCCCCAGAATTACTCAACGAGGCCGAAGTAGTGCCATCATAGACCTTATTATTGACCGATAGACCGACCACCCTCAGGGACTTGGGGGTTACCGTCAGGTCGCCGCCGACGTAGGTGAGGTCGTAATTGAAGGCGCGGGCTCCCGCGCCCAGTGCGATGCCATAGGCGCCGACGTCCTCGCCCGCCTGGCGGGTGAGCACGCCCGTCACGTCCGTCAAGCTATCCGCGAAGGCGAAGGATCCGCCGGTGACCGCGGCCGAGAACGCCGGATCGGCGTCCCCGTAGATCTTGCCCGCCGCCGCTGCCGTCACGGTGAGCGCGCGGCGCGCGATCGTCAGGTCGCCGCCGACGTAGGTGAGGTCGTAATTGGCGGCGCGGGCTCCCGCGCCCAATGCGATGCCATAGGCGCCGACATTTTCGCCCGCCTGGCGGGTGAGCACGCCCGTCACGTCCGCCAAGCTGTCCGCCACCGTCGCCGAGCCCAGCGAACCTGCGGTGACCGCGGCCGAGAACGCCGGATCGGCGTCCCCGTAGGTCTTGCCCGCCGCCAGTGCCGTCACGGTCAGCGCGCGGCGCGCGATCGTCAGGTCGCCGCCGACGTAGGTGAGGTCGTAATTGGCGGACTTCGGGCCAAAAGATGCGACCTCCGTCCTGATGGCGTAGGTCCCGGCAGTTTCACCAGGCACACGTCCCAGATTGCGGATGACGTCATGCAGGGTATCCGTAGGAGCCAGGACGCCGGCGCCAAGGGCGACCCCGAGGGCCGGATCGGCATCGCCGTAAGTCTTATTCGCCGCCAAAGCCCTCACGGTGATCGGAAGCGGATTGATCACGCCAAAGACGGTCTGGTTATCGATGAAGTAATTGGCGGCGTTGATTCCCGTGAGTTGCAGGCCGGAAATGGTCGCGCTCCGAGCGACGACCGATCCATCACCCGACCTCGCGACGGCGGAGTCAGAGTAGACCAGGCTGGCGCCCGCGGTAGCTAACTGCACCGTACCGGCGTCCTGCGGATCATTCCAAGTTATTCCAGGCATCGGAGCCAGGGTCCAAGACTCCAGCTGGTTGATGCTGCCCGCAGTCGTGCCATCATATGTCTTGGGTGCCAGACGATACGTCCCGAGGAAAAGCAACCTGGCGGGATCGATGTTACCGACGAAGTTGCTCGTCGTCACGGAGCGGTTGTAAAGCTCGATTCCCATGGATGTCTCCAACTGGGCCATGAGCTGGTTAAACGTCAGAGTCTGAGTTAAAGGCGGTTGACCCGGGACACTAGACCAGGAGCTGCTGTAAGTGTGCGCATAAAGGGGGGCGCTGGTATTCGTCGGATAATACGTCGTGGTGCCGTATGCTGAGCTATGCGTGAGCTCTCCACGTTGACCCGAGTTTGTGTGATTAAGCGTCTTATAGTAGACCGTCTTTCCCGAGCCTGACCATACGTATGCCTCGCCTCCGCCCCAACTGCCGAGGGTCGGATTACCATAACTGATCGACTCGGATTGCGCGGCCGAGATGGGCGCGATGCTGAAATTCGGGTTATCCGTGGCATACGTCAGGGTGAGCGGCTTACCCACGCCGGCGGCGGCCGTGTCATAGGTGGCGCTCACCAGCGTGATGTCCAAAGGCTGCCCGGACTGTCCCACGATGAGACTGGCGGAGAGGCCGTGCCGGGAGGCGATTTCCGCCGCGGGCCTCAGGGACTCGCTCCCTGATCGATACGTAACCGGAAGATTGACCGTCGCGTCATACGATTTTTCGTAGGTGACGCCCGTGACCAGACCATAATCGGCAACATCAAGCGCCGTGAGCTGCTTCGGGGTGATCGTGAGCGGAGCGGTCGCAGGAGACAGGACCGGAAGCCGGTAGTTCGAGGCCTTGCCCCCGTTGCCGCCGTCCAGCAAGTTAAGTGAGGCCAGATGCGTGGCCGTGCTTACGTCGGCGCTGTTGGCCATGGCTCCGGAGTAAAGAAGGGTCTCGGCCAACCCGTTGACGGTCACCCCGGTGACGACCTGCACTTTGCCGGCCATGTTCTTGCTGCCGTCGTACACCTTTGTCGCCGTGATCGCGACCGTCTTCGGCAAGATCAGGCCCGACGCGGATTGATTGAGGATACGATAACTGGCGGCATTAGGGCCGGCCAACGCAAGTCCCGTGACGCTGACGGGCACTGGTTGCGTCATGGAAGCATCCGGCGCAGCGTAGACCAAAGAGACATTCGTGGTATCGAGGGTCACGCCGGCAGGATTGCGGGTGCCGTCGCGCAAGGACAGTAGGTCACCCCAGCTGGCCAGGCTGATTCCGCCTGACACCGAACCATCATAAGTCCTGGAGGCCAGCGATAGGTCGGACAGGATCAACAGGTTGCCGGTGTAGATCGTCCCCACCAAGGGGGTGGAGTAGGTCTGGCCATTGCTGACAAATGCGGTGCTCGTCAGCGGAGGGACGACGAAGTTTTTCGACGCCAGACCGTTCTGGGTAAGGGAGTAGCGCACCGTGATCGGCTTGTTGTCACCTTCGCTCGCATCGGCGAAGGTCGCGCTAAGGAGGGAGATATCCAAGCCGGAGAAGAGCGTGGAATCGGAGATGCCCGCCGTGGTGGCCATCTCCGCAGGCGTGCGCAATGCCTCCGCCCCGTTCAGGTAAGCAGCCGGGACATCGCTAAGTCCGTCATACTCACGCGCGATGCCGACCGTCTTCGTCAGTCCATAATTTGCCATGTAGGCGCCGGTGAGCAGGATAGGCTTGATCTCGTAGACGAGCGGAGGCGCCGCGATGACGCTGACCCCCGGGACCGAGGCACTCATTGCGCCGACTCCGACGGCGATATGATAGACCCCCGCGTCCTGCAGGGCCGGAAAAATGCGGACGTCGGTCAAGCTTGACTGGAAGATTCCAGACTGGAACACCCTGATCTCGGGGGTTCGGTTGGACAGGCTGACCGGATTCCCGTTCGAGTCTGTCGCCGTGATGGTGGGGGTCCCCGTCAAGCTCAACGAGGCCGAGGTCAGCACATCGATACCGTCGCCGGAGGGAGAGCGAAGCCAGTGGATCAGACCGAAATTCGTGCTGGCATAGGCGTGCTCTGCCGTCGCCGTCCCGGTGTAGGCGAGCTCGTTCTGGGCGCCAATGCCGTCACCGTTCTGATCCCTGAAATCAGCCGACTTCCCCAGGACGATCGGCGTGACGGTGACGTAGGGTGAATTCGAGTAGATGAAAGCGAACCCATATCGCCCCTTGCCCGTCGTAGGGGTGCTGAGGGTATAGGACCTGTGCCAGACGGCGGCATTAGCTGCGGCCACCTTACTGTCCAACTGGTCGAAAGTCGTGACAGCGGTGTTGTACATCACCGTACGGTCGCTACCAAGCGCGGCACTGTTGCTGGTGTTGACCAATATCGTGCGGGTGACGTTTCCCGGCTTGGCCGCCATGACGTAGACGTTTTCTTCGTGCGAAGAAAACGTTCCGGTGAGGCTGATCCTTCCGGTCGGGGACGCGAGCACGACCGAGCGAGATGTGACATTTCCGACGACATCGATGTCGCCGTCCGCGAACACGGTCACCTTGAAGGCGCCCGCATTGTGCGCCGAAATGATGGAGGCCGAGCCAGATGAGCGAAGCAGTACGTTCCCGCTGGAACTGGTGGACACCAGGCCTGCTCCCAGCCTCAGCTGGTGGGCGGTGAGAAGCTCGGCGGACAGACCCCCCGATCCGAAAGAACCAGTGATGACGAGATCCCTTCCGGCGCTCTTCACGGAAACCGAGCTGGGTCCGCTGACCGCCAAGGAAGAGATGGAATTGGCGGGATTGTTCAGTTGTCTCGCGCCAGTCCCTTTTAGCTGCAAGGTATGGGGACCGGTCCTGATCACGCCGTTGAAAGTGAGATCTGCTGAGGAAAAGATGGCCGAGTCCGCCCCTAGGTCGATGTCTCCGGAAATGATCGCCGGCGTCGCGGAGTAATTGACCAGCGGCGCGGCCTGGGAGTAGGAGGAGAAATAATCGCCCGACACGGAGGCAAGGGTGAAGTGCGTGGTCGTGCTGAAGCCGTTCAGGTCGAGCGCGCCCCCGTTCGCGATGCTGACCTGCGAAGTCCCCAATG
Source organism: Verrucomicrobiota bacterium (assembly GCA_046301395.1). GTDB lineage: Bacteria > Verrucomicrobiota > Verrucomicrobiia > Opitutales > UBA953 > UBA953. The sequence continues at coordinate 9,173 of JBKCKE010000162.1, read as the reverse complement.
CGGAACCATGTCCGAGCGTGATCCTTCCTTGCTGGACGGACAGCTGCCCGGCGAAAAGCGCGTTATCGCCGTTAAGTTTGACATTCGAGATTCCGACCTTCCTGAGGGTGCCCGCGCCCGAGACCGAGCCCGTGATGCTGAACTTTCCGAGCGGGAGATTATTGCCGATGGAGGTGTCGCCGCCCCCGATGCTCAGCACGGAACCGGCAGCCAAGGAAAGGCTGCCCGAGAGCACGGATTCCGTGCTGCTAGTATTGGCCAGCGTCGCGGCGGCTCCGGCGACGACGCTTACGGACGAGGAAATGCTGCGTCCGATCAGGTTGACCATCGCGCCATCGCCCAGGACGATGGAGCCCGTGCCCAGGTTTCCGTTACGCAGATATACCTGGGCGGATTGGACGTTCAGTCCCCCTGAGAAAGTGTGGGCGGCGGAATTGAAGACATGCTGGGAAGTGGCTGCCGCACCGGAGAGCGTCAGCCCGAACCCCGACCCGCCGTCGCTGATCACGCCCGAGTAAAAGACCCGATTATCCGAACGGATCTTGGCGTCACCCGCGAGTGAGAGTGAGCCGAGCGACAGGTATCCGGCGATGCCAGTTTCGGGCGAACCGCTGGAGGCAGAAGTGCTGTAATTGACGATGGCGCCATCGCCGTTCGGGCCGGAGCCGGCTATGCTGAGAGGAAAACCGTAACTCTGCATCGCAGTGGTGGGGTCGTCGAACGACAGGTCAAGCATGGCTCCCGCGCGCACGTCGACCCGCGCCGCGCCGAACAACCGGCCCACTGCGAGGCCGCCGCCTTTGAGATCATAGGCGACATCAGTAGGGGGAGTGGCCCGCGGATTGAGCGTAAGGACACCCGCGCCCAGCTTCGTCAACGTCACCGGCCCCCCCGAAGAGTTGATGATATTGTACAGGCCCGAATCGATGTTCAGGATGCTGGTCGCACCGCCGAGATCCACCGTCGCATGCCCGGCCAACCGGAGGGCCCCGATGGTCAAAGGACTGGGCGAAGAGCTGACCAAGGCGCCCTCACCGGAAACACCGGACCCATTGACGCTGAAGAACGGGCTGTCGTTCGCATGTCCGTTCAGTTCCAATGACGCCCCCGACGACACTTGCGCCGTCGCGAAGGCTGGTGATCCGGGAGAAAGCGTGTTCGCGGTCATCAACGCGACGCGCCCGCCCAAGACTCGCAGGCCATAAAAGCCGACATCGGGAGTCGCCGGATTCGACAGCTTGAGCAGGCCAGGCCCGCTCTTCTCAAGATAGAAGGGGTTCAGGGACGAGGCGGAGGCGCTTCGGATGGAAGAAAACGAGAGGGCTACCCCGGCCGGCACCTCGATGTTGACGACTCCGGAACCGAGGACCAGGTCTTTGGCGGCGATGTCTCCCGCGGCCGTCAACCGGAGCCTGCCGAGGTTGTTGATCTGCAACGCCGCACCGAGGCTCGGGGCGCCGACTTCCATGGTGGCACCGGTGACGAGGACGAAACTGCCGGCCGCGGTGGAAGGCGTCGGCGAACTGAGGATCCTGGTCGTGACCCCTGAGCCGACGGTGATGATGCCGTTGGCGCCCAGCCCGGCGAGCTGTTCGGTGAAGGCCACACTGGCGTTGGCGCCCAAGGTGAGTGCCGTCGAGACTTCCAGCTCCCCGAAGGCCAAGAAAGGCGACGCCGCAGGCATCGTGAGGGTTACGTTCCCCAAGACGCCCAACTTCGGCAGATTAACGTAGCCGTCAGCCCCGGCAACCGAGCTGAACAATTGTTTCACTGCGCCATAGTTTCCAGACTGAGGATTTCCTGGTTCTTGATAATGAACAGCGTAGTCGGCCCGAAAACGATCTGTATAATCATACCATAGACTTCTAAAGTTGGATGAGGAATTCCCGAGGTCGTTCATGACTTTCGGAGAGGTCGTCTGGGTGAAATTCGAGGCGTCCAGGATGATCGGGTTGCCGATCTCATTGCCGTTGAGATCAAGCGAACCTTGGCGGACATAGATGGCCGGTGAGGCCCCGAAGAAGCTGACGGCGCCCGCCGGCAGCTGGACCAAGCCGTCTTCGACGTAGACATTGCCCATGATGGCGTTGGCTGACGCGAGTTGATAGGTCGGCTGCCGGGTAGCCAAGTAGATCGATGAAGCCGCGTCGGCCGTGATGGCCGGGAGCCTGTAAGTGCCCTGATCGGCCTCTCTGGCAGCGCCGAGGTGTAGGGCGGAGCCCGTGAGGGTCAGCGAGGTTCCCGAAAGCGTGACGTCCACGGGGATGTTTGCCCGACCGAGAAAGGCGAGCTCGCCCTGCGTCACAGTGACATCGCCCGCGATGCGAACCTGGCTTCCGGAGACATCAGGCGAAAAGATGACTTTTCTTCCGATGCGTACGTCGAGATCAGCCGTGGAGCTTCCGCCGTCGACTACCTCAAAACCCCTGTCGAACACCGTCATTTGCCCGAACCTGAAGCCTTCGGCATCCGCCAAATCAAGGTTGGTGGGCAAAGTGAGGGCGGGGTCGCTGTCTCCCGTGACTACGAAACGAGAGTCGATATGGACACCTCGGGCGGTCAAACTGATACCGCCAGCCTCGACCACAAGGCGGTTGACGTTCTTAGGCAGGCTATCCCAGACCACGGAATTGACCGCGAGTAAGCCCTCCGTCAGGACTAGGTTTCTGCCCATCTGATCGATAACGGAAGGGGTGGCGAAGCCGGCCTGGATTAGGCCGACGTTGTCGAAATTCACGCGACCGTTCGGAGCGGCCGTGATCGTGTAGTCGGTATTCGCTCCGAAAAGAACCAGGCTCGTCGGTGCCTGCGCGAACTGGGGAAGGCCGGCGACGGCTCCTCCGAAAGTGAGCACATGGGAGCCGACGGCGATGTCGCCGTTGAACATGTTAATGCCCTTCAGGAAGACCTCTAGGGAACCGATAGTGACGCCCCCTGCTGACCGGTTGGCAATGTTCAGGTTGGCGCCGAGGTCCAATCCACCGAGAAAATAATTCTGAAGCCCGAACACCGTGACGTCCGATCTGACATGGAGGCGGTCTTTGAAAGCAGTGAACCAGGAGGACGTGAAGTTGGAATACAGGTGAATCGCCCCACCCCCGGCGGAAATATTGGCATCGATCAAATTGGTACGCCATGCGTCCCCTACTCGGCCGCTCGGCGTCAAACCGGGCATATTCCCCAAAGAATCGCTTCGCCAGGCTCCGACATTATCGACGTCAAAAATATCGATGAGGGGCCCCCAACCCCGCCACACTGTTGACAAAAAACCTGACACCGGTTCGTAAATGAAAGTCGCGGCTCCGGGCGTAGAGAAGGAAGATCCCGCCATGTAGAGTCCGGGGAAACCCGGCTCGAAGGTGTTTGCCAGAACGTTCAAATGGATGTCACGACCGGCGGACAACTTGGTGGGCCCGGCAGTGAAGCTGGCCGCCGCCGCCGACTGATCGCCGATCCGGAGATCGCGGCCCGCCGAAAGCATGACGATGCTCGCCACGGAGTCCAGAGAGCCCGCAGACCCGAAGACGATGTCTCGCTCCGCGGACATCTTTAAGTATCCACCGAGCTTCCCGCCCGTGCCGGTCAAACCGACGTCGAGGAGGATGTCCCGCTCCGCCTGGGCGACAAACTGCCCCCCCTCCGTGAAGCTCATGGACGAGGCGAGAATGATATCCCCAAAGACTCCGCGGCCGACGTCCGACCGATGTCGCAACGTGACCTTGCTCCAGCCTGTGGTGGCGCCGATTATGCTCACCTCAGCCGGGCTGACCGTATCGGCCTTACGGTCGATCAGCCAGGTTCCGTTGCCACCATACACACCACTCACGCTGCCGACGAGAAAGACGATCGGGTTCCCCGAAAACGTCCGGACTCCTTCGTTTAGGTAAACCCCGTCTTTAAAGTCCAAGGAATATCCCGATGTTTCGATATGACCTCCGAACCCTGACTTTACGCCGGACTTGGCTTCGAACCGCCCCCGGGCAACGGTCAGGGAAGCCGGGTTAGTGATGTCAGACGTCACCACGATGGTGCCTCCGTTGCCGGTTGTGTTCGCGCCAGATCCCGTAACAGTCGTGGTGGCTCCCGTGCCGGTGGCAACGGCACTCAGGGTCAGGGTATTCGAAGTGATGCCGGTGATGATCGCGCCGGCGGGAAGATTGGTCCCAGTGAGGCTCATCCCCACCGCGAAACCAGCGGTTCCGCCCGCCAACAAGTCCTCTTGGACCACGGTGACCGTGGCTGGGACGGACAGCGTGAAGCCTCTTCGTGGGCTGATGCTGACGATGCTAGCGCCTTCCGGGATGCCCACGCCGCTGACGCCCATGCCGACGGCGAGGTTAAGAAGCCAATCGTTCTGCGGGTCTGTTGGGCTGCTGACGAAGGTGGAACCCTTGGTGTAATCACTATACGGGATTATTGTCGGAGCCGCAAAGGTGACGGTGGCACTTCCGCTTACGACGGAACCAACCACGGTGAGGGGGGGGTGGGAGCCGGAGATCGTATTGGCCCTGACGACCGCGCCGGCTTCCACGACGCTCGAGAGAGTCTTACGAACCAAGCTCCCAGCCGGATACTGCCAGGAACCACCGATCTGGATAGAGCCGCCTCCGCTCCGTCCGGACGCGTCCAGCAAGGCGCCGTTGCGGATCACCACGTTGTCGCCAAGGAGCTCGATACTGCCCCCGATTCCGCTGGCATGGGGGCTGCCCAGGATGGTGCCGGCGACGTCTATCGTGCCACCAGGAGCCGTCTTGACACTGATGCTCGGCGACTCCAGCAAGGCGCTGGCTTTGACATCGAGGTTTCCACCATGGGTCATCTGCTGAGCGGCGGTGATTCTCCCCGTGACCTCCATTTGCCCGTTGGCTCCGACGTCTGAATTGATCGAGGGAGCCTGAACGGTGCCGGCGACGGTTATCAGTTGCAACCTGCCGTCGCGCACGACGACCTGACGGGCGGCCGGCTGGCCGGCGATCGCATCCTGCAGGACCTGCTCGGCGACGTCGGCCATGAGAAAGACGTTCTCTCCGGCCTGAATCTGTCCCTGCTGGGCGATGGACGCAAGCGGACGACTGCCCGGGCGCAGGGTGACGCTCAGCTTGCCCTCTTGGTCACCATGTGCCAACGAGTTGATCACCAGTCGGGCGGCATCGCCGGCCACCAAGGCCGCGTCACGCGTCACGCTGACCTGTCCGGCTTGTTCGACATTCAAACCGACAAGGGCGACATACCTTCCGCTTAACACGCCTTCGTTCCGGACCAGCGCCTGGGATTGGCCCGAGAAATCCAGTGCGAAGAAAGCTTGCGTGGAATTCCGATATCCCGTCCCACTCGCCCCCCATGGGTCGGGGACGAGCTCCCCGTTGACCTCGATGTATAAAGCATCATCATACCGCTCGAATTTGTCGATCGCCAGCGAAGAGGCAATGATGCCCCCGGCATCGACTCGGGCACCAGGTCCGAAGACCACCCCGTTCTGGTTGAGCAGCACCAAATTATAGCCCGGCGCGTTGAGCCGCCCAAAGATCTGGGTGGGGGAGTTGCCGGAGACCGAGACGAGGAAGACATCGCTTTTTTCTGCCGGATTCCAGCCCCGCTCGATGCCAATAACTCTCGGCGGCTTCACATTGTTTATGTTGACAGTTGCTTGTGCACCGATGTCGAAAGACTGCCACTGGGTCCGGATGGTCTGCAAATTCGAGTTCTCGGCTCCCGCATTGATGGTCATCGTATTGCCGTTGACCGTGGCAGACACCCCATGAGTGGAGCCGGGTAAGACCGTCATGCCTGAAGGGAGGGCGTCCACGGCGGGCGGGGCCGCGAAGCTGCCGACGCAGCCCAGATAGATCAACGTGGCCAGGGAGATGATGCCCCGAGAGGGGCGACGAGCGGCGTTCATGTTTGTAGAGGTGTCAATTAGAAGGATGCGGACATGACCAAAAGGAGCCGATGGTCGTCCAGAGGTGCGGTGGTGTCGCCGTAGCGGCCGAGCCGGCGGGCGTATTGGGCGGACATCGACAGCCAACCAAGGGGATTCCCACGCAGGCCAACTCCCGCCCCGGCCACCGAATAGGAATTGGACTCGCCGGCACTGTTCCACCCCTGCCAGGTACTGTGATTGACGCGCCCGAAGGCGTAATCGATGAACAGCGATGCCGACAGGTTGGAGGAGACGGAACGGCTGAGCTCGAGCTGTTGGTAGATTCCTTCGTCGACGTTCAACAAACCAGGCTCATAACCGCGGACGGCCGAGGCGCCGCTGAAGGAGACCTCCTGGCTGCGGTCCAGATTCTTGTCGCACATCTGGCCGGCGACCGCGAGGGAAAGGAAGTAGTCCTTTCCGAGCTTCGCCTGGAAGCCGAAGTCCGCGTTGAAACGGACGAAACCTCCTTGGGTTCCGCCAGCGTCGTTGGAGACGAATTCTCCCAGCTCCAGGTCGCCGAACGTCAATTTGAGGGCCAGGCTGTAGGACGCCGTGCGCGCAAGGTTCACGTAGGAACTCGAGGCTCCGGCGTAGACGCAACGGGTCAGGCGGTGTCCCGACTTGGTGATGCCAATCCCGCCGAGGTCGAGATAGTCCTCGCTGAGGGAGTAATCGAAGCCGAACTCGGATTGGACGGGCAGGCCGAGCAGCCGGAATTCCGGATTTCGCAACCTCAGCCAGTAAGAGACGGAACTCCCCTCGATGCCGAGCACGCCGACGACCTGGTTGTTGATGACGTTGTAGTCCATCTGGCGTCCGCCGATCGCGACCATCGTACCCCGGTGCCCGACGGGTGCTTCGATTTCGCCGGTGTGGCTGAGCAGCCCCTCGCTGTGGAGCCCGCTGTAAAAGGTCCGCTCACCCTGATGCATCAGGCTGTTACCTTGGAGATTCACGGTGGTCCTCAGGACGCCGGTCGATTCCAGTCCGAGATTATCGACCTGGGCTGTCGCGTTGAAAGGTTCGGTATTGGTCAGCGTCAGCTTCATGTCGGTCCCCGCGACCTTGTTCGAGGGCAACAGGCTGAGGTCGGCGGCGATCCCAGGAAGGGCGTCAAGGACGCCGACCGCTCTTTCCATGTCGTCCACGGCCAAGGCCTGCGTTTCGGCGAGATTCTTGATCACGATCCTTTTGGCCCGATCAGGGTCATAGCGCAGGTCGGCAGGCGCCACGACGGACACCTCTCCCAAGGTTGCTTCGACGATGATGATGCGGACGTTCCCGCCGGTGAGATCCTGATCCGGGATCGTGGAACGAACCAGAAACCCGCGCTGCGAGTAGGCCCGGAACAGCGCCGTCTCGATGCGCTGAATTTCTCCCAAGGCGATGTCCTTGCCGATGAAGGGCTTGAGGACCTCCTGCAGCGACTCCGTGGAGAGCACCTTGTTTCCCTCCAAGACGAACGCCCTGAACTGATAGGTGACAGGCGGCTTCGGAACCGAGGAGGCCTTCGCTACGGGTTCACCGGGCGCCTCCGCGGCCCCGGCTGACACGCCGCCAAGGACGAGGAGACAGACCAGCGTCTTCCATGGCAGGACGCTGCTATGAGCCGAAAAGGCTTTGCCAGGAAAACCGGTCTCCGCTGGTCTCTGGGCGAATTTCCCCGCCAAGAAACCAGGAGGGGACTTGTCCATCACGGCCACCAGTGGAAGTTGCCGGCCGGCATGCCTCCGCTTAACGCTCATATATTTTTTAAGCACGAGAAAGTCTATGGTATGAATATAAGTCCGCAGGAGATATGTTGCCGTCCGAGGCAGGACAGCAATCCACCTTCTGTATCTTTAATATCATCAGGCGTGCCCGGGCGCCGGCGGCCGCAGCGTCTGGCCCGCGCGCCACGTGGCGGCGACCGCCTCGCCGAACGACTCCGGATCACAGCGGCCTTCGGCCAGCCAGGCCGCGAACATCCGGAAAGCCAGGTCTTCAGGAATCTCGAACCCCGCGACCGGCAGGCCTTGGTAGGTTTCCACGCCGCCGTTGAGGTAGGCCACCACGACGGACAGACGACCAGGCAAGGCCCAACCGCTCCGGCTCAAGGCGTCCGCGCACGCCATGAAGTCGGGCCACTGAGGGAAGATCACGCAGGTGGCGTCACCGCCCAAGATGCGGGCATAGGTGCGTTCGATCGCCTTCTTATCATGAATCCAGTTGTCCCCACCGAGACTGCCTGCCCGGAGGAAGGTCACCTGTGCGCCGAAGTGTTTTGCCTGCGACAGCAGCTGCGAACGGAAAGCCGGCGACATGACATTGTCCACCATGACGAACCGGCGATGCCCCAATGCGCGGGCCTGACGGATGGCATGCATGAGCAGAAACACGTGAGGAACCTTGAACGTCGTCATGCGTGGAGCCTTGACCGGCAAGACTGGCAGCAAAGCCACGCTGGCCTCCAAGCTAGCCAGTTCGTCGCAGAGCTCTTGGTCCGGATGGATGCAGATGACTCTGTTTGGAACATTTTCTGGCAATTCTTTGCGGATTTTTTGGAGACTTTCTCCCGCGGACGATTCGTCGAGGACCAATTCCTTGTACTCCAATCCGTCTTGACGGCATTTCGCCTCGAGCAGGCGGAGAGAGGTCACGATGGAAACATGCAGCCTCCGGCGCGGAGTCCGGAGGACGACCAGCAACACGGCAGACGCATGCTGACGGACCCAGGAGACCCGCGCCCGGCGCTTCGGTCCGCGGGATTCGATCAGCCCTCCGGCAGCCAACAAACGCAGGGCTTTGACCACCGTCACGGTGCTGACGCCGTTCCGGTCCGCGAGCAACCTGACCGAGGGCAAGAGGCCCTCGAGCGCGCCCTCTTTGATGAGTCGTCCCAGGTACTCCGCCAGTTGAGCGGATTGCGACTTAGGTTGGTGCTTCAAGGCGGGTACTATAGTCGTCCTCGGACCCCCAGATGAAAGTTCAAAAATAAGCACAGCCTCAAAATCTGTATTGATAAAATAACCAGATTAAAGAGTCGGAGGGATGGGCCGGGTACCCTGACCCGAGGCCGATGACAGGGCGACGAACAACCCGCCGATCGGACGATGCGGTGAGCCGACTCGCCCCAATGGGCGTGGCAAGGTCGGGACCGCAGCATCCTATCCGGTTTCCGGTCTCCCCTTGAGATTCGCCATCTCCCACGTGCCCCCTTGTCACCGTGCCCACGCGTCCCCTCGCGGCTCCGCCGCGTCGCCACGTCCCT
>JBKCKE010000161.1:0-2291 GCA_046301395.1 Verrucomicrobiota bacterium | reverse complement strand
ACATCGCCGCCATCGAGAAATAGTCCTTTTGAGAGATCGGGTCGTATTTATGGTCGTGGCAGCGGGAGCATTCCATCGTCAGCCCCATGAAACCATAGCCGGCGGTCATCACGCGGTCGTTGATGCCGTCCTGACGGAACTACTCGGCGATCGAGCCGCCCTCGAAGGTCATGCGGTGGATCCGATTGTAGGCCGTCGCCACGCGCTGGTCTTGGGTCGGGTTCGTGAGAAGGTCTCCGGCGAGCTGTTCCGTCAGGAACTGGTCGTACGGCTTGTTCTCATTGAAAGCCTTCAGCACCCAATCGCGCCAAGGCCAGGCGAACATCGCCTTGTCGCCGGTATAGCCCCAGGTGTCGGCATAGCGCGACAGATCCAGCCAGGCGACCGCCAGATGTTCACCATAACGCGGGGACGCCAGTAGGGCATCGACGCGCTTCTCGTAGGCGTCGGGCGAAGTATCTGCCAAGAAGGCGTCGACCTCGGCGATCGTCGGAGGAAGGCCCGTCAGCGCGAAAGAGGCGCGGCGGAGCAGGGTCGCACGGTCAGCAGGGGCCGAGGGGCGGAGGCCTTTCTTGGCCGCGGCTTGGGCGATGAATGCATCCAACGGATCTTTCGTCCAGGAAGCGTCGGCGACCGGCGGGGTCGGGTGAGCCTGCGGGGAGACGAAAGCCCAGTGCGGGTCGTACTTCGCACCTTGTTTCACCCAGCGAATCAGAATGTCTTTCTCCGACGGGGAGAGAGGGCGATGCAGTTCCGGCGGCGGCATCACATCTTCCTCGTCCTCGCTCAGGATACGCTGCACCAGCGCGCTGTTCTTGACGTCGCCCGGCACCACCGCGGCGTCGCCGCTCTTCAGCACTTTCGTCGCGCCGGCGAACTCATCGAGACGAAGACCAGCCTTACGACCTTTATCGGCGTCAGGTCCGTGACAACCGTAGCAGCGGTCAGAAAGGATCGGGCGCACCTCGCGATTGAAGTCCACTGGTGCATCGGCTGCGTTAGCGACGGCTACGCCGAGCAGGCAGAGCAGGGAAGTGGCGTGCGTGGGGCGCATCAGGGGTGCTGACACTCAACGCCGAGGCCTAGTTCCTGTCGAATGATGATTAAGGCGTAGGGTCGCTGCCTCATCTCAATCTCCCTCGATTACACCAACGGGAGACGATCATCGGGCGCGCGTCATCGTTGGGGCCCGAGACCTTCGCATTTGCTCGCTCGATGCCTTTCGGTCTTATCGTCGTCCCGCAATTCGAGTGTTCCGGTCCCTTGTTTAAGCTTCATTTACTATAAATGAATGAAACGCTCATATCCTTCATAAAGGATGCTTTTCGCTCATTTAATCTTGCCAAACCCTATGGATTTAGCGAAATAAGGGCCATGGCGACCAAACTCTTCGGTACGGACGGGATACGCGGACGGGCTAACGAATATCCGATCACCCCGGAAATTGCCCTCCGTATCGGCCAGGCGATTTCGCGGGTGCTGCGTTCCAGCGGGGCCAATCATAATCGCGTCATCATCGGCAAAGACACCCGCATCTCCGGCTACATGCTCGAGACCGCGCTGACCAGCGGACTGGTCTCCAGCGGCATGGACGTCTTCCTGGTCGGACCGATGCCGACGCCGGCGGTCGCGCATCTGACCAAGTCCATGGGCTGCGGCGCCGGCATCATGCTGACCGCTTCGCATAATCCTTACGAAGACAATGGCCTGAAGATCTTCGGCCCCGACGGCTTCAAGCTCTCCGACGACCTGGAAGCGCTCGTCGAACAGGAAGTTCTCTACGACGTGAAAGCCAACGGCGTGACCGGTGACAAGATCGGCAAGGCCTATCGCATCGACGACGCCCGCGGTCGTTACATCGAGTTCGTCAAGCATAGCCTGGGTAACGCCAGCCTCGACGGCATGAAGATCGTCGTGGATTGCGGCCATGGTGCAGGCTACCTCCTCGCTCCGCTCATCTTCAAGGAACTCGGCGCCAAGGTCGTGAAGCTCGGCGTCGAGCCGGACGGCATCAATATCAACGCCGGCGTCGGCGCCCTTTATCCGGAGTACGCCGGAAAGGTCGTGAAGGAGCAGGGAGCCGATGTCGGCATCTCGCTCGACGGCGACGCCGATCGCGTAATCTTCAGTGACGCGAGCGGCGCCAGCGTCTCGGGTGACCGCATCCTGGCGCTGTGCGCACTCGCCTTGAAGGAAGAAGGCAAGCTCAGCGGCAACACGATGGTCTGCACCGTCATGTCGAACCTCGGCCTGCACGAAGCCATGCGCAAGGCCGGCATCGGCGTGGTCAC
>JBKCKE010000160.1:0-27342 GCA_046301395.1 Verrucomicrobiota bacterium | reverse complement strand
GCGACCGCCGCCACCGCGTCCGCCGTCGACTTTAACCGTGAGGTCCGGCCGATCCTGGCCCAGCACTGCTTCGCCTGCCACGGCATGGACGAGCATTCGCGCAAAGGAAAACTCCGCCTCGACCTCGTCGAATCCGCCTACGGCAAAGGGAAGTCCGGTGAAGTCGCCATCGTCCCCGGCCAGCCCGACAAGAGCGAGGTCATCCATCGCATCTTCTCCGAAGACCCGGACGACATCATGCCGCCGCCGGAGGCGAAGAAGCCGATCTCCGCGAAAGACAAGGCAACCCTGCGCGCGTGGATCGCCGAGGGCGGTGTCTATCAACCTCACTGGGCCTTCTCCGCGCCCAAGCAGGCGCCCGTGCCGCAGGCCGGCGTCCATCCGATCGACGCCTTCGTGCGCACCCGACTCGCACAAGCCGGCCTGAAGCCTTCGCCCGAAGCCGACCGCTACGCCCTCGTGCGCCGCGTGACGCTGGACCTCACCGGCGTGCCGCCCACGCCCGAAGAGGCCGACGCCTTCGTCCAGGATAAGTCGCCCGACGCCTACGAGAAACTCGTCGATCGCCTGCTCGCTACGCCTCGCTACGGCGAACGCTGGGCCCGCCGCTGGCTCGACCTCGCCCGCTACGCCGACACCAACGGTTTCGAGAAGGACCGCCCGCGGACGATCTGGCCCTACCGCGATTGGGTCGTGCAAGCCCTCAATGCCGACCTGCCCTACGACCAGTTCGGCATCAAGCAGCTCGCCGGAGACCTCCTCCCTGACGCCACGCCCGACGACCACGTCGCCACCGGCTTCCACCGGAACACGATGCTCAACGAGGAAGGCGGCATCGATCCCAACGAATACCGCTTCTACGCGATGGTGGACCGAGTGGGTGCGACCGGTGCGGCCTGGATGGGCCTGACGATGAACTGCGCGCAGTGTCACACCCACAAGTATGACCCGATCCTGCACACGGATTACTTCGGCGTCATGGCGCTGCTGAACAACGCCGACGAGCCGACCTATCATATTCCGCCGGCCGACCTCGCCGCGCAGGTCGCCGAGCACGCCCGTAAGATCGCCGCCGCCGAAGAATCTCTCCCCGGAAAATTCCCCGGCGGCGTGGCCGCCCTCGATCCCAAACTCGACGCGTGGATCGCCGCCGAAGCCCCCAAGGCCTCTGAGTGGGAAGTGCTCCGTCCGACCAAGCTCCAGACCACGATGCCGAAACTCGAAGTGCAGCCGGACGGCTTCATCCTCGGCGGCGGTGACAGCAGCAAGAGCGACGTCTATGACCTGACCTTCGATCGCGCCCATAAAGGCGTCATCGCCCTACGCCTCGAAGTCGCCGACCACCCTTCCCTGCCCAACGACGGGCCCGGCCTGACCAACTACGAGGGACCGCTTGGCGGCTTCTTCCTCAGCGAGCTCCAAGCCTGGCACGGCAGCCAGCGTCTTGAATTCGACGAGGCCTTCGCGACCAACGACGAAGAGGAAGATCGGATCAGCGATGCCGCCGCCGCCCCCAAGGCCCAAGCCAAGGCGAAGGGCAAGGCCGCCCGAAAGAAGAACAACGCCTCGGCCGCGCTCGACGGCGAGATGTCGAGCGGCTGGCAGGTGCTGGGCGGCTACGGCCAGCGCCAGACCGCCGTCTTCCGTTTCGCCAAGCCCACCGACCTTCCCGCCGGCTGGACCCTGAAGATGCTTTTCGAAAAGCATTTCTCCTGCTCGCTCGGACACTTCCGCCTCTCCGTCACCACCGACGAGCAGGCCACCGCCACCGGCCACCCCGCGGCGATCGAGGCCATGCTCGCCGGCGCCGCCCCGCAGGATCGGGACGCCCTGCGCATGCGCTTCCTCGAGACCGCGCCCGAAGTCGCCGTGCACGCCAAGGCCCTCGCCGCCCTGCGCAAGCGCATCCCACGGGGCCAGCCCACGCTCGTCATGCGCGAGCGCCCGGCATCCAACCCTCGCACGACCGTGCGTTATCACCGCGGCGAGTACCTGAGCCCGCGCGAAGAAGTGAAGCCCGGCGTGCCCGCCTTCCTTCCCGGCCTGCCCAAGGACGCCCCGGCCAACCGACTGACCTTCGCCCGCTGGCTCTTCGCGCCCGAGAATCCGCTGACCGCCCGCGTGGCCGTGAACCGCCAGTGGCAGGCCTTCTTCGGCCGCGGCTTCGTCGCCTCGCTAGAGGACTTCGGCTACCAGAGCGAAGCCCCCACGCACCCCGAGCTGCTCGACTGGCTCGCCGTCGAATTCCAGCGCACCGGCTGGTCGATGAAGAAGCTGCACCGCCTGATCGTCACCAGCGCCACCTACCGCCAGTCCTCGCGCGTCACGCCCGAGCTCGCCGAGAAGGACCGTGAGAACCTGCTGCTCGCCCGCGGCAGCCGCTTCCGCCTCGACGCCGAAGTCATCCGCGACGGCGCGCTGCAGGCGGCTGGCCTGCTCTCCTTCAAGATGGGCGGCCCTGGCGTCTACCCACCCCAGCCCGCGAGCGTGACCAGCGAGGGCGCCTATGGTAAGATCGATTGGAAGCCCAGCGAAGGCGAGGACCGCTACCGTCGTTCGCTCTACACCTTCATCAAGCGCACCGCCCCGTTCGCGATGGCCACGACCTTCGACGCGCCCACCGGCGAGGCCTGCATCGCCCGCCGCGACGTCTCCAACAGCCCGCTCCAGGCCCTCACCCTGCTCAACGACGAGATGTTCATGGAAGCCTCGCGCGCCCTCGGCGCAAAGGCCATGACGGCGGCGAATGATGACGACGGCCGCATCGCCTTCGTCCTCCGCCGATGCGTCACCCGCCCGCCCGCGCCCGACGAGCTGAAGACCATGCAGGCCTTCGTCGACGCGCAACGTGCCCGCAAGGTCCCCGAGAAGGACGTCTGGACGGCCCTCGCCCGTGCCGTGCTCAACCTCGACGAGAGCATCGTGCATCCGTGAGGAAAAGATGACGGATGACAGATCGCAGATGACAGACCGATAAAACCAACCCACCCCTAGAGCCTTCTCCATCCAGCCCTCCATTCAGTCCTCCATTCAGCCCTCCATCTTCCATCCACCTTCCCCATGTCCCGCCCCAACCTCACCCGCCGGTACTTCTTCCAAGAATGCGCCCTCGGCGTCGGTAAGATCGCCCTGGCTTCCCTCGTGGCCGACGGTGCCATGGGCCGCCTCGCCGCCGCCGGCTCAGGCCAGATGTCAGGCCTGCCGCACCATCCGCCCAAGGCCAAGGCGGTCATCCACCGCTTCATGGCCGGAGCGCCCTCCCAGCTCGAGCTCTTCGACTACAAGCCCGAGTTGGCCAAGCTGGAAGGCAAGCCCCTCCCGCCCTCGATCATCAACGGCCAGCGCTACGCGTTCATCCGTCCCGACGCCGCCGTCCTCGGACCGCGCTATAAGTTCGCCCGCCACGGCCAGTCCGGCGCCGAACTATCTGAGATGATCCCTCACATCGCTTCAATCGCCGACGACATCGCCATCGTGAAGTCCTGCCGTACGACGCAGTTCAATCACGCGCCCGCTCAGATCTACATGAACACCGGCTTCTCGCAGCCGGGCCGTCCGAGCATGGGCTCGTGGATCTCCTACGGCCTCGGCTCGGAGGCCAAGGACCTCCCCTCTTTCGTGGTCATGAGCACCGGCGCCGGCATCAGCGGCGGCGCGGCCTGCTGGGGCAGCGGCTTTCTGCCGAGCTCCTACGCGGGCACCCGCTTCCGGAAGACCGGCGACGCGATCCTCAACACCGGCACGCCCGCGGGCATCGATCCGGCGACGCAGAAGGACACCATCGGCCTCATCAACGCGATGAACGACCGCCGCCTGCGCCTCGACGGCGACAGCGAGATCGCCACGCGCATCGCCAACTACGAGATGGCCTATCGCCTCCAGACCTCGGCGCCCGACCTGATGGACCTCTCCACCGAGAGCAAGGAGACCCTCGAGCTCTATGGCTGCGACCCGAAGGTGCCCTCCTTCGCCCGCGCCTGCCTGCTCGCCCGCCGCATGGTCGAGCGCGGCGTCCGCTTCATCAACATCTACAACGAAGGCTGGGACGCACATAGCGACGTCGCCGGCAACGTACGCAACAATTGCGCGAAGACGGACAAGGCTTCGGCCGCGCTGGTCAAGGATCTCAAACGTCGCGGCCTCCTCGACAGCACGCTCGTCGTCTGGGGCGGCGAATTCGGCCGCACCCCGATGGTCGAGTCCAGCGTGTCGCTCGGCCGCAGCCAAGGCCGCGACCACCACCCGCAGGCCTTCTCGATGTGGATGGCCGGCGGCGGGATCAAGGGCGGCCAGACGATCGGCGAGACTGACGAGATGGGCTTCAATATCGTCAAGGACGAGGTCCGCGTGCCTGACCTGCAGGCGACCATCCTCCACTGCCTGGGCGTCGACCACGAGCGCCTCACCTTCCGTAACGCCGGCCTGGACTTCCGCCTCACCGGCGTCGAGCCCTGCCATGTGGTGAAGAAGTTGTTGGCCTAAAGGAGAGCCAGAGGCGGAGCCAGGGCTGGGGCTAGGCCGGATGCTTATTCTCGCAACCCAGGCAGGTTTCCGCTGTTAGATGAGCATGCGCTCCCCTCGCTTCCTCGCCCTCCTGCTGACCGTCTTCATCGGTGGCACCTCCCTCTTCGCCGCTGGCTTCCGCCTGGCCGCGCCGATCTCCGACCACATGGTCCTCCAGCGCGAGAAGCCCGTGGCCGTCTGGGGTTGGGCCGATGCCGGCGAGACGGTGACCGTGGCCTTCGCCGGCCAGTCCAAGTCCGCCACCGCGGACGCCGACGGCAAGTGGACGCTGAAGCTCGACGCCCTCGCCGCTTCGGCCGAACCGCGCACGCTGACCGTCACGGGCAAGGACGGCCATAAGCTCGAGGTGCAGGACGTCCTCGTCGGCGAAGTCTGGCTCGGCTCCGGCCAGTCCAACATGGCGATGACCGTCCAGTCCTCGAACCACTTCGAAGCCGAGAAGGCCGCCGCGAATTTCCCGCTCATCCGCCATTACCAAGAATCCTCGACCCACTCCGCCTCCCCTGCCGCCGAAGGCAAAGGCGCGTGGAGCGCCTGCACGCCCGACAACGTCGGCCGCTTCTCCGCGGTGCTCTACTTCTTTGGTCGCGAAATCCACAAAGAAGTCGGCGTGCCGGTCGGCCTCGTTAACACCTCCGTCGGCGGCACGCCCATCGAGTCCTGGGTCTCCGCCGAGGCGCAGTCGTCCGACCCGGAAACGAAGGCGAACTTTGACGCCAAGATGAAGGACTACCTGGCCTTCGACGAAAGCAAGTCAGGTGAACTGCACGCGAAGCAGATGGCCACTTGGAAAGCCGCCGTCGCCAAAGCCAAGGCCAACGGTACGCCCTTCGTGACCCCGGCGCCGAAGAACCCGCTGGCCATGCGCAAGCTCAAGGGCGGGCCCGCCGGCCTCTTCAACGGCAAGGTGGTCAATCTCGTGCCTTACACGCTCCGCGGCATGCTCTGGTATCAAGGCGAAGGCAACGCCGGCAACCCTGGCCTTTATCACAAGCAGCTCTCCCAACTCGTCACGAGCTGGCGCACGCTGTGGAACGACGAAGTGCCGTTCGCCTGGGTCCAGCTTCCGAACTACACCTCGCCCGGCGAAGGCTGGCCCCGCGTCCGCGAATCGATGATGAAGACGCTGGAACTCCCGAAGACCGGCATGGCCATCACGATCGACATCGGCGACGCCAAGGACATCCACCCGAAGAACAAGCAGGACGTGGGCAAGCGCCTCTCCTTCTGGGCCCTCGGCACGGTCTACGGCAAGAACGTGCCCGCGATCAGCGGCCCGCTCCCGGCCGGCTCCTCGATCAGCGGCAACGCGATCACGGTCTCCTTCAAGCATGTGAACGGCGGACTGAAGTCCATGAACGGCGGCGCCCTCACGGGCTTTCAGATCGCCGGCGAAGACAAGCAGTGGAAGGCCGCCGAGGCGAAGATCGTCGGCGAGACCGTGGTCGTCAGCAGCGCCGAGGTCACCCAGCCTGCCGCCGTCCGCTACGCCTGGAAGGATTGGCCGGAATACAGCCTCGCCAACGGCGCCGGCCTGCCCGCCTCCCCCTTCCGGACCGATGATTGGCCGGTCGCGGTAACCGTCGCGCCCAAGGGCAAGAAGTAAGCCCTCGGCCTCGGCTTAGTCTGCAGGGAAAACGGGGGGTTCGCCTTGCAACCCCCACCCTTTTGACCTGTCTTAAAAGCCAGCATGAAGACCCCGCTTGCCGTCCTGGCTCTGCTTATCGGAGCCACGTCCGCCTTCGCCTTGAATAAGGGCAATGCCGGCCCGAAGGACGTCACCCTCAAGTTCGACCTCCCCGCCCCGGCGCCCCTCTCGCCGGCGGAAGCCCTTAAGTCCTTCCGCCTGCCGCCCGGCTTCCGCATCGAGCTCGTCGCGAGCGAACCGATGATCGAGACGCCCGTGGCGATCAGCTTCGACGACCAAGGCCGGATGTTCGTGGTCGAAATGCGCGGCTACATGCGCGACGTCGATGGCACGACGGAGAAAGAACCGATCGGCCGGGTCTCCTTGCTCACCGACGCGGACGGCGACGGCCGCATGGATCGCGCGACGGCCTTCGCCGATGATCTCGTGATGCCCCGCGGCGTGATGCCGGTCAAAGGTGGCGCGCTCATCGCCGAACCGCCGAATCTTTTCTTCTGCCGGGACCTCGACGGCGACGGCAAGGCCGAGAACCGTACGGTCGTGGCCTCCGACTACGGCACCTTCGGCGGCCAGCCGGAACACATGGCCAACACGCCGACCTGGGCGATGGATAACCGCATCTACTCCGCGGGCTATGGCGTGAGCTTCCGCGCGCAGGGTGATACGTGGCAGCGCGGGCCCGGCCTCGGCCGCGGCCAGTGGGGCCTCTGCCAGGACGACGCCGGACGCCTATTCTTCAACTACAACTCCGACCTCCTCCGCGCCGACCTCCTGCCCGCCGCGGCCTTCTCGCGCAATCCGCTCCTGCGTACGGCCTCGTCGGTCAACTTCCAGGTGATGAGGGATCAGGCGGTCTTCCCTTCGCACCCGACGCCCGGCGTCAACCGTGGCTACGACCCGAAGACCCTGCGCGAAGACGGCACGCTGGCCCGCGCGACCTCTACCTGCGGCGCCGTGGTCTACCGTGGCGACGCCTTCCCGGCCGAATATCGTGGGAACGCCTTCGTCCCCGAGCCGTCCTCCAATCTCGTGAAGCGCCTGAAGCTGGCGGAGAAGGACGGCGTGATCACCGCCGAGTCCGCGCACCCGGGCACGGAGTTCCTGACGTCCACCGACGAACGCTTCCGCCCGGTGATGATGGCCAACGGACCCGACGGCGCCCTCTACGTCGTGGACATGTACCGCGGCATGCTCCAGCACCCGGGCTTCCTGACGCACTACCTGATGGCGAACATCAAGGCGCGTAAGCTCGAGACGCCCGTCAACCAAGGCCGCATCTGGCGCATCGTGCGCGACGATAAGGCCGCTCCGACCAAGACGACCTTGCCGGCCGGCGTCGCCGAGCGTGTCGCCCGCCTCTCCCACCCTAACGGCTGGGTCCGTGACGCCGCCCAACGCCTGCTCGTCGAAAGCGGCGATGCGGCCGCCGCCCCCGCCCTGCGCGCCTTGCGCGCCGATGCGACCGCTCTGGCCGTGACGCGCCTGCACGCGCTGTGGACCTTGGACGGCCTCGGCGCCATCACGCCGGATGACGTCCGCGCCGCCCTCAAGGACGACGACGCGCAGGTCCGCGCCGCCGCCGTACGCCTGGCCTCGGCGGACCTCCTCCCCGACCTGCTTACGGTGAAGGATGACCCTGCCCCGCTCGTGCTCGCCCATCTCGCGAGCCGCCTCTCGGCCGCCAACCAGCCGGCCGCCGACCGCACGCTCGCCGAACTCCTCGCCCGACATGGTAAGAACGCCCTCATCCGCGAAGGCGCGCTCTCCGGCGCCCGCGGCCGCGAAGTCGCCCTCGCCCAAGCCGTCGCCGCGGTCGCGGACCGCGCCAACCTGACCGAGACCGGCCCGGTACTCGAAGCCTTGGCGGCGCTCGTCTCGCAGGCCGGCAAAGGCGGCCCCTTCGAACAGATGCTTGCCGTCGCGGTGACGCTCGATGACCGGACCAACCTCCGCGATGCCGTCCTGCGCGGCCTCGATCAGACCATCCGGGACACCAAGACGAAGAAGACCTCGCCGCTGAAGACCATCTGGCTGAGCTCCGAACCTGCTCCGCTCGCCAAGCTCCGCGCCACCGTGAAATCCTCCGGCGGACTCACGAACCTTACCTCCCTCTC
Organism: Verrucomicrobiota bacterium; assembly: GCA_046301395.1. Classification (GTDB taxonomy): domain Bacteria; phylum Verrucomicrobiota; class Verrucomicrobiia; order Opitutales; family UBA953; genus UBA953. The sequence goes on along the minus strand of JBKCKE010000160.1, from coordinate 19,056 downwards.
GTCCCGTCTCGCGTGGATGGGCAAGCCGGGTGCGCCCGCCCCGCCCAAGGTCACGGCCCTCACGAAGGTCGAGCTCGAGCGCTTCGACAAGGGCAAGGTCATCTTCACGACGCTCTGCGCCCCCTGCCATCAGCCGCACGGCTACGGCCTTGACGGCCTCGCCCCGCCCCTCGTCGACAGCGACTGGGTGCTCGGCAAGCCCGACGTCACCGCCAAGATCGTCCTCAACGGACTCGGCGGCCCGATCAAGGTCGGCAACCGCACCTGGGATCTCTCGATGCCGCCCATGGGCATGCTCAGCGACGAGGACGTCGCCAGCGTGCTCACTTATATCCGCCGCGAGTGGGAGCATAACGCCTCGCCCGTCGACGCCAAGTTCGTCGCCGGCGTGCGTAAGCAGAGCGCCGATCATCCCAATTCCTGGACCGCCGACGAACTCCGTCCGCCCACCAAGAAGACGGCGCAGGCGAAAGCCGCCAAATGACTCCGATGCACGCTTTCCGTCCGCTCCTCGCCCTGCTCGCCCTGTGTGCGTCGGCCGTCGCGGCGCCCAAGCCTAACATCGTCGTCATCCTCGTCGACGACATGGGCTTCTCGGACCTCGGCTGCTACGGCGGCGAAATCCCCACCCCGAACCTCGACGCCCTCGCGAAGAACGGGCTGCGGTTCACCCAGTTCTACAACACCGCACGCTGCTGCCCGACGCGCGCCGCGCTGCTGACGGGACTCTACCCCCACCAGACCGGGGTAGGCTGGATGACCGACGACCAGAAGCAGCCCGGCTACGAAGGACGCCTCAACGACCGCTGCGTGACCATGGCCGAAGTCCTGCGCCCCGCCGGCTACCTCACCGCGATGACCGGCAAGTGGCACGTCGGCCAGAACCACGGTGTCACCCCGAAATCTCGCGGCTTCGACCGCAGCCTGAACGCCGTCGCCGGCGGCTTCTTCTTCGCCGACAGCCCGCGAGCCGAACTCTTCCTCGACGGCGAGAAACTCGCCAAGGACGACCCCCGCCTGCCCAAAGACTGGTATTCCACCGACCTTTGGACGACCTTCGGCTTGAAGTTCGTCGATGATGCGCTGGCCGCGAAGAAGCCGTTCTACCTTCACCTCTGCCATAACGCCCCGCACTTCCCGCTGCAGGCGCCCAAGGCCGAGATCGAGAAATTCCTCGGCCAATACCGTATCGGCTGGGAAGAGGTCCGGGCCCGTCGTTACGCCCGTCAGCTTGAAATGGGGCTCATCGACAAGCAGTGGACCAACGCGCCGAGGCCCCCCGCCATCAAGGCTTGGAAAGACGTTCCCGCCGAGGAGCAGAAGCGCTTCGACCACCTCATGGCCACTTACGCAGCCGTGATGTCCCGGATGGACAAAGCCGTCGGCGACCTCGTGGACGGGCTCCGGAAGCGCGGCGTGCTCGACAACACCCTCATCCTGTTCATGAGCGACAACGGCGGCAACGCCGAGGCCGGCGCCAAGGGACGGACCGAAGGCGACCCCAGTGACAGCGGCTCTCAGTGGTTCTGCGGCGAGAGCTGGGCCTATGCCCAAAACACCCCCTTCCGACTCTACAAGCACTTCAATCACGAGGGAGGCATCAGCACGCCGCTCATCGCCCACTGGCCGGCAGGCATCGCGGCGAAGAATGAATTCCGCCGCCAGCCGGGGCACGTGATCGACGTGATGGCCACGGTAGTCGACGTCGCCGGCGCCGTCTATCCGCAGGAATTCAACGGTAAGGCGATCCGGCCGATGGAAGGACGCAGCCTCGTGCCGGCCTTCGCCGATAAGCCCATCGCCCGCGAAGCGATCTATTGGGAACACGAAGGCAACGCCGCCGTCCGCCAAGGGGACCTCAAACTCGTCCGCAAAGGGCGTAGCGGGCCGTGGGAACTCTACGACCTCAAGGTCGACCGCACCGAACTGCACGACCTCGCCCAGAGTCAGCCCGACAAGGCCAAGGAACTCGCCGCGCTGTGGAAAGCCTGGGCCGAACGCGCCCAGGTCCTCCCCGCCCCCGGCGCCGGCGGCAAAAAGAAGGTCAAAAAGAAATAAGTCCATGTTCGGCGGAAAATGTCCCTTCGGCCACAAGCCGTCGGATCCGTTCAAAGACCGACGGGCCGCCGGACCGGTCGCGCGCTACGAATTCCAAGGCGAGCAGATCCCCATGATCCTGCGCCACGCCGAAGTCCGCCAAGCGGCCAAGGACTGGCAGACCTATAGTTCGGACGCGCCCTTCCGGGTGCCGATCCCCTCGGAAGAAGAAGCCCGCTCGATGCGCCAGCTGCCCATCGAAACCGACCCGCCCGTGCACGGAGAATACCGCGCCATCGCGGAGCCGTTCTTCCAGCGCCCGAAACTCCCGGAGATGGTCGCCAAGGTCGAATCACTGATCGAAGAGCTGCTGCGCGGGGCCCTCACCCGCGAGACGACAGAGATCGTGCATGGCTTCGCCCTACCGATCCAGGCCCGTGCCCTCACCTACCTGCTCGACACCGACGAACGCGAGGCCGACACCTGGATCGGCTGGGGCGTCCACGTCTTCCGCGTCCGCGGCGGCCTGAAGAAAGGCGTGGAGCTCGAGGACTACCTCACGCGTAAGTTCGACGCAGTCAGCCAGGCGCCTGGCCGCTGCTTCTTCAGTGCGCTCACGCAAGCCCGCTTCCATGGCCGCCCGCTCACGCGCGAAGAGATGATGGGCTTCGCCAACCTGACCTTCGCCGGCGGCCGCGACACGGTCATCCACACCATCGCCTGCGCGCTCGGTCACCTCGCCGCCAACCCCGAAGCCCTGGCCTACCTGCGCGAAGACCCGAAGCGCATCGTGCACGCGAGCGAGGAGTTCTTCCGCTTCTTCATGCCGCTGACGCACATCGGCCGCGTCTGCCCCGTCGCCACGTCCGTGCACGGCGAACAAGTCCCCGCCGGCGGCCGCGTCTCGCTCGGCTGGGCGTCGGCCAACCGCGATGAGTCGGTCTTCCCTGACGCCGACGTCTTCAAGATCGACCGCAAACCGAACCCGCACCTTTCCTTCGGCTTCGGCGAACACCTCTGCCTCGGCGCCCCGCACGCCCGCCTGCTCCTGCGCACCCTACTCCAGAAGTGCGTCGAACTCGTCGAAGGGATGGAGATCGTCTCGGCCGAGGAACGCACCGAAACCGAGCATTCCTACGAACGTAAGCTGGGCTACGAATCGCTGGTGCTCAGGTTCCGGCCCAGGGCCTGAACGGGATTGCCAGCGTCCGGCGACCGAACTAGGTCTCCCTAGCCCCAACCTTCGCCTGCCGGCGGGGTTCCAAAGGCACACCCCGCCATGTTCGCTTTCAGCCTGACCATCTTCTGGGGAGCCTTCCTGCTCTTCCTCGTCCAGCCGCTGATCGCGCGCTTCATCCTGCCTTGGTTCGGCGGCGGCCCGGCCGTCTGGACGACGTGCATGCTCTTCTTCCAACTGCTCCTCCTGGGAGGCTACGCCTACGCGCACTTCAGCATCAGCCGGCTGACCCCGCGCCGGCAGGTCATCACCCACCTGGTGCTGCTGGCCTTGGCCGTGGCGTTGCTGCCGATCACGCCGGGCGACGCATGGAAGCCGACCGACGGCTCAAACGCCGCCGGCCATATCCTGCTGCTGCTCCTCGGGTGCCTCGGCCTGCCCTACCTGGTCCTTTCCGCCACCGGCCCGCTCCTACAGGCTTGGTTCAGCAAAGCCAATCCGGGCGTGTCGCCGTATCGCCTCTACGCCCTTTCCAACGTCGGCTCGCTCCTCGCCCTGCTGATCTACCCGTTCTACCTCGAGCCCCAGCTGAGCCGCCAAGCGCAGGCCGACGGCTGGTCCTGGGGTCTGGCGATCTATGCCGGACTCACGGCCTGGTGCGGCCTCAAGGTCTGGAAGTCAGCGGCGGCGGACGGCACAGCCGCCAAGCAAGAGGATGAAGAGGCGCCCGCCTCGGCGGGGCGCAAGCTGCTGTGGTTCGCCCTCCCCGCCTGCGGTGTCATGCTGCTCCTCGCGATCACTAACAAGCTCTGCCAAGACATCGCCGTGGTGCCTTTCCTCTGGGTCCTGCCGCTGAGCCTCTACCTGCTTTCCTTCATCATCAGCTTCGATAGCCCCCGCTGGTACCACCGTGCCTTCTGGCTACCGCTGCTCGCCGTCCTGCTAGGCATGGTGCTCTGGAACCTCTATCAGGCGGAATCCCATCCCGATATCACCCCGCTCGCCACGCTCTATCTCGGCACGATGTTCGTCGCCTGCATGGTCTGCCACGGCGAGGTCTACCGCCTGCGACCCGGCGCGAGCCGCCTGACCGGCTTCTACCTCTCGCTCTCCGCAGGCGGGGCCGCCGGCGGGCTGTTCATAGCCCTCATCGCGCCCTTCGTCTTCCCCGACTACTTCGAACTGCACCTCGCGCTCTTCCTGACCGCCGCGCTCGTGCTCGTCGTGCTCCGCCAGGATCCGACCCTCCCCTTCCGCGAGGGTCGGGCCCGCTGGGCCTGGGCGTTCCCCATCCTCGCGCTGGCCGCCTTGGGCTACGGGCTCGCCGACGTAGCCACGACCTCGCTCCGCGGCTCGCTCTCGACCACGCGGGGCTTCTACGGGGTGCTCAAGGTCAACGACAACGACGCGGGTAACGACGGGCTGCATCACCTGACCCTGCAGCACGGCGCGACCATCCACGGCCTCCAATACGTCGACCCGGAGAAACGCACCGACCCGAGCAGCTACTACACCTCCACCAGCGGCATCGGCCGCCTCCTGCGCGCCCATAAGCCGGGCGGCGGACGCCGCGTCGGCGCGATCGGACTCGGCTGCGGCACGCTCGCCGCCTGGGGCCGCCCCGGCGACACCTTCCGTTTCTACGAGATCAACGATGACGTGGCCCGTCTCGCGACGAGCACCTTCACCTACCTCAAGGACTCCAAGGCCAAGACGGAGCTCGTCATGGGCGACGCCCGCCTCTCGATGGAACGGGAAGCCGACCAGCAATACGACGTCATCGTGCTCGACGCCTTCAGCAGCGACGCCATCCCGGTCCACCTCCTGACGCTGGAGGCCTTCGACCACTACCAGCGGCACCTCAAACCCGACGGCGTCATCGTCGTCCACGTCTCGAACCGCTACCTCGACCTGCACCCGGTGGTCTACCGCATCGCCGATAAGATCGGCTTCCCCGCCATCACCATCGACGACAACGACACGGCCTACGAGGACGCCGGGTTCTATGGCTCCGACTGGATCATCATGACCCGCAACGAGGTCCTGCTGCAGCAGCCCCTCCTGCGCGACGTGACCAAGGAGACCGTCGAGTTCCCCGCTCGCATCATGTACTGGACCGACGAACGGAGCGACCTCCTCTCGATTCTGGCCTCCGAAGAAGGAAGCTTCCTCCGCTGGCTGCAGGGGCTGTGACCGGAAGATCAAGGATGGACGATGGAGGATGTGATTGCTCGTAAAGCACCGACCCAGTATCCGTCTGACGACCCGCCTGCTGAATTCAATGCGTACTGAGCGTCTTCTCCTCGCCCTGCTTTGCGCAGCGCTGACCTGCGTCGCGGCGGAGCCGGCGAAGAAGGCGACGACCCGGGAAGACCGGAAGACGAAGACCTACGCGCCGCAGCCTTGGGGCGAGTGGGTCGAAGCCGATTTCCCGTTCTTCTCCTCCATCCTCGACGCCCGTCGCGAAGGCGCCGGCAAGGACAACCTGACCCCCCGCGGGCTGATCATCAAACTGCCGCACGATGCCTGGGCCTGTTTCGATACCGACCTGCTCCGGGTCTCGGCGGTCTGGCGCGGCAAGGGCGTCAGCGACAAGGCCCTCGCGCCCGGCTCGTATCACGACCCGAGCCGCAAGACGCTCGGCGGCCAGTTCCCCGCCCCGCAACCGGAGGGCAAACTCTGGCTCGGCCATGCGATCATTCCCGGCTGGCAGACCGGCGCGAAGGTCGACCTGACCGATCCGCGCACGCCGGCTCCGTCGCCCCACGAAGTGGGCCGCGGACCGCTGCCGGAAGCCCTCGGTCGCTTCCAGTCCGTCGAACTCGTGGGCCCGGACGTCGTCCTGACGTATCGCGTCGCCGACGCCACCCTCCGCGAACTCTGGAAAGCCAGCGAGCGCGACGGCCACGTCGTCATCGAACGCCACCTCTCCGTCTCCGCCCACGCCAAGGACCTCCTGCTCGTCGTCGGCACGCGTCGCCAAGGGCCTTCGCAGGAACTCGAGACGGGCGTCACCGTCACCGGACCGGCCGAACTCGCCTCCGATGATGATTTCTTCGTGGTGAAGGTGCCGGCCAACTCCGCGCCCACCGCCCTCTGCGTCACGCTCTGCGACGAGCATGCCGCGCCGGCGGTGGCCGCACAGCCCATCCCGACCGGTCCTTCGACCCGTCGCTGGCAAGCCGAAGTGAAAACCAAGGTCACCGTGACCGAAAGCGCCGAAACCTACGCCATCGACCATGTCGGCCTGCCCGTCGACAATCCGTGGAAGCGCGCCATCCGCACGGGCGACATCCAATTCCGCAAGGACGGCACCGCGGTCGTCGTCACGCTGGATGGCGACGTCTGGCTGGCCCGCGGCCTGAAGGTCGGCGCGACCGACGTCACCTGGCGACGCTTCGCCTCCGGCCTGCATGAGCCGATGACCTGCGCGATCCGCGACGACGAGATCTTCGTCTTCGACCGCAACGGCGTCTGGCGCCTCCGCGATACGGACGGCGACGGCGAGGCCGACATCCATGACCTCTTCTCCAATGCCTTCGCGCAGACGGCCGACATGCGCGAGTTCCCCAGCACCCTCCGCCTCGGACCCAAAGGCGAATTCGTCATCGCCAAAGGCGGTCAGGAAGCGACGACCATCGGCAAGCACAACGGCAGCGTCCTGCGACTTTCCGCCGACGGCCGTACCGCCGCCCGCCTCGGCTATGGCCTCCGCCAGCCGAACCTCTCCGTCCACCCGCGCACCGGTCTCGTCGTCTCGAGCGACCAACAGGGCCACTACATCCCCAGCACGCCCCTGCACATCATCGAGGGCGACCAGTTCTACGGCTTCCTCAGCGATAAGCTTCCCAAGGAAAGCTACCCGGCTCCGATCGCCGCTCCGCTCACCTGGATTCCGCATGCGGTCAACGCCTCCGCCCTCTCGCAGGTCTGGCTGGTCGACGCGCAGATGGGGCCGCTCAACGAGCAGATGGTGCAGATCTGCTTCAACCAGCCGGATCTCCTGCGCGTGCTCTGGAACCACCGTGGCGCCAAGCCTCAGGCCAGCGTCGTCAGCGTGGCCAAAGGCTTCGCCACCCCGCCGCTCAACGGCTCCGTCAACCCCGTCGACGGCCAGCTGTATGTCGCCGGCTTCCAGATCGCCGGCTGGGGCAACACCCTCGACACCCTCACCGGCATCGAACGCGTCCGCTACACCGGTGCTCCGTCGCTCACCCCGCGCGAGATCATCCCGACCGACCGCGGTATCCTGCTGCGCTTCGACGTCGCCCTCGATCCGGCCAAGGCCGCCAACCCCGAGAGTTACTCGCTGGCGACGTGGCGCTACAAACGAGCCCCTTCCTACGGCTCGGCCCAATACAAGGCCGACGGTAAGACCGGTAACGACTGGCTGACTGCCAGCAGCGCCTACGTGAGCCTGGACGGCAAGAGCGTCTTCATCGGAGTCCCTGGCCTCAAGCCGGTCGAGCAGCTCCGCCTCGGCTGGGACCTCAAGTCTTCCGGCGGCGCCGAGATGCGGGCGAACGCCTACACGACCCCTTACGAGCTCACGAAATTCGACCCCGTCGCCGAAGGCTTCGGACCGATCGAAGTCGACCTCACCCCGCGGGCCGCAGTCGCGAAAAAAGCCGAAGTCGTCTCCGCCCAGGAGGGCCAGCGCCTCGCCACCATGTTCGGCTGCGTCGCCTGCCACTCCGTCACCGACACCGCCATGAGCAATGTCGGCCCGAAATGGAAGGGCCTCTTCGGGTCCAAGCGCGACTACGTGACCGATAAGGGAAAGAAGGGCTCGACGGTCGTCGACACCGCTTACCTGCGGGAGTCCATCCTCGAGCCCAACGCCAAACGGCACGCTTCTTTCCTCAAGTCCGAATTCGCCATGCCCAGCTTCGCGGGCGTCCTCACCGAAGGCCAGGTGGATTCATTGGTGCTATATATCAAGTCCTTGCAGTGACCCTCCGGAGGAGATTGCTCGCAACTCCCGCCCTTTGGAGTTGTTAAATACCTATGCCCACCTCGCGCATCCCCCTGCTCGCCCTGGCCGTCCTGACCCTCGGCACCCTCGCCTCCGCCGCCGACCTCCGCCTCCCGGCGGCCTTCTCCGACCATATGGTCCTCCAACGCGACAAGGCCGTCGCGGTCTGGGGCTGGGCCGACGCCGACGAAGAGGTGTCGGTCGAATTCGCCGGCCAGAAGAAGGCCGCCAAGGCTGACGCTTCGGGCAAGTGGTTCCTGCGTCTCGACCCGCTCACGGCCAGCGCGGAAAGCCGCAAGCTCACGGCCACGGGTAAGGACGGACGCAAGGCCGAGGTCTCCGACGTGCTCGTCGGCGACGTCTGGCTCGGCTCGGGCCAGTCGAACATGGCGATGACGGTCAATCGCGCTAAGGACTTCGAGCAGGAGAAGGCCGCCGCGACGTTTCCGCTCATCCGCCACTTCAAGGAAGAATCCGCCGGGGCCGCCTCGGCCCAGTCCCAAGCCAAGGGAAAGTGGCTCGCCTGCACGCCCGACAATGTCGGCGGATTCGGCGCGACGCTGTACTTCTTCGGCCGCGAGATCCACCGCGAGATCGGCGTACCGATCGGCCTGATCAACACCTCCGTCGGCGGCACCCCGATCGAGTCGTGGATCGCCCCGGAAGTCCAGGAGACCAAGCCCGCGCTTAAGGCCGCCCTCGAAGCCCAAAGCGCCGCCCTGCCCAAGATCGACCCGGAGAAGGCGAAAGCCGACTACGCCGTCGAACTCAAGAAATTCAAGGCCGCCAAGGCCAAGGCCGTCGCGGAGGGCACGAAGGTGCCCCGCCCGCCTCGCAACGCCGCAGAGGTCAGTGAACGCAAAGGCTCTTACGGCCAGCTGTTCAACGGCAAGGTCGCGCCGCTCGTTCCTTACACGCTCAAAGGCATGCTCTGGTATCAAGGCGAAGCGAACTCTTCCGACACCCGCGCCCCGCTCTACGTCCATCAGCTCAGCGCGCTCGTCACCGACTGGCGCGCCCGCTGGGGCGAAGAACTCCCCTTCGCCTGGGTGCAGCTGCCTAACTTCACCCGTCCCGGCGAAGGCTGGCCCCTGATGCGCGAGGCGATGCTGAAGACGCTCTCCCTGCCGAAGACGGGCATGGCCGTCACGATCGACATCGGCGAGGCCAAGGACATCCACCCCAAGAATAAGCAGGATGTCGGCCGACGCTTGTCGCTATGGGCCCTCGGCGAAGTCTACGGTCGTAAGGTCGTCGCCGCGAGCGGACCGCTGCCGGCCGGACACGAGATCAAGGGCGCCGAGGTCGTCGTCACCCTGACCCATGCCGAAGGCCTCAAGACCCGCGATGGCGCCCCCGTGAAGGGTTTCCAGCTCGCCGGCACGGACAAACAGTGGAAGCCGGCGACCGCCCGGATCGACGGCACGAAGCTGGTCGTCACCAGCGCGGAAGTCGCCGCACCCGTCGCCCTGCGCTATGCTTGGCTGGATTTCCCGGAGACCAACCTCGTCAACTCCGCCGACCTGCCCGCCTCGCCCTTCCGCACCGACGATTGGGCCCCGGTCTCCTTGCCCGCTCCCGCCGCCAAGGGCAAAGGTAAGACCAAATAACCCTCTTATGAACAACCTCGCCCTGCTCCTCCTCGCCGGTCTGGCCTCGCTCGCGTCCGCCGCCGACCGCAAGCCGAACTTCGTCTACGTCTTCACCGACGACCAGCGCTGGGATGCGCTGAGCGTCGTCCAACAGGAGCAAGGAGAGAAAGGTCGCTTTCCTTGGCTCAAGACCCCGCACCTCGACCGCCTCGCCCGCGAGGGGCTCCGTTTCCGTAACGCTTTCGTGGTGAATTCGCTCTGTGCGCCTTCGCGCGCCTCGCTGGTCACGGGACAATACGGCCACGTCAACGGCGTGACGAACAACCACACACCCCACCCGGAAGGCAACCTCTCGCTCGCCGCCCTCCTCCGCCCGGCCGGCTACGTCTCGGGCTACTTCGGCAAATGGCACCACGGCAGCCAGTCGGGCAAGCGTCCGGGCTTCGATACTTCCGCCAGCTTCGTCGGCCAAGGCATCTACTTCGACTGCCCGATCGAGGTCGACGGCGTCAAGACCCCGAGCCAAGGCTTCGTCGACGACGTGACCACGGAGTATGCGGCGAACTTCATCAAGGCCAACAAGGACAAGCCCTTCCTGATGATCCTGGGCCTCAAGACCTGCCACGGGCCGTTCACGCCTCCGCCTCGCCATGCCCAGGCCTACGAGGGCGCGCTGGCCCGTAACGTGCCGAATTACGGCGTCCCTGCGATCTATGCCGCCGCCGGGCCGAACGGCGCCAAGGGCAAGCAGACCGACGCCAAGGAAGTCCCGACCAACCTTGGCATGTTCCGCGGCATCAACGGCGTCGACGACAACGTGGGCAAACTGCTCCAGACGCTGGATGAACTCGGCCTGACCGAGGACACGGTCTTCGTCTTCTCGAGCGACAACGGCTACTACCTCGGGGAACACAATCTCGGCGACAAGCGGACGGCCTACGAGGAAGCGCTGCGCATCCCGATGCTGGTACGCTATCCGCGCGCGGTGAAGGCCGGACGGACGGATGACCGCATGGTCCTCAATATCGACCCCGCCGCGACCTTCCTCGACCTCGCCGGTCAACCGGTGCCCGCCGCGATGCATGGACGCAGCTGGAAACCCATCCTGGAAGAGAAATCCGCCGACTGGCGCGAGAGCTTCTTCTACTGCTACTTCCACGAGAAGGGTTTCAACGCACCCCTCACGACCGCCGTCCGCACCGCCGACGCCAAGCTGATCAAGTATCCTGGACATGACGAGTGGACCGAGGTCTTCGACCTCAAGGCCGACCCCTATGAGCTGAAGAACCTCGCCGCCGACCCCGCCTCCGCCGACCTGCGTAAGCAGCTGGAAGCGGAATACGCCAAGCAGGCCAAGGCCATCGACTTCAAGATCCCTGACTTCGCCGACAAACCGGGCGAAGCCGGCGACGGGTCCAAGAAGAAGGCCGGCAAGAAGAAGGCCAAGTAAGCCTAAGAAAACGGGTGGTTTTCTCCGCAAGGGCTGTCATCGTGCAGCCCTTGCCCATGTCCGCCTCGCTCGACCTCACCCGTGCGCCCGCGCACGACCCCCTGGAAATCTATCGCTTCCGCGACGGACTCTACGCGGTCGACCTGATCGCCGCCGCGATCACGGAGTTTGATCTCTTCATGAAGCTCGCCACCAAGCCATCCGACCTACCCACGGTCTGCCGCGACCTCGGCACGCACCGCCGGCCGACCGACGTGATGCTGACGCTCTTCGCCGCGAACGGCTTCCTGGCGCTGAAGGATGGAATCTACTCCGTGACCCCGCTGGGACAGGAACACCTCGTCAGCACCTCTCCCGTCTTCCTGGGCCCCTACTACGCTTCCCTCAAGGACCGTCCGGTGGTGAAGGACTTCATCGTCATCCTGAAGACCGACAAGCCGGCCAACTGGGGCAGCTACAAGGACGAGAAGCCCTGGAGCGAAGCGATGCTCACCGAGGCGTTCGCGACCAGCTTCACCGCGGCGATGGATTCGCGCGGCTTCACCCTCGGCCCGGCGATGGCCAAGGCCTCCCCCATCGGCTCGCGTACGCGTCTGCTAGATATCGCGGGCGGCTCGGGCATCTACGCCTGCGCGCTCGTCGCCAATCACCCCAAACTGAGCGCCACGGTCTTCGAACGGGCGCCGGTCGACGGTATCACCCGCAAGATGATCGCCAAGCGCGGCTTCCAAGACCGGGTCGACGTCACGGCCGGCGACATGTTCACCGAGGCCCTGCCAGGCGGTTACGACGTCCACCTGTTCTCCAACGTACTCCACGACTGGGACACCGAAAAGGTGCGCTTCCTGCTGGCCGCCTCGGCCTCGGCCTTGCCCAAGGGCGGCCTGCTGATCGTGCACGACGCTCACCTGAACGAGGATAAGACCGGCCCGGCGCCCGTGGCGGCCTATTCCGCCCTCCTGATGAGCGTCACCGAAGGCCGTTGCTACGGCACCGGCGAGATGCGCGAGCTCCTGACCGAAGCCGGCTTCGGCGATATCCGCCACCAAGAGACCGCCTGCGACCGCAGTATCGTCACTGCCGTAAGGCAGTGACGATGTCAGATGACAGATGGCTGACATATTGAGCTACACCCTGTCTCTGCGATCATCTGATTTTTCATCTGCCATCTGCCCTCCGTCATCTGTCACCCACTCTTCCCATGCGCCTCCTACTCACCCTGCTCGCGGTGACCGCATCTCTCGCCGCCGCGCCGATGGACCCGGAGGAGCAGCGGCTCGGCTTCGTGGCGCTGGCGGACGGCAAGACCTTCGACGGTTGGAAACACCCGGGAAACTGGGAGATCCAGGATGGCGCGTTCGCCCGCGTTCGTCCCTCCGGTCAGCTGACCTACGAGGCCCGTCCGTTGCCGGACGACTTTGAACTGCGCTTCGACTGGAAGGTCAGCACGGGCTGCAACAGCGGCGTCTATTACCGCCCCGGGCAGGTGGAGTATCAGGTGCTCGATGACGTCGGCAGTCCTTACGGCGAGAACCCGCGTCAATCGGCCGCGTCGCTGTTCTTCTGCATGGCCCCGAGCAAGCGGGCTAGCCTTCCCGTCGGCACATGGAACACCGCCCGCATCCGCTGCCAAGGCACGGTCATCGAGCATTGGCTCAACGAGCAGAACGTCCTCTCCTTCGACTACGCGGACCCCAAGTGGGCCGCCGAAATTCGCCTGCTCACCCTCCGCGGTGGCGACCTCAAGGGTCGCGGTGGCAAACTCCTCCTGCAGGACCACGGTCAAGATGTCGCGTTCCGAAACCTCCGACTCCGGGCGATTCCGGCCGGCGAAATCATCAAGGCGGACCCGGCGTTCGCCCCCATGGCGATTCCTACCGGCGCCCTCGCCAAGGAGGAAGTCCGCGTTCGCTCCATGCTCCAGAAAAAGAAGTGAATCAGCACCCCGCCCTACCGAACCCACCATCTATGAAACACTGCCCCGCCCTCCTCGCCCTACTTTTCGCCCTCACCTGCGCCGCCGCTGAACATCCTGAACTGGCCCGCGTGACCGCCGCGGACGACGCCCGCGTCGCGGCCATGCTCGCCCCGACCCGCGAAAAACTCGACGCCGTGCTGTCGGCCGAACTGCGGTACGCCCATTCCAACGGCCAGGTCGACACGAAGGACGCGCTCATCACCTCGCTGACGGACGGTTCGGCGACCTATTCCAAATATGCCTACCAAGACCGCAGCTTCACGTTCCCCGCCCCCGGCATCGCCCTCATGGCCGGCCGGTTCGACGTGAAGGCCGTCGTCAAAGGCAACGCGGCCGAAAGCACCATCAGCTTCCTCGCGGTCTGGCGGCGCGAACAAGGCGAATGGAAGTTCCTTGCCTGGCAGTCCTGCAAGATCCCGCCGGCGGTTCCTGCCAAGTAACAACGGAAGCCCATGCGACATCTCCTTCCTTGCTTCCTCCTTCTCTGCCTTTCGATGGGACGTATCATTGCGTCCGAACAGCCGTCGGCTGGGCAGAATACTTATCTCAGTCAGCTCATCGAACAAGGCGTGCTCACGACCGCCGACCTGACCGACGCCGATCTCGGCGAACAGGCCAAAGTTGACGGCGCTCGTACGGCGAGCGCGCTGGGGAAAATCGCCCGGATGCTGGAGCCCGGCACAGATGCCTCCGACGCCCTCCGCACCCTCGCGGCGCGCGGCATCATCGGCTCGGTCGAATATTGGAAGAAGAACGCCGTCGCCGGGCGCACCTGCGACGGACCGAAGATCGCGATCATCATCGAACGCGCCTCCTCCCGCATCCCGACGCCTCCGCCGGCCTCGGCGAAAGCCGTCCCGCTCAAGCCGACCTCCTTTGCAGACCTCCAGGATAGCTACGACATCGTCATCGCCGGTGCCGGCACCGGTGGCTGCGGGGCCGCCGTGCAAGCCGCCCGCATGGGGCGCTCCGTCCTCCTCATCGAAGAGACGGACTGGGTCGGCGGACAGATGAACGCCGCGGCGGTGACCTCGATGGACGAAGGACTCGCCATCGCCCGGGAGCGCGGCCTTTACCGCGAACTCTGCGGTCTGATCAAATCCTATTACGATCCTCTCGGCATCAACTCCGAGACCGCCTACCAACATCGCCATCCCTGCGTCGAGCCGCGCGTCGGCCAGCAGCTCCTGCTCAAGATGCTCTCCGAGGCGCGGGGCGCCGCCGGGCGCCTCGACCTCGTGCTTCGGTCCAAAGTCACCCGGACGATCAAGACCGGCCAGACGATCGAAGGCGTCGAGGTAAGCGACGGGGCGAACACCCGTTCGATCCGCAGCCGCATCCTCATCGACGCCACCGAGTGGGGAGACGTCATCCCGTTGACCGGCGCACGCTATCGCTCCGGCATGACCACGAGCGATTCCCTCGACGGCACGAAGGCGATCCAGGACCTGACATGGACCGCCGTCGTGAAGCAGTACCCGGCGGGCGTACCGCAGGCGTTGCGACTCACCTCGCCCCCACCCGGGTATGCCACCCTCGGGAAACTGTTTCAAAAAGCCCTGCAGACGGGCAAGGCGGACGACTTCAATCCGCCCATCAAGGGCCAACCGTGGCATTGGAACTGGTTCATCGGTTACCGGGGCATGCCCGACAGCTCCCGGGGCCCCCAGGGGCGGATCATCACCCGCACTCATCTCAATTTTAGCAACGATTTCCATGCGAGCATCGCGGATCTGGAAGATCCGGCGCATCGCCGTCTGACGCTGGACGGCGCCGTCGCGAAGACGCTCTGCCTCGCCTACCACATGCAGACCGCGCTCGGCAAAGCCGACTGGGCCGTCGCCGACGATGAGGGCTACGACACGCCTTATAACCGTGCGCAGATGGATGCGCTCATCGCGCGCCACCCCGAGTTCACCCCCTTCAAAGCCAGCCTCTACCACTTCCCTGTGATGGCTTACGCACGCGAAAGCCGCCGTATCATCGGCCTCCACACCCTCACCGCGCGCGAGATCGAACGGAAGCCAGGGCAGCCGATCCAGTTCCCGCACACCGTCGCCCTTGGCGATTATGCCGTCGACCTTCATGGCTCGATGAAGCCGGAGCTCCTGGAGAAAGGCCTGGATCGGGCCGAAGATATCCCGCACAAGTTCGGCGAACGCGGCCTCGGTCCTTTCGCGATCCCGTTCGAATCCTTCGTTCCAGAAACCATCGACGGCTTTCTGCCGGCGGAGAAGAACTTCTCCCAGAGCCGTATGGCGAACGGCGCCACTCGCCTGCAGCCGCATACCCTCAATATGGGTCAGGCGGTGGGAGCCATCGCCGCCCTCTCGGTGGAGCACGGCATCCAGCCCCGGGCGCTTGATCCCACGCTCGTACAACGTGTCTTGATAGATGCCGGCTGCACCCTCGCCATCAAACCGTCCAAGGCTCGCTGGGGTTCGCCCGAGTGGAAGGCTTACCAGCTCAGCCAGCTCGGCAAATAACCGTTTTCCCCTCGCAACTAGGCTTAGTTCTGGCTGTCTCAAAGGCAGCATGAACCCCCTGCTCGCTTCCGTCTTCGCTCTATCCCTGGGCGTCGCCTCCCTCGTCGCCGCCGACACCCCGGCTAAGCCCAAAGCGAAAGCCGAATCCCCGAAGGCGCCGGCGCGTTTCGTCAACGACGGCAACCCGGAGCGCCTGAAGTCTCCGCTGCTGATCAAGCCCGACGAGAACATCGCCTACGGACCGCACCGGATGCAGAAGCTCTACTTCTGGCGCGCGAAGTCCGACCAGCCGACCCCTCTGCTCTTCTACATCCACGGCGGGGGCTGGAACAACGGCGACCGTTCGTCCGTCAACGGCATGCTCAAGGAGGCCCTCGACGCCGGCATCTCCGTGGTCTCCGTCGAATACCGCACGATCAAGGATTCCACCGAAGACAAAGTGGTGCCCCCGGTGAAAGGCCCGATGCTCGACTGCGCCCGCGCCCTGCAATTATGCCGCAGCAAGGCCAAGGAATGGAACCTCGACAAGACGAAGGTGGGCGCGGCCGGCGGCTCCGCCGGCGCCTGCACGAGCCTCTGGCTCGCCTTCCACGACGATCTCGCCGACCCGCAGAGCGCCGACCCGATCGCCCGCGAATCGACCCGCCTCACCTGCGCCGCCGTCCAGGTCCCGCAGACGACCCTCGACCCGAAGCAGATGCGCGAATGGACGCCCAACAGCCGCTATGGCGCGCACGCCTTCGGCATCACCGGCGACGCCCAGAAGAAGGAATCCTCCTTCGACGCCTTCTACGCGGCGCGTGAGAAGATCATGCCTTGGATCAAGGAATACTCGCCCTACGAACTCGTCACCCGCGACGACCCGCCCGTCGGCCTCTTCTTCGTCACGCCGCCCAACCTCGGCAAGGACGAGCAGGATCCGACCCACACGGCAAATTTCGGCGCGAAGCTCAAGGAGCACTGCGATGAGATCAAGGTTCCCTGCGAACTGGTCTACCCCGGCGCCCCGAACATCACGCACGCCAAGCCGAACGACTTCATCAAGGCTCACCTGCGTCCCGAACTGAAATGAACCGCCTCTTCCTCCTGCTTTCGGCCGCCTGCGCCGCGGCCTCCTTGCTTGGCGCCGACCCGGCCCCCCAAGCCTCCGCCGCCCCCAAAGCCGGCGACCCAGAGTTCCGCAAATACCCTATCCCGATCGAGCCGGACGAGAATGTCTCCTACGGCCCGCACCGCATGCAGCGGATCTACTTCTGGCGCGCGAAGTCCGAGAAGCCCACGCCCCTGCTCTTCTACATCCACGGCGGCGGCTGGTCCGGCGGCGACCGCTCCGTGGTCCGTAGCATGATCAAACCCGCGCTCGACGCCGGCATCTCCGTGGTCTCGGTGGAATACCGCACGATCAAAGACTCCACCGCGGACGGACTCGTCCCCCCGGTCAAGGGCCCGATGTTCGACTGTGCCCGCGCCCTGCAGTTCACCCGCAGCAAGGCCAAGGAATGGAATCTCGATAAGACCAAGGTCGCCCTGGCCGGCGGTTCCGCCGGGGCCTGCACGAGCCTCTGGCTCGCCTTCCATGACGACCTCGCCGACCCGCAGAGCGCCGACCCCATCGCCCGCGAGTCCACCCGCGTGACCTGCGCCGCGGTCGGCGGAGCCCAGACGACCCTCGACCCGCATCAGATGCGCGCCTGGACGCCCAATAGCAAATACGGCGCCCACGCCTTCGGCATCACCTGGGACGCGAAAAAGAAGATTTCGTCCTTCGACATGTTCTACGCCGAGCGCGAACGCATCCTGCCCTGGATCAAGCAATACTCGCCCTACGAACTCGTCACCCGCGACGACCCGCCCGTCGGCCTCTTCTACTCCGCCGCCCCGAACCTCGGCAAAGACGAGAAGGATCCGACCCATACGGCCAACTTCGGCGTCAAGCTCAAGGAACACTGCGACGCCAACCAGGTCCGCTGCGAACTCGTCTACCCCGGCGCCCCCAACGTGGTCCACGCCACCGACAGTGATTACGTCAAGGCGTACTTGCGCCCCGAACTGAAGTGAGGCTCTGCGCGCTCCTCCGCTCCCCCCTCGCCTTCGCCGCCGAACCCAGGGTCGCGGCGACACGTCCGTCCGCCGCCGAGACCCGCGCGTCCGCGATGAAGCTGGCCATCGACATTCCGAGTTCGAAAGACGGCTCCCTGCAGAAGGTGATCTATTGGCGGCCGGAGTCCGCCGCGCATGACGCCACCGGTCCGGCCGCGCCACTGCTGGTCTTCCTGCACTCCTGGAGCGGCGGCTTCGAACAGGGTCCGCCGTGGATCGACCAGGCCAAGAAGATGGGCTGGGTGCTCGTTGCCCCTGATTTCCGTGGCCCCAATAGCCGCCCCGAGGCCTGCGCCTCCGACCTCGCCTCGCAGGACATCCTCGACGCCGTGGCTTACGCCCGACGCGACGCACGCATCGATGCTTCCCGTATCTACCTGATCGGCGGTTCCGGCGGCGGCCACATGTCCCTCGTCATGGCCGCCCGAGCGCCCGACCTTTGGGCCGGCGTGAGCGCTTGGGTGCCGATCTCCGACCTCGCGGCGTGGCACGCCGAAAGCAAGGCCCGCAAGAACAACTACGCCAAGATGCTCGAGCAGTCCTGCGGCGGCCCGCCCGGCCCCGCTACGGAAGCCGAATACCGTCACCGCTCCCCGCTCTTCCACCTCGCCGCCGCCAAAGGCGTACCGCTCGACATCAACACCGGCATCCACGACGGGCATACCGGCTCGGTGCCGGTGAGCCACTCGCTCCGCGCCTTCAATGTCCTGGCCTCTTCTGATAAACGAGTGCAGGCCGAAGCGATCGCCTCCATGGTCCGTGAACAAAAAATTCCCAGCGCCCTCGCCGCGGAGACCCAAGCCGATCCGGAACGCCAGAAGGCCGTGCTCTTCCGTCGCATGTCCGGCAACGCCCGCGTGACCGTCTTCGAAGGCGGCCATGAATCCGAATCCTCGGCCGGCGTGCTGTGGCTCTCGCGTCAACGCAAGGGCCAGGCGGCGGACTTCAGCCTCGGGGCGACGTCCGGCCAGACCGGCGCCGCGACCGAAGTCTCAAAATAACCTTACCATGAACACCCTGCGACTGCTCCTCGCCACCTGCGCCTGCGCCCTGGCTTTCGCCGCCGACCGCAAGCCCAACATCCTCGTCATCGTCAGCGACGACCAAGGCTACGCCGACGTCGGCTTCAACGGCGGCAAGGCCGTGCCGACGCCCCACCTGGACGCGTTGGCCGCTTCCGGCGTACGCTGCACCAGCGGCTACGTCTCCCATCCTTTCTGTTCGCCCACCCGCGCGGGCCTGCTCACGGGCCGCTACCAGC
>JBKCKE010000159.1:0-8437 GCA_046301395.1 Verrucomicrobiota bacterium | reverse complement strand
TAGACGGCCATCGAGACGATCCACGCGAGGGTGGTCATATAGACGAAGGAGCCTGCGGCCCACTTCCAGCCGCCGGTCTCCTGCGCGAGCGTGGCGATCGTCGGGCCGCACTGCGAACAGAGGGCGAAGAAGACCATCAGCGCGAGGACGGCGGCCAGCGAGAAGATCGGGCTGCCGGTGCGCGGGCCTTCCGTCCACTTGGCATCCTGCATGGCCTTGCGCAGGTCCTGGCTGTCGGCTTCGGCGCCTTCGCCGACGGAATAGGTGACCCCGAGCGTGGAGACGATGACCTCGCGCGCCGGGAAGCTGGCGAGCACGCCGACGGTGATCTTCCAATCGAAGCCGAGCGGGTCGAAGACCGGCTGAATCGCTTTGCCGAACCGTCCCATGTAGGACTGCTCGACGTAGGCGGCCTGCACGCGGGCCTTCACCTTCTCGGCCGACTCCGTCGGATGCTCCGCCCGGATGCGTTCCGCCACCGCGGCGTCGCGCGGGAAATAGGAAAGCGCCCAGACGATGATGGTGATGGCGAAGATCACCGTGCCGGCCTTGGAGACGAATTCGGCGGCGTTCTGCCACATGCGCCAGACGACGTCGCGCGGCTTAGGCATCTGATAGCGCGGGAGCTCGAGGACGAACGGCTGCGGCTTCACCTTGAGGACAAGCCGGGTGAGGACGAAGGCCGTCGGCACGGCGAAGACGAGGCCGACGCAGTGCATGCCGACCATCACGAGGGATTCCCAGCCAGGGCCGTAGAGCGGACCGATGAAGGCCGCGCACATGAGCGCGTAGATCGGGAAGCGCGCCGAGCAGCTCATGAACGGCACCACGAACGCGGTCGCCAGGCGGGCCTTGGGGTCTTCGATCGTGCGCGTCGAGAGGAGGCTCGGGATCGCGCAGGCGAACCCGGAGAGCATGGGCACGAAGCTCTTGCCGTTGAGCCCGCACCAGCTGAACAGCCGGTCCATGATGAACGCGGCGCGGGCCATGTAGCCGCTGTCCTCGAGGATGCCGATGAACAGGAAGAGGATGAGGATCTGCGGCAGGAAGACGAGGAACGCGCCGACCCCGCCGAGGATGCCGTCGGCGACGAGGCTCTGCAGCATCGGGTACGGCTCGAGCGGCGGCGCGACGACTCCCTTGGTCCAGTCGACGCCCAGCTGGATCCAGTCCATCGGGAACTTCGCGAGCCAGAAGACCGAGGCGAAGAAGCCGAGCATGATGCCCAGGAAAAGCACCGGCCCGAGCACGCGGTGGAGGAGCAGGCGGTCGACGGCGGCGGTGCGGCCGGCCTTGCCGAGGCCCTCGGCCACGACGCCGTCCAGCGCGACGCGGAGCTGGGCGTAATGTACGAGCGGTTCGGCGGCCATCGGGTTATAACCCGAATTACGGACGCGCTCGCGCGCGCTACGGAGCGGCTTCTCGCGACGCTCAAGGGTCCAACCGAGACGCTCGGCGGTGGAAGCGTTGGTGTCGAAGAGCAGACGCTGCGCGTCGGCCGCGGAGATCGATTTGCCCGTGTCGGTCGAAGCGGTCTGCGCGACGTCGGCGAGCGCGCCGGCGATGTCGGCCGGCCAGACGACGCGCTTCATCGGCGTGCGGCGTGCCAACGCTTCGGCGAGACCGCGGCGGACTGCAGGAATGCCTTCGCCCTTCCAGGCGGAAGTCAGGATGACCGGCACGCCGCCGAGCCGGCGGGACAGCAGTTCGGTGTCGATGCGCAGGCCTTGTTCCTTGGCGACGTCGGCCTGGTTGAGCACGAGGACGAGCGGCAGGCCGAGTTCGGCGACCTGCGAAGCCAGGAAAAGGTTGCGCAGCAGGTTGGTCGCATCGACGACCATGACGACGGCGTCCGGACGGCGGTCGCCGGCGATATTCCCGGAGAGGGCGTCGATGACGACCTGCTCGTCTGGCGAGGCGGCCGCAAGGGAGTAAAGTCCGGGCAGATCGACGAGTTCGACTTTCTGGCCGTCGCCGAGGTCGCAGGTGCCGGACTTGCGCGAGACCGTGACGCCGGGGTAATTGCCGACGCGCTGCCGCAGGCCCGTCAGGGCGTTGAAGAGGGTCGACTTGCCGGTGTTGGGATTACCGACGAGCGCGACCAGCAGGCCTGCATCAGGAGAGCTCACGGCTGGCGCGGACGCTGGATGGGACAATCGGCGGAAACGTCGACGATCAGGTTCTCGGCCTCGGCGAGGCGCAGGCTGACGACCTGGCCGCAGAACTCGATGGCCAGCGGGTCACCCAACGGGGCCTTCCGGATGAGCTTCAGGACCATCCCCGGGAGCAGGCCCAGGGCCATCAGACGCTGATCCACCCCGCGCTCGGGATTGAGCGAGGCCAGCTTCCCGAATTGACCGGGTAGAAGTTGGGATAGCGGGGTCACGCTAATTGAGATTGAGTCTCAAAAGTAGGCCTCTGACCCCCTTTGTCAACGCGGACCCTCACTCTGAGGGGAATGTATTCCCGACTCCCCCTCCCCCCATAACCTCCTTATAACCCCTCGGATGCATGAGCTGACCCCAGACGCCGAATCGCCAGCCCGGCATACCGAGCGGGATCACGGGGGCATCGGGGGCCACCCCCGAGGCCTGAGCATGCTGTTCTACGCCGAAATGTGGGAGCGATTCTCCTACTATGGAATGCGGGCGTTGCTGCTCCTGTTCATGATCACCCCGTTGGCGATGGGCGGCCTGGGGTTCGACCAGAAGTTCGCGGCGCAGGTCTACGGCAACTACACCATGGCGAGTTACATGGTGTGCATCCTCGGTGGCTACCTCGCGGACAACTTCATCGGGGCGCGCCGGGCCGTCCTCGTCGGCGGCCTGATCATCACCGTCGGTCACTACGCCCTGGCGTTCGACTCCGTCCCGACGTTCTACGCGGGCCTCATCCTGATCGCGCTCGGCACCGGTCTCCTCAAACCGAGCATCAGCACGCTCGTCGGCGGACTCTACTCGCACGGAGACACGCGGCGCGACGCGGGCTTCTCGCTTTTCTACATGGGTATCAACCTCGGCGCGTTCGCGGCGCCGCTGGTCGTCGGGTGGCTCGCCCAGAGCGAATCGTTCCGCGTGATGCTGAGCGGCTGGGGACTCGACCCGACGCATAGCTGGCACTGGGGCTTCGGCGCGGCGGGCATCGGCATGACCTTCGGCATGATCGTCTACCTGCGTCGGCTCCATTGGCTGTCACACGTCGGCCAGGCGCCGGCGGCGGACGCACCCCGCCCGTGGGTCGGACTCACGCTGGTGACAATCGGCACCGCGGCGCTGCTCGCCGTGATGATCGCCTCGGACTACGTCGCGTGGATCAACCCCGTCGTCTACGCGCTCCCCATCGTCGGTATCGTCTGGTTCGGCGTCGTGCGGAGGGATGAAGACAGCCGGCGCATCGCCGCGATCCTCGTGTTCTTCGTCTGCGCCATCCTGTTCTGGGCGGTCTTCGAGCAGGCCGGCTCTTCGCTCACCTTGTTCGCCGAAGAACTCACGCGGAACGAACTGTTCGGCAGTCCCTTCCCGTCGTCGTGGTTCCAGTCCGTGAACTCGCTCTTCATCCTCGCGCTCGCGCCGCTGTTCGCGTGGCTCTGGGTACGGCTCCGCGAGCAGCAGCCGTCGATGCCCATGAAGTTCGTCTGGGGGCTCGTGTTCCTGGGGCTATCGTTCGCCCTGCTCGTCCCCGCGGCGAAACTCACCGCGGAAGGCAAAGTCAGCCCGTGGTGGCTGATCGCGGTGTATTTCCTGCAGACCATCGGTGAACTCTGCCTCAGCCCCGTCGGCCTCAGCGCGATGACCAAGCTCGCGCCGGCCAAGCTCGCCGGACTCGTCATGGGCATCTGGTTCCTCGGCACCGCGCTGGGTAACAAGCTCGCCGGCGTGGTCGCCGCCGAATTCAACGCCCAGGACCCGCAGGCGCTCGCGCACTTCTTCTGGCAGCAGGCCCTGCTCGTCGGCGTCCTGACCGTCCTCCTGCTGGTACTGGTACCGTGGGTCCGCCGCCTGACCGGCGAGACGCCGCGCTGATCAGAGCTGGGCCTGCACGCGCACCGACACCGGACAGTGGTCCGAGCCGGTGACCTTGTCGTGGATGTCCGGCTGCGAATACTTCAGGCCGTCGGAGGTCAGGCAATAATCCAGGCGCCAGCCGATGTTGCGGGCGCGAATGCCCGGGCGGTAGGACCACCAGCTATAGCGCTGCGCGAGGCTCGGGTACTGGGCGCGGAACGTATCCGTGAAACCGTGCTGATCGAGCAACTGGCCGAAAGACTCGCGCTCTTCGTCGGTGAAGCCCGCGTTGCGGCGGTTCGTGGACGGGTTGGCGAGGTCGATCTCGGCGTGGGCGACGTTGAGGTCGCCGCAGACGACGACCGGCTTCTTCTTCGCGAGACGCGCGAGGTATTTGCGGAAATCGGCGTCCCATTGCAGGCGATAGTCGAGGCGCTCGAGTTCGCGCTGGGAATTCGGGACGTAGGCGCTGACGACGAAAAGGCCGTTGAACTCCGCCGTCACGACGCGGCCTTCGGGCGGGTGATCGCCGGGGAAGTCGGTCGCGACGGACAGCGGCGCAGTCTTCGAAAGCACCGCGGTGCCGGAATAGCCCTTCTTCTCGGCTTCGTGCCAGAACTGATGCGGGAAAGCCAGGCCGAGGGTCGACGCGACGGCCGTCTCGCACTTGGTCTCCTGCAGGCAGAGCACATCCGGATCGGCGGACGCGATGAAGTCACCGAGCCCCTTGCCTAGGGCCGAGCGGACGCCGTTGACATTCCAGGAAAAGATCTTCGCGTGACTCACAGGCAGGTCACTTGAAGAGCTGGTTCATCTTCCGGTCGAGGTCCTTGCCCTTTTCTTCCACTTTGGCGGCTTCGCGGGTAGTCGCCTCGG
The DNA here is from genome assembly GCA_046301395.1 of Verrucomicrobiota bacterium. Classification (GTDB taxonomy): domain Bacteria; phylum Verrucomicrobiota; class Verrucomicrobiia; order Opitutales; family UBA953; genus UBA953. Next base: position 3,557 of record JBKCKE010000159.1, on the reverse strand, counting down.
AGGCGGGCGCAGCCGCCGGGGCCGCCGGGGCCGGCGTGGCGGCGGGGACGATCGGCGTGGCCGGCGCCGGCATCGGAGCAGGCGTGACGAGGGCGGCGGGCGCGGCCGGCGCCGAAGGAACGACGGGCGCTTCCGGCTCGGTCGGCTTACGTCCGTAAAGGACGTCGATGCGTTCGGCGAGAGTCAGCGGACGCTTGGGCGTGACAACGACCGGCGCGACAGCCGCGACAGGGTTGGCGGCGGGAGCGGGCTCCGGAGTCGCGGCAGCCGCCGCGGTCGGATAAGGCGAATCGAACTTCGTGCCCTTCGCGACGAGTTCGGAAACGCGCTTGCCGAGTTCGGCGGCGAAGTCTGTGGACGCGCTCTTGATCTCGAACTTCGCGCCCTTGGCGCGGACCTCGAGCTGACCGGTCGGCAGCACGCGGGTGAGCTGCAACACCGCGCCGGCCTCGAGGGCCAGGTCCTGGGGCTTCTGGCCTTCGACATTCACGACCACCGTCGTCGGGTTCTTCACCGTGACGGCGGTCGGCCAGAGAATCAGATAACGGGAGATCGCGGCGAAATCGAGGGCGGGCTCCGCCGTGACGGCGGCCGGGGCCGGCGCGGGCGTCGGCGAGGCGGCGGGCTTGACCGTGGCGACCGGAGTCGGGGCGGGCGCGACCGGCTGAGGCGCGGCTGGGGCGACCGTTGCCGGCGCGGGCGTCGGCTGTGCGACGCGCGGACCGAGATCGATGGGCTTGATCGCGGCATCGCCACGCCGGACGTCGACCTGGAAGCTCGGCGTCAGGAACAAGATGCCCGCGGCGCCGACGAGCGCACCGAAGAGGAAGAGGATCAGGCCTCGGAAAATTGCGGTCATGGTAGTTGCTGCCCGGTCGGGTAAAGATGCGCACATGGACGAATCAGGAGCCGGCCTTGATCTCGATGACGTCGTGGGGGGCGGCTTCGCGCTGACCGGCAGGCGTGACGCGGATGTAGCGGGCGCGCTTGCGGTGTTCGGCGAGATTGGCGGCGCCCAAGTAGCCGAGGCCGCTCTGGATGCCACCGGCGAGCGTGCCGAGGACCTGGTCGACGGTGCCCGACACTTCCTTGAGCGCTTCGATGCCCTCCGCGGCGACCTTGCTGAACTTGCCGTTGGCGGAGTGTCCGTAGCGGGCGGCCGAACCTTTGCGCATGGCTTCATGGGAACCCATGCCGCGGTATTCCTTATAAGTCTTGCCGTTGATCTCCATCAGCTTGCCCGGCGCTTCGCGCGAGCCGGCGAGGAGTCCGCCGAGGATGACCGCGTCGGCGAGCGTGAGCGCCTTGACGATGTCGCCGCTCTTCGTGATGCCGCCGTCGGCGAGGATACGCACGCCCTTCTTGGCGGCGGCGCGGGAGGCGACGTAGAGCGCGGTGAGCTGCGGGATGCCGACGCCCGCGACGATGCGGGTCGTGCAGATGGAACCGGGGCCCTGGCCGATCTTGACCGTATCGGCGCCGGCCGCGGCGAGGAATTCGACGCCTTCGCCGCTGGTGACGTTGCCGGCGATGAGCGTCAGGCCTTTATGGGACTTGCGGAGGAGGCGGAGCGCGTCGCCGACGCCCTTGGTGTGGCCGTGGGCGGTCGAGATCGCGAGGGCATCGGCGCCTTCGGCGACGAGCGCGCCGACATGGGCGAGCAGGCGGGTGCGGTCGATCTCGCCGTCGGCCGTGCGGGGCACCGAGACGGCGACGCCGACACGCAGACGGAAATCGGCGTCGCGGGTCGGGCGCACGTGGGCGCGGGATTCTTCGGAGATGCGCTCGATGTCGCTCAGGGTGAAGAGGCCGCGGAGGCGGTTCTTGGCGTCGACGACCAGGAGCTTGTTCTGGCCGACATGGTCGGAGAACTTGCGGTCGGCGGTAGCGATCGGGTCCTTGCCGAGGTCCTTCTCCGCGACAAGGTCTTCACCGTCGCGGGGGATCATGACGGCGACGACCTTACGCTGGCCGTGGCGTTCCTTGACGGCGCTGCCGGGCAGGAGGCCGAGGAGCGTGCCGTCGGCGGCGGTGACGGGGAAGGTGCTGAAGGCCAGGCCGTCGCGTTCGATACGGGCGAGGACTTCGGCGATGGTGTCATCGGCCGAGACGACGGCGGGGTCGCCGATCATGCCGTGGATATGGTTCTTAACCCGGCGCACTTCGGCGACCTGGTCGGCTTCCGCCATATTATAGTGCAGGAGGCCTAGGCCGCCGTTGAGGGCCATCGCGATGGCCATGCGGTGCTCGGTGACCGTATCCATGTCGGAGGACACGATCGGCAGGGAGAGCGGGAGGGCGTCGGACAGGGACGAGTCTAGGCGCGTCATCCGGGGCAGGACCTCGGAGTAGCGGGTGGCCAGGGAGACGTCGTCATACGTCAGGCCGAGTCCGGCGTTGGCGGGGAAGAAGTCGTCCGCGGACAGGTAAAAGCGTTCGTCGAGGGAAACGCGGCCCTTGGATTTCGAGGAGGCCATGAGTGGTCGGTTTCCCCAAAGGGTGTTAGGCACCCCCCCAAGGGGTGGCAAATTGATTTTGCGAGTTTGTCCGGATTGCCGTCTATTCGTGCCATGACCGGCGGCTTTTTCGACTTCAAACGTGTCCGTCGCCGACTGCGCTCCGCGATCGTGACCGGCGCCGGCGCCGTGGACAGCGTGGACCGCATCCTATTGCGGACGCAATCGGACCAAGGCACGGGTTACGGTGAGATCGCCCCGTGGCCGGGCTTCCCGACCGAGACCGTCGAGCAATCGTTGGAGTTCCTCCGTTCGGCCCAAGGCAACCTGCCCCATCTGCTCGCCGCCGTGGCCGCTTCGCCGGCGCCCCTGCCCTGCCTCTCGGCGGCGCTCTCCAGCTGCCGACACTGGAGCCAGATCGCCGGCTACGGCGGCAACCTGCCCTGCGCCGGCCTGCTGACCCTTTCCGTCGTCGAGACCGAGGCGAAAGTCGCCGCGGGCTTCCGCACCTTGAAGATCAAGATCTCGCCGGAGACTTCCGAAGAAGCGATCCGCACGGCGGCGGCGCGCTTCCCCGGCAAACTGCGCCTCGACGCGAATGGCTCCCTGGACCTCCAAGCCGCGCGGCGCTGGGCGGAGTTCGCCCGCGCCCACGAGCAGGTCGAATTCCTCGAACAGCCTTTGCCGGTCGGACACCCGGGCTACGCGTCACTCGGACCGGATAAGATCGCCCTGGATGAATCGTTCCTCACTCCGGGCGGCGTCGACTGGGCCGGGACGGTCGTCGTGAAACCGCTGCTCGCCGGCGACTGGGACGAACTCCGTGCCTGGCGCGGAGCGCACGCGGGCGCCGTCGTCTATTCCTCCTGCTTCGAGACCGCGATCGGCCGCCAAGGCGCGCTCTGGCTCGCGGCGCAGGATCCACAGGCGGGCACCGTCGGCTTCGACACGCTCGGTCGTTTCGAAAATGACGGCCGTGATCGCCATGCGGCCGGCGCGATGGCGACCGGACTCCCGGGCTACGACTGGGCGGGCTTCTGGCAGGAACTCACATGAGCGCCGTCGCGGTCTTCCAGGCGAGCCACGCGGAGCATCTGCGCG
>JBKCKE010000158.1:0-10593 GCA_046301395.1 Verrucomicrobiota bacterium | reverse complement strand
TCGGTGAGCGTCAGCGCCCACTTATACCAGGCCTCGGTCTGCGTGTCGGCGGAATCCTTGGACCACGCTTCGGCGATGCGCTCGTAGGCGGCCGCGGCTCGGGCGATACGTTGACGGTCGAGCTGGCCGTTGCGGTCGCGGCGCAGCTGGGCGAGCCCGAAGAGGGCGTCGGCGCGGGCCATCTCGGCGAGCGGACGGGCGACGTCGGTCGGGCGCTCGCGGATGAGGCCGTCGAGCACCAGCAGGGCCTTGTCGAACTGGCCGAGCGAGCGGAGGATCTCGGCGCGGCGCAGCGTGACGCGGGTGAGGAGCGGGCTGAGGGGGTAAGTCTCGGTAAATCGTTCCAGGAGTTCGACGGCGTCCTTGAGCTTGCCTTCGCCGGCCGTCGGAGCCTGCAGGGCGGCCTGCTCGGCGGCTTCGTAGAGACCGAGCGAAGCGAATTCCGCCAGCGTCGGCTCACCTTGGAAATCCTTGGCCAGCGCTTCGAAGCGGTCCTGCGCGTCGGCATGGCGTCCGACCGAGGCGAGGTGACGGCCTTCCACGAGATAGGAAGCGGCGGCCGCGGGGACCTTGCCGAAGCGGCGACGGAGCGTCACGAGTTCGTCGAGGCCTTGCGCTGAGCCGGCGTTCAGGGCGGTACGCGCCTTCAGCAAGGCCGCGTGGCCGCGGAGTTCCGGGACGGCTTTACGGAGTTCGCTGAGCGCGGGGTCGGCGGGAAGGTTCTCCAGGCGGCGGTCGATCTCGACGGCGAGCTGTCCGGCCTGCGTGAGGCGGCCTTGGGCGATGGCGAGCAGGGCGGCCTGCCAGGCGAAGCGCAGGGCGTAGTCGGCGCGTGCTTCGGCGAGCAAGGGGCGAAGCCGGTTCAGGCTCTTCTCGGCTTCGGGGGCGCGGCCGGCTTTGCGCGCGTCCTCGACGAGGCTCCACGCGGCGGACCAGAGCGGCTCGCCCGTGCGCGTGCGGCGCGAGCGGGCGGTCTCTTCGATGGCGAGCGCCACGCGATCCCAGGCGGCGGCGTCGTCGCTCGTCTCGAGCAGGCAGAGCACGCGCTGGTGGAAGGCGTCTTCGGCCAGCCGGATGTCGGCGGCTTCCTGCTGCAGGCCGGCGTAGGCTTTCTCGGCGAGCGCGAAGTCCTTGGCGAGGAAGAGGCAGTCGGCGGCCGCGATGCGCAGGCCGGCGCGCTCCGGTTCGACGCTCGCGTCGGCGAGGGTGGTGAGGTGGGTCGCGGCCAGGCGGAAGGAGCCGTCGCCCCAGGCGGCGATGGCCAGCGTGCGCGTCGCCTCGCGGGCGAGCGGGCTCGCGGGGACGTCCTTCAACAGGTCTTCGGCGGCCTGACGGGCCTTCTCACGGCTGCCGGCGAAGAGCATCAGCTGGGCGCGGGCGAGGTGGATCGCGTCGAGCACCTGCGGGTCGCGCGGACAATGGTAGGTGAGCGAGCCCGGATTCTGGCGGAGCAGGAAATCGTTCACCTCATTGGCCACCGCGCGGGTGTCGATCGGCTTGCCGGGTTCGGCTTCGGCCCGCGGATCGGCGGCGGCGACGAGCGCGCGCAGGGCGGTGAGCCGCACGGCGACGTTGGCCGGATTACGCGCGGCTTCCTTGAGGCGTTCGCGGCCGGCGACGTTGTCGGCGCCGAGGATCAGGCCGGCGAGGAGGTCGGCTTCGGCCTGGCGGGCGGGCGCCAGCGGACCGGCCTCGGCGAGGGCCTGCGCCGCGCGCTTGGGGTCCTTGCGCTGGGCATGGGCGAGGGCGAGATTGCGGGCGTAGGCGTAGGCGAGCGGCGTGCCGCGGGCTTCGTCGGCGAGCTCGCGCAAGGCTTCGAGGGTGCGGTCCTCGACCTTGCCGGCGAGGATCGTGGCGCGGTAGCCGAGAAGTTCGATGCGCTGACGCTGTTCTTCGGACACCGCCGTGCGGGCGATGGCCTCCTGGCTGAGCGTCGCGTTGAGGTTGTCGCCTTGGGCCGCGGCGATCATCCAGCGCAGGGCGTGGCCCCAGGCCGCTTCGTGGGCCGGCAATCCGGCGAGGTCGAGTTCCGCCGACAGTCTGCGGGCGGCGTCGAGGTCGTTCTCGAGGAGGGAGAGTAGGCCTTCGCGCAAGGTCTTGCGGGCGGACTTCGGCAGGAACTTCAGCGCTGCCTTCGTCTCCGGGACGCGGGCGCGTTCGAGGGTCGCGGCGGTCAGGCCGAGGCCGGCGAGTTCACGGGACTTCTCATCCAGCCGCGGATCGGCGAGCAGCTGGGCGTAGAAGCCCGTCGCGGTCGAGGAAAGCCCGGCGGCCAAGGCTTGGTCGGCCAGTCCGAGCAGCGCGCGTCCGTCCGGACGTTCGGCGGCGCCGACGGGGGCGACGGCCGTCAGGAGGTTCGGCGGAAGTTCCTGCGACACCGACCGACCCGGCGCGAGGACGCCGAGGGCAAGGAAGGTGGCCAGGGTGAACCGCAGCATCGCCCCGAATATGGTCGGGGCGGGCCGGCGGGCAAGAGGCGAGTGCCGGCTCAGGCCTTGTCGAGACCGAAGGCCGTGTGCACGGCGCGGACGGCGGCGTCGGCCTTGGCGGGTTCGAGCGCGACGGAGATCTTGATCTCGGAGGTCGTGATGAGCTCGCTGTTGATGCCGACGGACGCGAGGGCCTTGAAGAGGGTGCCGGCGACGCCGGGGTGGGAGATCATGCCGACGCCCACGATGGATAGCTTGGAGATCTCGCCTGCGGAACGGACGGAGCCCGAGCCGAGCTTCTTGAGGGTCTGGCCGACGACGGCTTCGACGCGGGAGAATTCGGCGGTGGTCACCGAGAAGGTCAGGTTGGCTTTGCCGTCCTTGCCCAGGTTCTTGATGATCATGTCGACGCTGAGGCCGGCCTCGCCGAGGTCGTCGAAGAGGGCGGAGAGCGCCTGCGGGCTGTCCGGCAGGTCGTTCACCGTGACGCGGGTCTGCAGGCGGTCGAGGGCGACGCCGGCGATGGCCGCGTCTTCAAGGGTCTTGTCGATGGCTTTCACGATGGTACCGGGTTGGTCGTTAAAGGAGGAACGGACCTCGAAGGGCACGTTGTATTTCTGCGCGAACTCCACGGAGCGCGACTGCATGACCTTGGAGCCGCTGGAGGCGAGCTCGAGCATCTCCTCGTAGGAGATCTCCGGCAGCTTGCTCGCGTTGAGCACGATGCGGGGGTCGGCGGTGTAGACGCCGTCGACGTCGGTGTAGATCTGGCAGAGGTCGGCCTTGATGGAGGCGGCGACGGCGATGGCGGTGAGGTCCGAGCCACCGCGGCCGAGGGTGGTGACTTCGCCCTTGTCCGTGCAGCCTTGGAAGCCGGCGACCACGACGACCTTGCCTTCGTCGAGGCGGGCGAGCAGGTCGCCACCGGTGATGCGGGTGATGCGGGCGCGGGTGTGGATGTCGTCCGTGAAGATGCCGGCTTGGGCGCCCGTGCGGGAGACGGCGGGCACGCCGATGGCGTGGAGGGCCATGACCGTGAGGGCGATGGTCTCCTGTTCGCCGACGGCCATCAGGACGTCCATCTCGCGCTCGTCGGGTAGCTTCGAGAGGGCCTTGGCGCGGGCGATGAGGTCGTTGGTCACGCCGCTGCGGGCGGAGACGACCACGACGATGCGGTTACCTTTCGACCACTGTTCCTTGATCTTCGCCGCGACGTTCTGGATGCGGTCGACGTTGCCGACGGAAGTGCCGCCGTATTTCTGGACGATGAGGGCCACCGGGAGATCAGGATTCGGGGGAGAAGATGCGGAGCACGACCGGCTCCTCGAGCACCGTCTTGAGGCGGCGTAATTCTGTCAAGACCGCGGACATCTTGCGTTCGCTGACCGGGTAGGTCGAAAGGGTGACGGTACTGCGGCCCTGGTTCGGGTGCTCGTACTGGATGACGCGGGCGATGGACACCTTGTGCTTCGAGAAGATGCGGTAGACGCCTTCGGACACGCCGGCCTTGTCGAGCAGCGAGAGGCGCAGGTAGAAGGGCGAGACGATCTCGTCGATCGAGGCCATGCGCAGGGCGCGGCCGGCCTGCTCGCGGGCGGCGAGGGCGTCGGGCGAAAGGGCCTGCGGGATCGCGCCGGTGAGGGCGGCGATGGCGTCGACGCTGTCGCCGATGACGGCGGAAGCGGTGGCGTCGCCGCCGGCGCCGCGGCCGGTGAGCGTGGTGGCGCCGACGACGTCACCGCGGAGGGTGATGCCGTTGTTGACGCCGGAGACGCGCGCGAGGATGTCGCGGTTCGGGACGAGGGAAGGGTAGACGCCGACGGTCATCCAGTTGGACTTGAAGTCGCGGCGGATGACGGCGAGGTGCTTGAGCGCGAAGCCGAAGCGGCGGGCGAAGTCGATGTCGGCGGGGCCGATCGTGCGGATGCCTTCGACGAGCGTGCGGGACGAGGGCGCCCACTTGCCGTGCGCGAGCCAGGCGAGGATCGAGGCCTTGTGGAAGGCGTCGATGCCGTCGACGTCGAGCGTCGGGTCGGCCTCGGCGTAGCCGAGTTCCTGGGCTTCCTTGAGGGCGTCGGCGAACGAGAGGCCGTCCTCGCCCATGCGGGTGAGGATATGGTTGCAGGTGCCGTTGAGGATGCCGACGATCAGCTCGAAGCGGTTGGCGACGAGGCCTTCGCGGATGGCCTTGATGATCGGGATGCCGCCGGCGACGCTGGCTTCGAAGAGGAACTGGCCGCCGTGCTGGCGGACCGCCTGCATGATCTCCGGGCCATGCTCGCAGAGCAGCGCCTTGTTGGCGGAGACGACGACCTTGCCGAGGCGCAGGGCGCGGAGGGTGAGCTCGCGGGCCTTGGTGGTGCCGCCGATGAGTTCGCACACCACGTGGACCTTCGGGTCGTCGATGATCTCGTTGACGTCGGTGGTCAGCTTCGAGGCCGGGATCTTGACCGCGCGCTTCTTCTTGAGGTCGCGGACGGAGGCCTTGCGGAGGTCGAGCTTCACGCCGAGGCGCGATTCGAGGTCGGCCTGCTTCTCATGCAGGTGCTTCCAGACGCCTTGGCCGACGGTGCCGAAGCCGAGGATGCCGATGCCGATGGTGCGAGGGGCGGTCATTGCGAAAAGGTCAGGCTTGCTTGACGAAGCGGTTCTCGGTGCCGGCGAGCAGGCGGCCGATGTTGGAGCGATGCGTCCAGACGTTGAACGCGGCGATGGCCGCCGCGAACCAGAACTCCGGCTGGCCGAAGGTCAGCTTCGTGAAGAGAGGCAGAAGCCAGCAGGAGAGGGGTAGGGAGACGCCGAGGGCGATCGAAGCCAAGGACACGTAACGGGAGAGCATGAACACGAGTCCCCAGATCGCCGCACCGATGAGGATCGGGATAGGCAGCAGGACCAGGAGGCCGCCGATGGTGGAGGCCACGCCCTTGCCACCCTTGAACTTCAGGAAGCAGGAGAAGCAATGGCCGAGGAGCGTGCCGACGAAGCCGGCGACGCAGACCGTGAAATGGATGTCCGCCGCTGCGCCGGTCTCTTCGATGCGGAGGAACAGGTAAGGCAGGCCGGCGCCGACGAAGCCCTTCAGGGCGTCGAGGGCGAAGACCAGGTTGCCCGGGCCCTTGCCGAGCACGCGCTTGACGTTCGTGGCGCCGGGGTTGCCGGAGCCTTCCTTCAGGATGTCGACGCCATGCTTCTTCGCCACGAGCACGGCGAAGTTGACGGAACCGATGAGGTATCCGAGCAGGGCGAAGATCCCGATGGCCGCGAACATCGCTTAGGCTTCGATCAGCTTGGCGCTGACGATCGCCGGATTGCGGAGGATCTCCGCGATGGCGGCGTCACCGGGAGCGGTGTCGAGCTGGTAGACGGCGAGGGCGTTGGAACCGCCGCTGCGGCTGAGGGCCATGTTGGCGATGTTCACGCGTTCCTTGGCGAGCAGGGTGCCGAGGGCGCCGATGATGCCGGGCTGGTCCTGGTTCTCGATGAGGAGCAGCATGCCTTCGGGGATGAATTCGAGGGTGCGGCCATTGATGGAGACGATGCGAGGGGACTGGGCCTTGCCGATGACGGTGCCGGCGACGGAGACGGTCTTGCCGCCCGCGAGCACTGCTTCGACGAGGATGAGTTCCTTGTAGTCGGCTTCGGCAGAGGAGCGGACGGTCTGGACCTCGACGCCGAGGGCCTTGAGCTTGCCGGGGGCGTTGACGTCGGTGACGCCTTCCACGATGCCGCGGAGGTAGCCGCGCTGGATGGCGCGGGCGATGGCGTTGGCGCCCTGGTCGGAGCCGGTGCCGAAGGTCGTCAGGCGGAGCGATTCGATGCGGCCCGGGGCGGCCAGCTGGCGGGCGATGGAGCCGAGCTTCTGGGCGAGGGAGAGGAAGGGCTTGATCGCGGCGAGGGTCTGCGAGTCGACGGAGGGCAGGTTGACCGCGTTGGCGGGCGAGCCTCCGCCGAGGACGGTGATCGCGGCTTCGGCGACTTCGACGCCGACGTTCTCCTGGGCTTCGGCCGTGGACGCGCCGAGGTGCGGGGAGAGGTGAGCACGAGGGAAGGCGCGCAGAGGGTGGTCCTTGGCGAGGGGTTCTTCGACGAAGACGTCGAAACCGCAGCCGCCGCACTTGCCGGAGGCGAGCGCGGCCGCGAGGGCGGCTTCGTCGACGATGCCGCCACGGGCGCAGTTGATGACCCGCACGCCCTTCTTCATCTTGGCGAAGGCGGCGTCATCGACCATGCCTTCGGTCGCGCCCTGCTTGCCCTTCTCGATGAGGGGCATGTGGACGGTGATGTAGTCGGAGAGGGCGAAGACTTCGTCGAGGGTGGCGATGGTGACGCCGAGGGCCTTGGCACGGGCCTCGGTGAGGTACGGGTCGTAGGCGAGGACCTTCATGCCGAAGGCGAGGGCGCGCTTGGAGACTTCGGCGCCGATGCGGCCGAGGCCGAGCACGCCGAGGGTCTTGCCGAAGAGCTCGGAGCCGGAGAGGGTCTTACGGTCCCACTTGCCTTCGTGCATGGACTGCACGGCTTCCGGCACCGGGCGGGCGAGGGAGAGGAGGTGTGTGAAGGTGAGCTCGGCGGTCGCGATGGTGTTGCCCGAAGGGGTATTCATCACGATCACGCCGCGCTCGGTGGCGGCGTCGACGTCGATGTTGTCGACCCCCACGCCGGCGCGGCCGACGCAGACGAGGCGGTGGGCGGCGGCGAGGACTTCGCGGGTGATCTGGGTCTCGGAGCGGACCAGGATGGCGTCCACGTCGGCGACCAGGTTCAGGATCTGCTCCGGGGTGGAGCCGTAGGCTTCGACGACCTCATACCCGGGCTGGGCTTTGAGGAGGGCGACTCCGGTGGGCGAGATTTTGTCGGCGACGAGTACCTTGGGCATGGCGATGGCGTGTAAAAGTTTGAATTGAGTCATAAATGCCCGCCCAAGGTAAAGGCAAGCACCTACCCCTGTTCGTCCGTCATAGCCGGCTCAGAGCCGGCGATGGGCGTAATCCGCCAATTCGTAACAATCCGGGCTCATTTCTTCCAGAAAACGGCAGGGATCGAGCGGGCGGTAGCCTTCGCCGGAGACCGCGAACCGGGGGGCGAAAAGGAAGAGCATGTTCTCGGCGCGCGTGCAGGCCACGTAGAAGAGGCGGCGTTCCTCTTCCACGTCACCCTCATCGATGGCGCGGGTCAGGGGGAGGAGGCCGTCGGCGCAGCCCAGGAGGAAGACGATGGGGAACTCGAGGCCCTTGGACTGGTGGATGGTCGTGAGGCGGAGCATGTCCTCCTCGGGCTCGGCCTTCTTGTCCGAGGATTCGCCGTTGAGCAGGGCCACCTGGGCGACGAGGTCGCCGACGTCCTCGAACTTCGAGGCGAAGCCGATGAGGCCTTGGAGGTCTTGTTCGCGGTCCTTCCAATCCGGGAAGATCGTCTTGAGGAAGCCGCCATACCAGCCCTCGATGCAGACCCGGACCGTTTCGGCGGGCGTCCGGGCGACTTTGATCGAGTTCGCATCCGAAGCTGCGGCGAACAGATCCGGCGCGGGAGCCGCAGGGCCGGGCTTGGCCTTGGCGGCTTCGAGGCCTTCGAGCATGTCCTCGAGCGTGATGGTCAGGTCGTTGAAGTCGTCCTTCGCTGATTCCGGCACGCGCTTGAGCACCGCGTCGGCACGGAGCGCGCGGACCAAGCCGCGGCCTTGGGCTTCGTCGGTCTCGCGGGCGGCCTTGCTGATCTTCTCGGCGGCGACCGGGCCGACCTTCGGCAACAGGCAGAGCAGGCGCGACAGCGCGACCTGGTCGAGCGGGTTGTGCACGAAGCGCAGGTGCGCGAGGATGTCCTTCACGTGCGCGAGGTCGAAGAACTTGTGGCCGCTGGTGATGACGAACGGCACGCCCATGGCGTTGAGTTCCATCTGCAGTTCCAGCGACTGGTAATGCGCGCGGTAGAGCACGTGCATGTCCTTCAGCGCGTGGCCTTCGTGGTGCAGCTGCATGAGCTTGCGGACCACGAGTTTCGCCTGCTGGGAGGTGTCGCCGACGGTGAAGACGGTGGGCTGAGGGCCGCTCTGCCGCACGGCCTGGAGGCGGCGGTCGAAGCCCTCGACGCGCGGCCGGTGGCTGAGGATCTCGTTGGCGAAGGCCAGGATCTCCGGGGTCGAGCGGTAGTTGGTGTCGATCGTATGGATCAGCGTGCCCGGGTGGCGCTGCGGGAAGGCGACGATGTTCTCCCAGTCGGCGCCGCGCCAGGTGTAGATGCACTGGGCGTCGTCTCCGACGGCCATGATCTGGTGCTCGCTGGCGAGCAGGTCGATGATGCGGCTCTGGAGACGGTTGGTATCCTGGAACTCATCCACGAGGATGTGCTTGAAGCGCCCACGGTAATGGGCGAGCGCGGCCGGGTCGTTCTCGAGCACGTGCAGCCAGAGGCTGAGCAGGTCGTCGAAGTCGCAGAGGTTGCGCTCCTGCTTCGCCGCGGCGTAGGCCGTGCAGAACTGCATGAGCTTCTCCGGTCCGCCCTTCATCCAGTCGAGGCGCTCCGCCAGGACGTCCTGCAGCGGGCGCAGCGTATTGCGGGCGTGCGAATAGGCGTCGAGGATGACGGAGGCTTTCGGATTCGTCTTATCCTTGATGAAGGCGCCGTCGATCGACTTCACGATCTCGGAGAAGAGCTGCTCCGATTCCTTCTGGTCGAGGATGGTGAAGTCGGGGGAGCGGGCGGCCACGGCGGCGTTGCGACGCAGGATACGCTGGCCGATGGAGTGGAAGGTGCCGCCCCAGAACTGGCCGCGCGGGACGCCGGTGAGGTCTTCGACGCGCTCGAGCATCTCCTTGGCCGACTTGTTCGTGAACGTCAGCAGCAGGATGTCCCATGGATTGGCGCCTTGGTGCAGGAGCCAGGCCACGCGGTAGGTGAGGGTGCGGGTCTTGCCCGAGCCGGCGCCGGCCAGTACGAGCGCGGGGCCGCGCGGCGAGGTCACCGCGGCGTACTGCTCGTCATTGAGCTCGCCGCGGAAGTCGACGGGAGGCAGGCCTTCCACGGATTAGCGGGCGGGTCGCTGGCGGCGATCCATCAGGCTGAACTTCACGACTTGTTCGTCGGCCCGGTAGGAAGAGCGGACCAAGGGGCCGGATTCGACGTGCTTCACGCCGACCTCGAGGGCGAAGGTCTTCCACTCGGCGAATTCTTCGGGCGTGACCCAGCGGTCGATCGGGGCGTGTTCCTTGCTCGGCGAAAGATACTGGCCGATCGTCAGGATATCCACGTCGGCCGCGGCGATGTCGCGGATCAGCTGGGCGACCTCTTCCTTGCGTTCACCGATGCCGAGCATGATGCCCGTCTTGGTGATGAAGTCGCGGGACTTGGCGTGCTTGAGCACCCAGAAGGAGCGTTCGTAGCGGGCGGTCTTACGGACCGGGCGCTGCAGGCGTTCGACCGTCTCAAGGTTGTGATTGAGGATGTCGGGTCGGGCGTCGAGCAGCGTGTCGAGGTGTTCCTGCTCGCCGCGGAAGTCCGCCGGCAGGACCTCGATGGTCGTGTTCGGGCAGCGGTGACGGGTCGCGCGGATGGTCGCGGCCCAGACGGAGGCGCCGCCGTCCTTGAGGTCGTCGCGGGCCACGGAGGTGATGACCACGTGCTTGAGGTTCATCAGGGCGATGGATTCGGCCACGCGGGCCGGTTCGCCGAGGTCGAGTTCGCTGGGGCGGCCGGAGAGCACGGCGCAGAAGGTGCAGGAACGGGTGCAGACGTTGCCGAGGATCATCACCGTCGCGCTACCGCGAGACCAGCATTCGCCCATGTTGGGGCACTGCGCGGACTGGCAGACCGTGTGGAGCTTGTGCTCGTCGACGTTCTTCTTGGTCTCCAAGAAGTCGGGACCGCTGGGAAGCTTGGCGCGGAGCCAGTCAGGTTTGCGGGCGGACTCGAGCATGGAGGTGGGAACATTGCCTTCTTCCGGCGATTTTCAACCTAACAAAGAAGAAGGGGTGCTTTCCTCCCGGAAAGCACCCCTTTTGCTATGCTGCAATCTCCCGGTTCTGAAACGGTTCCAGGCCGGGGAATGGTTCAGTCCAAGGAAGGCCGGGCGGTCCGAAGACCACCCGGCTCAGGTCCTTAGAAGACGGCCTTCACCGAGGCACCGAAGAACACCTGGTCGTCGTCGGCTCCGACGGAGGCGAGGGCGGTG
>JBKCKE010000157.1:0-3222 GCA_046301395.1 Verrucomicrobiota bacterium | reverse complement strand
CGCCGAGAAGACCACGCCGTCTTTCCGTCGCGCGCTCATCCAGGCGCTCGCCGCCGTGGGTGACGCGGATTCGCCGGCGGTGCTCCTCGGTCGCTTCGGCGTGTTCTCGCCGGAGCAGGTCAACGACGCCATCGCGGCGCTTGCCAGCAATGCTGCCGGCGGCAAGGCGCTGCTCGGCGCCGTGGCCGCGGGCAAAGCCGACAAGGCCCTGCTTTCGCCGCTCGTGGTGCGTCAGCTGAAGTCGCTCGGCGACCAGGATCTCGACGCCCAGCTCGCCACCGTCGTGGGCGTGGTCAACGCGACCAAGGCCGACTTCGCGAAGAACAAGGCCAAGTACGAGGCCATGCTGAAGCCCGACGCCGTGCGTAAGGGCGACATCGCGGCCGGTCGCCAGCTGTTCACGACGTCTTGCGGCATCTGCCATACCTTCGGCTACACGGGCAATCCGGTCGGCCCGGGCCTCGCCGGCTCCAATATCGGTAAGCTCGATTACTTCCTTGAGAACGTCCTCAACCCCAACGGCGTCATCGGGAAGGATTACCAGCTCAACGTCTTCAAGCTCAAGGGCGGGGCCACCATGAGCGGGATCGTCCAGTTCGAGGACACGCAGTCGTTCCGTCTCGTCATGCCCGGCGGCGCGAAGTTCACCGTCGCCAAGGGCGAAGTCGAGCAACGCGAGATCCTGCCGATGTCGCTGATGCCCGAAGGCCTGCTCGACGCACTCACCAAGGAGCAGGTGATTAACCTCGTCGCCTACCTGCAGTTCCCGGACGGCTTCCCCGTCACCGCCCCCGGTGTCTGGCGCCTCGAAGGCGCGATCGAAGGCGAGACGCTGAAGGTCCTCGCCGTCACCGGCGGCAAGACCGGCGGCCAGAAGATGACCGCGTTCAAAGCCAGCCGCTGGAGCGGCAACGACCACCTCTGGTGGACCGGCGGCAAGGTCGGCGACACCCTCACGCTCGCGCTCCCCGTCTCCGCCAAGGGCACCTATGAGGTGAAGTTCGTCGGCACCAAGGCGCATGACTACGGCAGCTTCGAGCTCCGCCTCGACGGCAAACTCCTCGGCGTCGAAGGCTACGATTTCTACAACCCCGCCGAAGTCGTCACCACCGGCGAACTCAACGGCGGCCGCCACGAACTCGACGCCGGCGAGCATCGCCTCGAGATCAAGGTCCTCGCCCCCAATCCCGCCGCTACGCCGCGGAATATGTTCGGGTTGGATTATGTGAAGTTGGAGAGGAAGTAGGAGAGGGCTGAATCGATGACAGATGACGGATGGCTGCGTCGATGACGGAAGGCAGAAGTGCCGAATCGATCACGGAGGACTGAATGGAGGGCTGCGTTGAGGACTGAGTAGAGGGCTGAATTGAGCGGAGGCAGTCGTCGCTTAAGGTGGCTGGCTTTGAGCCATGCGTGGGGTAGGGATGCGATGACATCGCATCCGCTTGCATTGAGGTAGGGTCAGCACTGCGTGCTGACTTAGTTGCCTCGGGTAGTGGCCGCCGCAGGGCGGCCGAGGGTAGGGGCGTGGCTTTGCCGCGCCCTCCGAAGCGGAGGGCACGATAATCGTGCCCCACCCTTGGTTCGCCCTGCGGCGAACGGCCCTCCGCGCGCGTCAGCGTGCGGTCAGAAACCCGCGCCTTTGACCTTCGTCTTCACGCGCAGGAGACGGTCCTTGGACGTGATGTAGAGCGTGTGGCCGTCGTCACCCCAGGTGAGGTTCGCCGTGGCTTGGCCGCAGAGGATCGAGCCGAGGTGCTTGCCTTCCGGCGAGAGGATGAGCACGCCGCCGGGGCCGGTGGTCCAGATGTTGCCCTTGGCGTCGAGCCTCAGGCCGTCGCACCCGCCGGCGCGTTCCTTGCTCTTCAGCGGGGCGGCGAGGAAGACGTCGCGCAGGCCGGAGCCGTCAAGGTTACAGACCGCGACGCGCGGGTTCTTGCCATCGGAGACCGCGAGGTAGAGGGACTTCTGGTCGAGGCTCAGGGCGATGCCGTTCGGCCACTGGATTTCCTTGGTCACGAGGGTGACCTTGCCGTCGGTCGCGAGCTTGTAGACGCCGTGATACGGGGTCTCGGACTTCTCGCCTTTCGGCAAGCCGTAGGTCGGATCGGTGAAGTAGACCGCACCATCCTTGGCCACGCAGAGGTCGTTGGGGCTGTTGAAGCGGACGCCTTCATGGTTCTTGGTCGCGAGGGGTACGAACTTGCCGTCGCCACCGAGGCGGGCGACGCGGCGCGAGCCATGCTGGCAGAGGAGCAGGCGGCCTTCGCCGTCGACCGCGAGGCCGTTCGAGCCTTGGTTCGGCGAAGCCTCGTCGGTGCCGCTCGGCTTGAGGAAGACGGAGGCGACGGCGTCGCCTTCGATCCACTGGTAGGCGACGTTGTTGGGGACGTCGGAGAAGACGATGCGTCCCTTGTACCAGGCCGGACCTTCGGACCAAGTATAGCCGCCGTTCGAGATGGTCTCAATCTTGGCGTCGCTCGCGAGCAGGGCGTCGAGCGCCGGATCTAGCTTCTCGATGGACTGCTTCGGGCCCTCGGCGGCGAAGGCGGTCAGGACGGACAGTAAGAAGGCGGGGAGGAACTTCATTCGGAATGGGTAGGGCGGTGGCTCAGGGGAGGCAAATGTTTCTCAAGGTAGGTGATGGCGGTTAGCGGATAGCGGTTGGGAAAGCAGACGAGCAATGGGAGACCGGAAACCGGAAAGTTTGCTGCGGACAGATGAACCCCAGCCAATCATCCGGTCTCCGGTTTCCCTTTGGATTTTATGCTTTCGCTTCGGGTGGCCGGTGGCAGCTCCGGGTGGCCGGTGGCGGGGCTTCTTCAATTCAGCCCTCTACTCAGTCCTCAACGCAGCCCTCTATTCAGCCCTCCATTCTTTCAGGTCTCAGGTCTCGGCCATCAGGATCCAGGCACGGGTCATCAGGTTCAGGTACTGGTTCAGGAAATCTGCCCTCTGTCATCTGTCATCGACTCAGTCATCCATTCATTTCGGGTGGCCGGTAGCGGGGCTTTTCAATTCAGCCCTCAATTCAGTCCTCAACGCAGCCCTCCATGCAGCCCTCCCTGATCGATTCCCCTCTCTGCCATCGACTCAGCCCTCCTTGTCTTGCCCCCCTCCCCGAAACCCTCCTTTCTCTCCCTTCGTGAAAGCCCTGCTCCTCACCGAATATAAGAAGATGTCCTACGTGGACGTGGCCGATCCGGTCTGCGGTCCCGAAGA
>JBKCKE010000156.1:0-8490 GCA_046301395.1 Verrucomicrobiota bacterium | reverse complement strand
AGGAAGGAGGGGCGAATCAGGGGGCACGTGGGCACGCTGACACGTGGGCACGGCCAGTAAGCTTTTTCCCTGCTGTGTCCTCTTTTTGGCATCTTCCCATGTCCCCGTGTCCCCTTGCCAGCATGCCCCCTGGATTTTGTGTCCATCATTGACCCTTTCGCCCTTTTTCCCTCCTTCCATCCGATGTCCACCGCTCTCCTGTTCTCCGGTCAAGGCGCCCAAGTCGTCGGCATGGGCAAGTCCCTGTACGAAGGCTCGGCCTCCGCCAAGGACCTCTACGACCGCGCCGCCAAGGTGCTGCCGTTCGACCTCCGTCAGGCCTGCTTCGAAGGCCCGGCCGAGCTCCTGACCGAGACCCGTGTCTGCCAGCCCGCCCTTTACGTCCAGGGCTACGCCATCGCTCAAATCCTCAAGGAGCGCGGCAAGCTCAACGACCTCAAGGCCTGCCTCGGCCTCTCCCTCGGCGAGCTGACCGCCTACGCCTTCGCCGGCGTCTGGGATTTCGAGACCGGACTCAAGGTCGTCGCCGAGCGCGGCCGCCTGATGCAGCTCGCCTGCGATCAGACCAAGGGCGGCATGGCCGCGGTCATCGGCGGCTCCCGCGAGGACATCTTCAAGCTCTGCGCCGCGTTCGACATCGACGCCGCGAACTTCAACTGCCCCGGCCAGGTCGTGATCTCCGGCGATGCCGACAAGGTCGCCCAGGCCGTCGCCCGCGCCAAGGAGTTCGGCCCGTTCAAGCTCGTGAAGCCCCTCGTCGTCGCCGGCGCCTACCACAGCCGCCTCATGGAGCCCGCCCGCCAGGCCTTCGAGGCTTTCCTGCAGGGCGTCGAATTCAAGCGACCCCAGGTCACCGTCTACTCCAACACCACCGGCGGTACGCTCGCCGAGCCGGCCGACCTCCGCGCCGCGCTGGTCAAGCAGGTCGTCTCCTCGGTCCTCTGGGAGGACGACTGCAAGGCCGCCGCCGCCACCGGCGTCGCCCAGTTCTACGAATGCGGCCCGGGCGGCGTCCTGGCCGGCATGATGAAGCGCTCCGCGCCCGAGGCCCCCGTGGCTTCCCTGCACGAGTTCGCCGATATTCCCGCCTAAACCCCGTCGAAGCGGGGCTAACGCTGGACAAGCGCCCCGTCCGCAGTCCTATTAAGCCCTTTCCCTCTTTACCGTGTCCTTAGACCACATCCGCAACTTCTGCATCATCGCGCACGTCGACCACGGCAAGACGACCCTTTCCGACCGCCTGCTCGAGCACACGAAGACGATCGAGAAGCGCCAGATGAAGGAGCAGCTCCTCGACGCGATGGACCTCGAGCGCGAGAAGGGCATCACGATCAAGTGCCACCCGGTGACGATGAACTTCACCGCGCCGGACGGTAAGCAGTATATCCTCAACCTCATCGACACCCCGGGCCACGTCGACTTCGCCTACGAAGTCTCGCGCTCCCTCGCCGCCTGCGAAGGCGCGGTGCTCCTGATTGACGCGTCGCAGGGAGTGGAAGCCCAGACGGTCGCCAACGCCACCCTCGCGATGAACCAGGGCCTCGAGATCGTCCCGGTCATCAACAAGGTCGACCTCCCGAGCGCCCGCCCGGAAGAAGCCCGCCGCCAGGTCGAAGACATCCTCACCATCCCCGCGCAGGACGCCGTCCTCGCTTCGGGCAAGTCCGGCATCGGCATCGACGACATCTTCGCCGCGATCATCAAGCGCGTCCCGCCGCCCCGCTGGTCCGACTACCCGCAGCACCGCGCGCTGGTCTTCGACTCCCTCTTCGACTCCTACAAGGGCGTCATCAGCTACGTGCGCGTCTTCTCGGGCACCTTCAAGGCCGGCCAGACGATCGAGCTGATGTACAATGGCGTCCGTTCCGTCATCAAGGAAGTCGGCGTCTTCTCCCCGAAGATGAAGCCGCAGGACGAACTCGGCCCCGGCTCCGTCGGTTACATCGTCATCAACATCCGCGAGGTCGCGGACGTGAAGGTCGGCGACACGATCACCCTCGCCAGCGACCCCGCCAAGGAGCCCGTTCCGGGCTTCAAGGAAGTCAGCCCGATGGTGTTCAGCGGCATCTACCCGCTCGACACGGCCGATTACGAGAAGCTCAAGACCTCGCTCGCCAAGCTGGCGATCAACGACTCCTCCTTGACCTACACCGCCGAGAGCTCGACCGCGCTGGGCTTCGGTTTCCGCTGCGGCTTCCTCGGCCTGCTCCACATGGAGATCGTCCAGGAACGCCTCCGCCGCGAGTACGACCTCGACATCCTTTCGACCTACCCGTCCGTCGTCTACAAGGTCTACACCACCGACGGCGTGGAGCACATCCTCGACAATCCGGTGTCCATGCCGGACCCGTCCGCCATCGAGCACATCGAAGAGCCGACCATCCGCGCCAACATCCATATCCCGGGCACCTCGATCGGCGACATGCTGACGCTCGTGCAGGAGAAGCGCGGCATCTGCGAGCGCACCGAGACCATCGACGGCGACCGCGTCGTCCTCGTCTGCCTCCTGCCGCTCAACGAGATCCTCGTCGACTTCAACGACCGCATGAAGTCCATCACCCGCGGTTACGGTTCGATGGACTACGAGCTCGGCGAATACGTCACTTCGGACCTCGTCAAGATGGACATCCGCGTCAACGAGGAGCCGGTCGACGCCTTCTCCTCAATCGTGCACGCCACCACGGCCGACGGCCGCGGCCGCGCGCTCTGCGAGAAGCTCAAGGAGCTCCTGCCGCGCCAGCTCTTCAAGATCGCCATCCAGGCCGCCGTCGGCTCGAAGGTCATCGCCCGCGAGACCATCGGTTCCGTCGGCAAGGACGTGACCGCGAAGTGCTACGGCGGCGACATCTCCCGTAAGCGCAAGCTCCTCGACAAGCAGAAGGAGGGCAAGAAGCGCATGAAGCAGATCGGCAAGGTCGACATCCCGCAGGAGGCCTTCATCAAGATCCTCAAGAACGAGGGCTGAGGACCTAGTTCGGGCTTTCCCTCCGGTCGGCGCCCGCTAGTTTGGGGGCGTCCCCCATGTCTTTCTACTACCGCCGCAAGCTCCGCAAGATCGGCAAGGCCTTGCTCGAAGGGTCGGAGAAGGTGCACCTCTACCGCGGCGATGTCCTGGCGCGCGCCGACCTCAACGACCAGCTCGAGCTGGCCGACAAGGTGCGCGTGGCCATCAAGGACCGCACCCGCGAGATCACCGAGGTCGAGACGCTGCTCAACCGCCTGCATGAGGTCCTGACCCGTAACGGCGGCAAGATCTACCCGGTGACTTCCGGTACGGACTATACCGAGATGGTGGTGATGGCCGCCATCGTGGCCGGCGCCATCCGCAGCTTCTTCCTGCAGCCGTTCAAGATCCCGACGAATTCGATGTGGCCCACGTACAACGGCATGACTGCCGAGGTACGCGCGCCCGACGCGCCGGTCCCGAGCATCGCCCAGCAGGTCGTCGACAAGGTCCAGTGGACCTGGACGTACGTCATCCCCGCCGAGGCTTCGGGTCCGGTGGCCATCCCGATCGTGATGCAGCGAGGCCCCAACGGCCAGACCGAGTACGGCCTGCGCTCCCGCATCCGCGAGGCCGACGACGGTCTTTTCGGAACGGGTATCTGGAAGGGCGCCGCCGACAAGTACGAGATGCTCGTCGGCAAGACCCTGCAGTCCGTCAAGGTGCCCGCCGACTTCGGCTTCGAGACGGTCATCCTGCGCACCTATTTCCCGGAAGAGTCCAAGTTGAAGCTGCCCCGCCAGGATCAGGACCGCTGGCGCGTGGTCTTCGCCAAGGCCGTCCGCGAGGGTCGCATCCAGAACAGTCCCTTCGGCCCGGTATTGCTGACCGGTAAGTCGGCCACGGCCGGCGCGCCGCTGTTCAACTTCGACATCCTCACGGGGGACATGCTCTTCGTCGACCGGATGTCTTACCATTTCGTCGAGCCGTCCCGCGGCGACACCTTCGTCTTCCGGACGAACACGATCCCGGGCCTGAACGACCAATACGGCCAGCCTTCCCAGAACTATTACGTGAAGCGTCTCGCCGGCGTCCCCGGCCAGAAGCTCCGCGTCAACGAACAGGGCGAACTCCTCGTCGACGGCCAGGTCGTGACTTCGCCCGAACCGATGGCGCTCAACAGCCGGCGCGCGATGGACCAAGGTTATTACGGTTACCTGCCGGACGCCGGTGGCGACCGCTACGCCATCCCGCTGGACCAGGAACACACCGTCTCGGCGAAGCATTACTTCGCGCTCGGTGACAACTCCGCCAACAGCTTCGACTCGCGCGGCTGGGGCGAAGTGCCCGCCGACGCCGTGGTCGGCAAGCCGCTCTTCATCCTGCACCCCTTCACGTCCCATTGGGGGCCGGCGAAGTGATGGGCGGACTCTGTCCGCCCAGGGGCCAAGTGGGCACGTGGGCAAGGTGACATGGGGATTGGCTCAACAGCCTTGCCAGCGTGTCCCCGTGTCACCATGTCCCCTGTTTAGCCATGTCCTGGACCCTCTACCGCCACTACAAGGGCAACCATTACCTCCGGCTAGGGGTCGCCGCGCATTCCGAGGACCTGTCGCCGCAGGTGATCTATCGCTGCCTGTATGATAATCCGGCGGCGCGCACGTGGGTTCGTCCGCAGCCGATGTTCGAAGGCGCGATCGAGGACGGTCGCCAGCGCTTTACGCCGGTGGGCCGGCTCCGGCTGGTGCAGCCCGAAGACCTCCGCGCCGTCCTGGCCTTTGGCTACGACGCGTGGAAGCACGGGAAGACCTTTGACCAATATTGCGCCGACAAGGATCAGGATCCGAACCATGTCCGCGGCACGCGTTACCTGCTCGAGGATGCGTCCGGTCAGCCGGTCTCCGCACTGAATGTCCTGCGCTTCCGCGAAAGCCTCATCGGTCTCGCGTCCGTCGCGACCTCGCCGGATCAGCGGGGTAAAGGCTACGCTTCGTTGCTCCTGCGCGCCGTCATGGAGCTCCATCGCTTCGCGCAGCTCGATACGCGCTTCCTGCTCTTCTCGGAGGTCAAGCCAGCCATCTACGAGCGCCACGGCTTCTGCGTCCTGCCGACGGCGCACCAGCGTTTCCCGAAGTCCCTGGCCATGGCCACCGGCGACTCGCCGCTGACCGCGACCGAAGCGGAATTCCTGAAGGACTATTTCTAGGCTTACTTCTTCGCCGGGGAGGCGAGGGCGACCTTCTCGAGCCACTCGGCGATCTTCGGGTATTCGGAGGGCGCGAAGGCGTGGCCGACGCCGGCCATCTCGCTGCCGACGACCGTCGCGCCCTTGGCTTTGAGGGCCTTGGGGAGGTGGCTGGTATTAGGCTTATTGGAGCCCTTCTCGCCACCCCAGCAGGCATAGGCGAACTTACCTTTGAGATCGGGGAGCGCGCCGAGCGAAGTGTAGCCGGTGCCGCCGCCGTCGGCGAAGAGGAAGACCCCGAAATAATCCGTGAGCTTCGGGCGGCCGCTCAGGCGGAGCATGCCGTCGATCGCGTGCGCTCCGTTGCTGAAGCCGGCGATGATCGAGCGCGCCTTATCGATGTTCGGAATCACCTTCGCGATCTCGTCGAGCATGAAGCGGTGGTAAGCCCAGACCTGGGCGTAGTCGCCGACCATGTTCACCTGCGCGGGGTTGTTCGCGCCCTTAGGGTAGGGGAGGCCGACCAGGATGAAGTCGCCCGCGGGTAGGAAAGCACCGCTGGGCTGATTGCCGCCTTCGCCGCCGCCCAGCCAGACGACCAGCGGATATTTTTTCGCCGTATCGTAAGCCGCCGGGAGTTTCAGGTGACAGGCCGCGAGCGCGCCTTTGCGGTCGACGGTCAGCTCCGGGAAATCAAAGCGCAGCGTGGCCCCCGGCGCGACCTGCGCCTTGAGCGTCGTCCGCGGGATGGCGACCTCGGTCGGCTTCAACTCGGCCTTGTCCGCCGCGACCAAGGTCGCGGCCGCGAGCAGGAGGCAGAGGCGGAGGAGGCTCATCGCTTTCAGCGGAACGACTTCTTCCGCCAAGCGGCGTCGGCTTCGCGGTCGGTGCGGAATTCGATGACGCGGACGCCCTTGCCGCGGACTTCGAGGAGTCGGCGCAGGTCGCTCCAGCCGTCCGCGAGGTCGTGACGCACTTTATGGGCGGCGCAGAGCTTGCCGAGGTCGGTCGCCTGTGGGGTGCCCCAGAGCTGTTCGAAACGCGCGCTCTGCGCGACGGCGAGGTGATTGAAGATGCCGCCGCCTTGGTTGTTGATCACGACGACCGTGAGGTCGCCGCGGTGGCCGTAGGCGGAGAGCAGGGCGTTGCTGTCGTGCAGGAAAGTCAGGTCGCCGCAGAGGAGCACCGTGCGCTTACCGTCGAGCGAAGCGCCGAGCGCCGTCGAGACGGTGCCATCGATGCCGTTGGCGCCGCGGTTGGTCAGGACCTCCGGGCCCGGGCCGGGCGGATGGTAGAACCACTCGACGTCGCGGATCGGCATGCTGCTGCCGACGAACAGACGGTCATCCGGGCCGAGGGCTTCGTCGAGCAGCGACACGACGCGGCCTTCGAAGGGCCAATCGACGTTCACGATGCGCGTGATCTTCTTGGCGGCAGCCTTCTGGGCCGTCTGCCAGGCTTTGCCGTAAACCGAGGCCTTCGCCGACACCTTGTCGCCCGAAGGCACGAGCTGGCCGTCAAGGCGGCTCCAGCGCGAATGCGTCGGGTCGGTGTTCTCGCCGGCGCGGCCGAGCTGGATGACGGTGAGGTCGCCTTCCTTCAGCCAGGAGCGCAGTACCTTGCTGGTCGGGAGCGGGCCGACGAAGACCGCGGCCTGCGGACGGAGTGCCTTGGCGGCTTTGACGTCGCGCAGGATCAGGTCGTAGCCCGAGACGAGCGTCGCGTCGCCGGCGAGGTCGCCGCGGAGCGTGCCCGCGCCATCGGCGAGGATCGGCCAGCCGGTGAGGTGCGAAAGATCGCGGAGGGCCGCGGCGCTCTCGTCGCGATCCTCGAAGGCATGCGGTCCGATCACGATGACACCGCGCTCGGTCTTCGGGAGCAGGCTGGCGACCGTGGTGGGGGTGAGGGTCGGTCGGACCACGCCGCAGGGCGGGACGGCCGTGAAGGCCTCGAGATTGAGGCCTGCGGGCGCCTTGAAGCCCTTTTCGGGGTCCGAGGGGGCCAGAGGGTCGCGGAAGGGCAGATTGAGGTGCACCGGGCCGGCCAGAGGGCCTTGCGAGCGCTGCCAGGCGTCGACCAGCAGCTGGCGCCAGTGACGGAGCAGGCCTACGTCAGCGGCGGGCACGGCGGCCTCGGCGGCCCAGACAGGATAGCCGGCGAAGATGCCGTTCTGGGCGATCGTCTGGCCGGAGTGGCATTCGCGCAGTTCCGGCGGGCGGTCGGCGGTCAGGACGAGCAGGGGCGTGGCCGACAGACGGGCTTCGACGACGGCGGGCAGGTAATTGGCGGCAGCGGTGCCGGAGGTGCAGAGCAGGGCGGCGGGTTGGCCAGTAGCCTTGGCGAGGCCGAGGGCGATGAAGCCGGCCGAACGTTCGTCGAGCGCGACCGTCACGTGCAGGCCGGTCGATTCGGCGAAGGCATGGGCGAGCGGCGTCGAGCGCGAGCCAGGCGAGATCACCACGTGCGTGAGGCCGAGGCGGCGGAGCGTGCGCACGCCCACGTCGGCCCAGAGGGCGTTCGTGTTCAGGTGCTTGGTCGCGCGAGCCATGCCGACAGGCAATCCCGACAGGGCGGGGCTGTCCAGCGTGGGCTTGGTTTTGGGTTTAAGCGGGGCCGATATGGGCTATATTTCCGATTCCCATGGAGGTCTTCCTCTATCTCTTGCCACTGATCCTGGCCCTGGTCTTCCCGCTCGTGCTCGTCCACGCCATCTTCTGGGGCATGACGTTCACCGTCGATGCCGGGCACCTGCGGGTGCGTTTTTACGGCATCACCGCGCGCAAGGTCGCGCTGAGCGACATCGAGTGGGCGGCGCACGACTGGGTGTTCTGGAACGAGCATTGGACGAACACCGTGAATCCCAAGAAACTCATCCTGCTCCGCCGCCGTACCGGCTGGTTCAAGAATTTCGTCATCAGCCCGCCGTCGCCTCCGGACTTCCTCCGTGAGCTGGCCGCGTACGGCGTGACCGTCCGTTGAATCTCATGCGTTCCCTCCTCGCTTATCTTTTTGCCTGCGTCGCGCTCAGCGCCGCGGAGCAGCCGGCGTTCTTCGCCATGGACACCGCCGCGCGGCTCGAGCCGACCGAATGCGCGCAAGTGTTGGCCGATCTCGGCTATGCGGGACTAGGCGGACGGCCCGCGACGGCCAAAGCCCACGCCGATGCGCTGAAGGCCAAGGGGCTCGCCTTCTTCAACGGCTATCACGTCGCCGACTTCCCGTCCGGCCAGCATCAGTTGCCGGCCGAGCTCACCCAGGCGGTCGACGGACTCGCCGGCACCGGCGGCACGTTGTGGCTGGGGATCAATAAGGTGGAGCTTCCCTTGGGTCTCAGGATGCCGCCGGAATACGGCGACACCGT
>JBKCKE010000155.1:0-18778 GCA_046301395.1 Verrucomicrobiota bacterium | reverse complement strand
TTTCCTGCCCGGCGGGCTGCTTCTCCGCGGGGAACTCGTCCCTTAAAAGCCGTCTTAACGAGGCCCAGCCTTGACCGTGCCCGCGGGCTCGGCAAATCTGGGCTCCTTCCCCCTCCCACCCAACCTCACCATGCGTTTCGGCCTCAATACGTTCCTCTACGCCTCTCCGTTCACCAACGAGAGCGTGTATCTTTTCAAGAAGCTCAAGAACTGGGGCTTCGATTCCGTCGAAATCCCGATCGAGGATCCTTCGCACGTCGACCCGAAGTTCCTCAAGGCCGCCGCCGCCAAGGCCGGCATCGCCATCGGCTCCATCTGCGCCGCCATGGGCCCGGGCCGCGACCTCCGCGGTTCCGCCAAGGACCAGGCCAACGGCCGCAAGTACATCATGGCCCTGATCGACCAGGCCGCCGAGATGGGCTGCCCGCGCCTCATCGGCCCGCTCTACTCCGTCGTCGGCCTCATCGGCGCCCATGACGACAAGACCAAGGCCAAGCACTTCAAGCTCGTCGTCAAGAACCTCAAGGTCCTCGGCAAGCATGCCCAGAAGAAGGGTGTGGAGCTCGACATCGAGCCGCTGAACCGCTTCGAGACCGACTTCCTCAACACCTGCGACCAAGGCCTGCGCCTCGTCAAGGCCGTCAACCTTCCGAACGTGAAGCTCCACCTCGACACGTTCCACATGAACATCGAGGAGAAGAACCAGGCCGCGGCCATCCTCAAGGCCGGCAAGCACCTCGGTCACTTCCACGCCTGCGGCACCGACCGCGGCACTCCGGGCAACGACTCGCTCGACTGGAAGCCCATCGTCGCCGCCCTGAAGAAGATCGGCTACCAGCAGGAGGTCGTCATCGAATCCTTCACCACCGACGTCAAGGTCATCGCCCGCGCCGCCGCCATCTGGCGCGCCATGGAGCCCCGCCGCGACGACATCGCCGTGAAGGGCCTCAAGAACCTGCACCGCTTCTTCGGCCGCAAGAAGTAAGCTCCCGCGCCCCCGCATCATGAAGCTGCTCACCCGCTTCCTCGCCTTCGCCGCGCTCTGCGCGTCGGTCTCCGCCGAGGACAAGAACCTCTTCAACGGCAAGGACCTCACGGGCTGGAAAGGCCTGGATTTCTGGTCCGTCGAAGACGGTGTCATCACCGGCCGCACGACCAAGGAGAAGCCCACCAAGGGCAATACCTTCCTCGTGTGGGAAGGCGAAGTCGCCGACTTCGAGCTCACGTTCCAGTACAAGATCGTCGGCGGCAACTCCGGCGTCCAGTACCGCAGCAAGCTCGTCGACGCGAAGGGCTTCGTGATCTCCGGCTACCAGGGCGACTTCGAGGCGGGCAAGACCTACTCCGGCATCCTGTATGAGGAGAAGGGGCGCGGCATCCTCGCCAAGCGCGGCGAGAAGGTCGTCATCAAGGAAGGCGCCGACGCCAAGAAGCCGAAGATCGAAGTCACCGGTTCGCTCGGCAAGACCGAGGAGATCCAGGCCAAGATCAAGGCTGAGGCGTGGAACGAATACCGCGTCGTCGCGAAGGGCGGCCATCTGCAGCACTTCATCAACGGCGTCCAGACCGTCGACGTCACCGACGAGACCGCGGTCGGCGCCAAGCAGGGCCTGCTCGCCCTCCAGCTCCACGCCGGCCCGCCCATGGTCGTCCAGTTCAAGGACCTCGTCCTCAAGGAGATCAAATAACCCATCATGAAGAAATCTCTCCTCAGTTTCCTCCTGCTTTCGGCCGCGTTCGTCTCGGCCGCGGACAAGAAGAACGTCCTCCTCATCGCCGGACGTCCGAGCCACCCGGCCGGCGAGCATGAGCACAACGCCGGCATCCAGCTCCTGGCTTCCGGCCTGAAGCAGGGCGCCGCCGACCTGGTCGCCGTCGACGTCTCCCTCAACGGCGAATGGCCTTCCGATGAGCGCGTCGCCAAGGCCGACACGATCGTGATCTACTCCGATGGCGGTGGCGGCCACCCGGCCCTTCCGCACCTCGATCAGCTCGCCAAGAAGATGGCGGCCGGCACCGGTTTCGTCTGCCTGCACTACGCCGTCGAGCCCGCCTACGAGCGCGCCGGCTGGCTGAGCGCCGACGGCAAGCCCGTGAGCCCGCCGCCCGCCGGCCGTTCTTCCAAGGGCAAGGGCGCCCTCGAGTTCAAGGACTGGCTCGGAGGTTACTTCGAGCAGCACTGGTCCGTGAACCCGCACTGGACCGCCGATTTCAAGGTCATCCCCGATCACCCGGCCAGCCGGGGCGTGAAGCCGTTCGGCTCCAATGACGAGTGGTATTTCAACATGCGCTTCCGCGACGGCATGGAAGGCGTCACCCCGCTCCTGTCCGCGGTCGCTCCGGCCGAGACCATGAGCCGCGGCGATGGACCGCACGCCGGCAACCCGGACGTGAAGAAGCTCGTCCTCGAGGAGAAGAACCCGCAGGTCGTCGCCTGGGCCGTCGAGCGCAAGGACGGCGGTCGTGGCTTCGGCTTCACCGGCGGCCATTACCACGCCGGCTGGGCTAACGACAGCCAGCGCACCCTCGTCCTCAACGCGATTGTCTGGACCGCGAAGGCGGAAGTCCCCGCTGCCGGCGTCGTCTCCAAGTTCACCGAAGAAGAACTCAAGGCGAACCAGGATAAGAAGGCCCCGCGCAAGCCCGCGGCCCCGAAGAAGAAGTAAGCGGCCCGCAGGTCGTCCGATCAGGCCGGAGGTTCGCCTCCGGCCTTTTTCGTGCCCGGAAAAGACGCCGGTCATTTGACCCGGAAGGCCCGCCCGCAACCTTGCGGACATGTCCAAGCACATCGCGATCATCGGCGGCACCTCCGGCATCGGCCGCGCGACCGTCGCGCAGCTCCAGTCCGACGGACATACGGTCCACGCCGCTTGTCGGTCGCCCGAGAAGCTCGCCGACCTCGGCATCGTCGCGCAGCCGTTCGACGCCGCCGCCCCCGGTCCGCTCGCCTGGCCCGAGCGCTTGGACGGCTTCGTGTATTTCCCGGGCTCCATCTCGCTCAAGCCGTTCCATCGCCTCACGCCGGAAGATTTCCAGCGCGACCTGCAGGTGAACCTCTTCGGCGCCATCGCGGCGCTCCAGTCCGCGCTCCCCGCGCTCAAGGCCTCGGGCAACGCCTCCGTCGTGCTCTTCTCCACCGTCGCCGTCGCGCAGGGCATGCCCATGCACGCGAGCATCGCCGCCGCCAAAGGGGCGGTCGAAGCGCTGGCCCGGAGCCTCGCCGCCGAATGGGCGCCGACCATCCGCGTGAACGTCATCGCGCCGTCGCTGACCGATACGCCGCTCGCCGGCGCGTTGCTCAACTCCGACCTCAAGAAGGAAGCCGCCGGCAAGCGTCACCCGCTCCAGCAGGTCGGCCGCTCCGAAGACATGGCTGCGCTCGTCGCGCATCTCCTCTCCGGCCATGCCCGTTTCATGACCGGCCAGGTGTTGCACGTGGACGGCGGCCTGTCGGCGGTGCGCACGTTCTGACGCGGGCACAAAAAACCCGGGCGCCTCGCGGGCCCGGGTTTCGGGAGAGCCTGCGCTTCGCTTAGATCAGCATCAGCGCCGGTTCTTCGAGGAGCTGCTTGAGCGCCTGGAGGAACTGCGCGCCGTTGGCGCCGTCGACCACGCGGTGGTCGCCCGAGAGGCCGATCACCATGCGGTGGCCGATGACCAGGCGGTCCTGGGCGTCGACGACGGGCTTCTTGATGGTCGCGCCGACGGAAAGGATCGCGGCGTTGGGCACGTTGATGATGCCGAAGAAGCCGGTGACGCCGTACATGCCGAGGTTGGTGACCGTGAAGGTCGAACCCGACATCTCGTTCGGCGTGAGCTTCTTCGAGCGGGCCTTGCCGATGAGGGACTTCGCCTCGACGGCGATGTCCTTCAGCGTCTTGGCGTGCGCGTCGCGGATGACCGGGGTGACCAGGCCGTCTTCGAGGGCGACGCCGAAGGAGAGGTGCACCGCGCCGTGGGTGCGGATGCTCGTGCCGGCCCAGGAGGCGTTGACCGCGGGGACGCGGCGGAGGGCTTCCGCGGAGGCCTTCAGGATGAAGTCGTTGACCGAGAGCTTGATCGCGTCGGCCCCGGCTTCGGCGAGGCGCTTGTTCAGCGATTCGCGCATCGCCATGAGCGGAGCGGCGTCGACTTCGACCTCGAGGTAGAAGTGCGGGACGGTGATCTTGGATTCCAGGAGTCGGCGGGCGATCGTCTGGCGCATGCCGCCCACAGGGACGTCGGCATCAGGCTGGATGCCCTTGCCGTCGGCGGGCGGAGCGACCGCGACGTTGAGCGGGCCGGAAGGAGCGGCGGCGGCCGGAGCCGAAGCAGCGGCGGCGACATCGCGACCGACGACGCGGCCACCGGGGCCGGAGCCGGCGAGGGCGGCGACGTTGAGCGCGGCCTTCTCAGCCATGCGCTTCGCGTAAGGCGAGGCCTTGGCGCGGGAGGCGTCGGACTGCGGAGCGACGGAGCCGGAAGAAGAAGGAGCGGCCGGGATGCAGCTCACGTCGGTCTTCTCGGGAATCGCCGGGACGGCGGTCGCGGGAGCTTTGGGGGCCGGCGCGGCGGAAGGCTCAGGGGCGGCTTCGCCTTTCTTGCCGATGGCGCAGATCGGCGCGCCCACGGGCAGCTGCGAGCCGGCGGGAGCGTAGATCTTGAGGATCGTGCCCGGCACCGTGCAGGAGAGTTCCATCGTGGCCTTGTCGGTCTCGACTTCGCCCAGGATGTCGCCGAAGGCCACGGTCTGGCCTTCCTTGATGTTCCATTTCACCAAAGTCCCCACCGACATCGTGTCGGAGAGCTTCGGCATATCGATAATTTCAGCCATCGGATTTGAGAGGGGAGGGGATTAGGCGAGGACCTTGAGGGCTTCGCGGACGACGCGGTTCACGTCGGGGAGCTGCTGGTCTTCCATGCGCTTGCAGTAGATCTGCGGGGCGTCGATCGAGGACACGCGGTGGATCGGGGCGTCGAGCTCGTCGAACGCCTTCGACTGGATCAGGTAGGCCACCTGGGCGTCGACGCCGCAGAAGGGCTTGTTCTCTTCGACCAGCAGGGCGCGGTGCGTCTTGCGGACGGAGGCGAGGATGGTCTCCTCGTCGAGCGGGCGGATCGAGCGGAGGTCGACGACCTCGACGCTGACGCCGTGTTCCTTTTCGAGGATCTCGGCGGCCTTGAGGCTGGTGATGACGGCGCGGCCGTGGGCCACGATCGTGAGGTCGGTGCCTTCGCGTTTCACGTCGGCGACGCCGAGCGGCACGATGTAGTCTTCGTCCGGCACTTCGCCCTTATCGTTATAGAGGATGGTGTTCTCCATCACGTAGACCGGATCGTTGTCGCGGATGGCCGCCTTGAGGAGGCCCTTCGCGTCGTACGGGGTGGCCGGGCAGACGACCTTGATGCCCGGGTGGGAGGCGAGGATGGCCTCCGGCGTGTGGGAGTGGGTGGCGCCGACGTTGGTGCCGCCGTTGGCCGGACCGCGGATGACGATCGGGCAGTTGATGAGGCCGCCGGACATGTAGCGGATGTTACCCGCGTTGTTCACGATCTGGTCGAACGCGACGTACGAGAAGGACCAGAACATCAGTTCCATCACCGGGCGGATGCCGAGCATCGAGGCGCCGATGCCGAGACCGATGAAGCCCGCTTCGGAGATCGGGGTGTCGACGACGCGCCTCGGTCCGAACTCCTTGAGGAGACCTTCGGTCACCTTGTAGGCGCCGTTGAACTGGGCGACTTCTTCACCCATGATGACGACCTTGTCGTCGCGCTTGAGTTCTTCGCGCATCGCGGCGCGGAGCGCTTCGCGGTAGGAAATGACGGCCATGACAGTAGGTGCGAAGAAGGATTATTCGAAGATGATGGTGCCGCGGCTGGTCGTGTCCGGACCGCGGTTGTCCTCTTCCCAGTAGATGTGCTTGGTGATGTCGGCGACGGTGGGGTCCGGCGACTCGTCGGCGAAGACGGCGGCCTTGTCGGCCTCGGCCATCGCGGCGTCGTTGATCTCCTGGGAAAGTTCGGGGGTGAGGACCTTCTCGCGCAGGAGTTCCTGTTCGAAGGCGAGGACCGGGTCCTTCTTCTCGCGGTACTCCTTGATCTCTTCCTTGTCGCGGTAGGTCTTGTCCGGGTCGGCCATGGAGTGGCCGAAGTAGCGGTAGGTGAAGATCTCGAGGACGGTCGGCTTGGACTCCTCGTGGGCGCGCTTGAGGGCGATGGCCGTCTTGGCGCGGACTTCGTAGACGTCGTGGCCGTTGATGACGTCCCAGGCCATGCCGTAGCCTTCGGCGCGCTTGGCGAGGCAGCCCGGGTGGGCGGTGGAGCGCTCCTGGGAGGTACCCATGGAGTAGCCATTGTTCTCGATGACGAAGATCATCGGCAGGTCCCAGAGGGCCGCCAGGTTGTAGGCTTCGTGGACCGCGCCTTGGTTGACGGCGCCGTCGCCCATGTAGGCGAGGCAGCTGCCCTTCAGGCCCATGTACTTGACGGCGTAGGCGAGGCCGGTGCCGAGCGGGGCCTGGCCGCCGACGATGCCGTGGCCGCCCCAATAGTTCTTATCAGGGGCGAAATAGTGCATCGAACCGCCTTTGCCCTGGGAGCAGCCGGTGACGCGGCCGGTCAGTTCGGCCATGCACTCGTTCATGCCCATGCCGACCATCAGGCCGTGGCCGTGGTCGCGGTAGCCCGTGATGATATGGTCGTGCTTGCCCAGCAGGGAGATCGTTCCGGCGGCGACGGCCTCCTGGCCGACGTAAAGGTGGAGGAAGCCCCCGATCTTGCCCTGCTGGTAGATACGGATGCAGCGCTGCTCGAAATGGCGGATACGGGCCATTTTCGTGTAAAGGGCGATTTTCTCGGCCTTGGACATCGAGGCGTTGACCGGATCCTTGGCGTATTCGGAAGGCCCGGCAGGGCGCTTCAGGGATTCGGGATGGGTAAGGACAGCGGGCTTGGCCACGGTAGTTCGTTTGGTTGGATTGGAGGGGTCTGGCGAGGAAGGTCAAGCGTCCCCTCCCATCGGGTCAATTTGCCTTGACCCGACTTGCGGGGGGCCTCCCCCTTGACCTATCCTGTGAGTCCTCTCCCAGGCCCTCTTTATCTATGGAAGAAACCCACGAGGCTTCGGCCCGCGAATTCACCGTCCAGAACCGCATGGGTATCCACACCCGTCCGGCCGCTCAGATCGTCCGCCTGGCCAACCGGTACCCGGACGTCGAGATCACCGTCTCCAAGGATGACGAGTCGGTGAACGGCAAGAGCATCATGGGCCTCATGATGCTGGCCGCCGGTCTGGGTTCGAAGCTGCGCTTCTCCGCCAAAGGTAAGGATTCCGCCGCCCTCCTGACCGAGATGGAAGCCCTCTTCGCCCGTAAATTCGACGAATCCTAACCCCCATGTTCGCGCTCCTCGCCTCCCTCCTGATGCTCGCCGCAGGCGAGCCGGTCGCCCCGCCCACCGTCACCGACGTGGAAGTCGTGCGTCAGCTGAAGCCGGCGGAGCTCGCCGAATGGCATAACGCCATGCGCATCACCACCTTAGGCCAGGCGCGCATCAAGCAGGGGCAGAGCA
The DNA here is from genome assembly GCA_046301395.1 of Verrucomicrobiota bacterium. Taxonomy (GTDB): domain Bacteria; phylum Verrucomicrobiota; class Verrucomicrobiia; order Opitutales; family UBA953; genus UBA953. The sequence continues at coordinate 11,227 of JBKCKE010000155.1, read as the reverse complement.
TCATGGACACCAGCATCGCGGCGGCCGCTGCGACCAAGGGTGCGAAGACCGGCGGACTCACCGAGACGCCGGAGCAGATCAAGGTCAGGGCCCAGAAGATCATCGATGAAGGCAACGCGCAGGTCAAGCAGGCCGCGCCTTCCCTGAATCGCCTCCGTCTGGCCGCTGCCCAGCGCGTGGCCGAGAAGATGAAGCCGGTCAATTTCGCCTTTGAGATCGCTGCCGCTGCGCCGCCCGCCGCTCTCGACGCCGCCGTCGGCCGTCTGCACAAGCAGGCCGTCGACCTCGGTTACCTCTCCGCCCATCTCATCGGCTCGTTGCGCGTCAGTGCCGCCGGCCTCGAACGTCCCGCCGAACTTACCTCCGACCTCCGCGCCGCCTGGTCGCGTCGCACCGGCGTCGCCTTGGCCGCCGTCCCGGCCGAAGGTTATGCCTACGTGCCCGCCGTCGCGCCGGCCGCTCCCGCCTTGTCGAAGGGCCTCAAGCCCGCGACCGCGCCCAAGCAGCTCGCCGTGCTCTGGGCCGAGCAGTACGCCGTCGGCGCCGATGGCACGCAGACCCTGCTTTTCCTGCGTCTCGCTGACGCCCATTCCTTCCGCATCATCGCCTCCGAGCTGGTCCTGACCCACACGGGCGCCACGCCGGTCGTCGGCACCGTCGCCTTGCGCGATGAGCGCAGCTTCATCCCGCGCCTCACGCAGAGCGGCGAATGGACTTTCGGTTTCGAGCGCGACAGCCACCCCGTGGGCTCCGCGCTGCTGACCCATCTCTGCCTGACGCAGAGCAAGCTGTCCGTCGCGGGCGACCCCTACGTCGCGATCGTCGCCGGCGGTGGTCCGGCCGGTGGCGACGTCGGCGCCAAGTGGCGCGCGACCGCGGTCGAAGCGCCGGCCGCCGCTCCCAACGTGGTCGTCGTCGCTTTCAGCGTCCAAGGCATCCCCGCCGGCGGCGCCGCGGTGGCCGGCGGTCCGCTGACGCTCCGCGTCGGTGCTCCCGGCGTGAAGTGATCAGGCCTGCTTGCGCGCCGCCTTCATCTCGGCGGTCGTCGCGCGCTTGAGCTTCTTCACCTTCGCGGCGGTCAGCAGCTGGTGGGCGCGCGTCATCCGGTCGATGAAGAGCACGCCCTGGCAGTGGTCATGTTCGTGCTGCACGCAGCGCGCGAGCAGGCCGGCGCACTCGAGGACATGGGGCGCGCCGTCGGCGTCGCGGTAGCGCACGATCGCGCGTTCCACGCGCTCGACGTCGCCCGTGATGCCCGGGAACGAAAGGCAGCCTTCGGTGTACGTATCCGGGTCGCCCGCTGGTACGGTCACCGTCGCGTTGGCCAGCAGCATCGGCATGATGTCCTCGGGCAGGCGCTCCTTGCCGTCGAGCACGGGCGCGAAATCCTCGTCATGCACGTCCATCACGAAGAGCTGCAAGGAAAGTCCCACCTGCGGGGCGGCCAGGCCGATGCCTTTGGCGGTCTTCATCGCACGCAGCATCGCGTCGCCGAGGGTGCGGAGGGGGGCGCCGAATTCGCGCACGGGCTCGCCCACCGCCCGGAGGACCGGGTCGCCGTAGGGGCGGATGGTGAATTCGGCCATGGCTTCTGGTTACCTTTTCGCGGGGGCGGGGAAAGCGAAAACGCTCACTTGTCGGCCCCGTAGTCGCCTTTCTCGCAGCGGCGGACGAACGTCTCGGCGCGCTTGCGCAGTCCGTTCCATTTGGTGCGGAGGGCCTGCGTCTCGTCCGGCGTCACGCGTCGGTCGGCGATGGCGTCCGCCACGTCGGCGATGAGCAGGCCGAATTCGCGGACGAGCGTGTTGGCCGCCTGGTCGAGGGCGCCGGCGGCGGGTTCGGTCTCGACCGGCGTGAACTGCCCGCCGGCTTTCTCCGCCAGCCAGTCGAGGATGCGCGTGTCGCCGGTGAGCACGATGAGCTGGGCCGTGCGGTGGAGCGGGTTAGGCTGGCCGCTGCCTTGGTCCGCCGGCTCGCGCCATTTGTACAGCATCGAGGGCGAGACCCCGAGGGACTTCGCGACCTGTCCGTGGACCTGGGCCTGATCGCCCGGTCGGTCTTCGCCGGCCTTACGCAAGGCGTCTTCAAGGACGTGGTGGGCTTCCTTGATCCGGCTTCGGCGGGGGGCGGCGGGTTTCTTGGGCATGGGGCAGGCTAGGGCGGACGGGTGCGGTTCCGCAAGCGAGACAGGGGGGCTTATAACCGCGCCCCGTCTTTGTAGTCAGGGGTTTCGGAAAAGATTGGAAAGGCCGCCCGGCCGCGGCATCGTCTCGGCATGGATGAAGTCTCCCTTGTGTTGCCGGTCAGCCTGCTCGTGGCCGGCCTGCTCCTGATCGCCGCCGAATTCTTCCTGCCGACCGTGTTCCTCGGGTTCGTCGGCGCCGCCGTCTCGTTCGCCGGCATCTATCTCTCCGCCGCCGCGGGCGCGCTCACCTGCGCGCTCTTCTGCCTGGCCTTCCTCGTCGTCCTCGCCCTGGAGTTCTTCGCCTTCCGCCGGCTGCTGCCGCAGACCGGCATCGGCCGCGCGATGATCAACGTCAGCAGCAATGACGGCGCCGCCGTTCCCGCCGCCGCGGGTTTCGCCGTGTATGTCGGCAAGACCGGCAAAGCCGTGACCGTGTTGGCTCCCTCCGGCACCGCCGAGGTCGACGGCGCGCTGCTCGAGGCCTTCTCGCTCGACGGCTTCGTCGAACGCGGCGCCGCCGTCGTCGTCGTCGAAGGCGGCGCCGGCCGCGTCACCGTGCGCCGCGCGCGCTGAACCTTCCCCCGCTTACCACCATGGATATCCCTAACGTCGTCATCTGGGTCGCCGCCGGAGCCCTGCTCCTGCTCGTCCTCTTCCTGCTCACCTTCCTGGCCGTCTGGGTCCGCGCCCGTCTCGCCGGCGCCGAGGTCGGCATCTTCGACCTCGTGGGCATGCGCCTGCGCGGCGTGCCTTACAGCGTGATCGTCGACGCCAAGATCGCCGCCACCAAGGCCGGCCTCTCGGTCGACGTCGAGAAGATCGACGCCCACTACCTCGCCGGCGGCAACATCGTGCAGACCGTGCAGGCGCTCATCGCCGCGCAGAAGGCCGGCCTGCACCTCGACTGGAACCGCGCCTGCGCGATCGACATCGCCACCCGCGGCACGAACAAGTCCGTGCTCGAAGCCGTCCTCACCTCCGTGAGCCCCAAGGTCATCGACTGCCCGAATCCTTCCAGCGGCCGCACCACCATCGACGCCGTGGCCAAGGACGGCATCCAGGTGAAGGTGAAGGCCCGCGTGACCGTGCGCACCAACCTCGACCGCTTCGTCGGCGGCGCGCAGGAAGAGACCATCATCGCCCGCGTCGGCGAAGGCATCGTGACGACCATCGGCTCCTCCGAGAGCTACAAGTTCGTCCTCGAGAACCCCGACCGCATCTCCAAGACCGTGCTCGAGCGCGGTCTCGACGCCAACACCGCCTACGAGATCATGTCGATCGACATCGCCGACGTGGACGTCGGCGAGAACATCGGCGCCACCCTCCAGGAAGCGCAGGCCAACGCGAACAAGAACATGGCGCAGGCCCAGGCCGAGATCCGTCGCGCCGCCGCCGTCGCCCTCGAGCAGGAGATGCGCGCCCGCGTCGAAGAGATGCGCGCCCGCGTCGTCGAGGCCGAAGCCCAGATCCCGCAGGCCCTCGCCGAGGCCCTGCGTTCGGGCCGCATGGGCTACCTTGATTTCCAGCGCCTCGAGAATCTCCGCTCCGACACCGAGATGCGCAAGGGCATCGCCGGTGACGGTCCCGCGCCCGGCGCCAAGGCCTGAGCATGGAAGGCGCGCTCATCTTGAAGGTGCTCCTGGCCGCCGGCGGTTTCGCCGTGTGGGCCTATCAGCAGGTGAAGGCGAAGGCCGAGCAGCCGGCGCCGACGGCCATGGCCGCGCCGCCGCCCATCCCGCGCCGCGTGCGCAAGCCGCGCGCCGCGGCCAAGCCCGCCGCGAAAGCATCCGAAGAATCCGCCGAAGGTCCGGCGCGTCCGGCGGCCACGCCGCATCTCGACGCGTCGGACCTCGTGGTCACCCGTCCGGCCCGCGCGCTTTCCCGTTCGCAGTTCCGCGGCGCGGCCGCCCTGCGTCAGGCGATCGTCGCCCGCGAGGTGCTCGGTCCGCCCCTCTGCCTCCGCCCGCCGCGCTTCTGATCAGCGCCGCGGCGCGAAAAGCCGGGCGGCCAGGTAAGGCAGCGCGCAGCACAGCACGATGCCGGCGCCCGACGGCACCGCCGGCAGGTAATACGAAAGATACAGGCCGGCGACGCCGCCCGCGAGCGCGCTGCCGACGCCCCAGGCCATGACCTGCGGGACCGTGCGGCCGAGCAGGACGCCCGTCGCCGCCGGGATCACGAAGAGCGCCGTGGTCAGGAGCGCGCCGACGAGGCTCACGCAGGACACCGCGCCGAGCGCGACGAGCGCGAGCAGCACGACGCGCATGAGACCGGGACGCGCGCCGAGCAGCGAAGCATATTCTTCGTCGAAGGAGGCCAGCTCCAGTTCCTTGTGCAGGACGCGCAGGCCGAAGAGCACGCCGACCGCGGTCGCCGCGATCACCAGGAGGTCGTCCGCGCCGACCGCCACCACGCTGCCGAAGAGCAGGCCGGCGAAGTCGCGCCAGGAGTTCGCCTGCTGCATGAGCGCGACGCCCGCCGCGAACATCACCGAAAGCATCACGCCGATGGCGCTGTCCTCGCTGGCGCCCTTGCGCGACGCGAGCCAAGCCGCGCCGCCCGCCGTGAGCAAGGCGGCCGCGAGCGCGCCGAGGTAGGGCGAGAAACCGAGCAGCAGGGCGCCGACCACGCCGGGCAGGATGGAGTGGGTGAGGGCCGTGCTCACGAACGCCATGCGGCGCAGCACCACGTAGGCGCCGAGGCAGGCGCACGTCACGCCGCCGAGGGCGACGGCGAGGAGCGCCCGCACGAAGAAGGGTTCCGACAGCGGCTCGAGCAGGAGATCAAGCATGGCGGTGGTCGTGGCCCGAGCAGGCGTGCTTCGTGAGCACGGCGCTGTCGCGCAGTTCGAGGATGCGGTCGAAGCGGGCGAGGTCGGCCGGATCGTGCGTGGCCATCAGGACCGTGAAGGCGTGACCTTGGTCGAAGAGGAAGCGTTCGATGATCTCGCGGCTTGCGGCGTCGAGCGCGGCGTACGGTTCGTCGAGCAGCAGCACTTCGGCGCCTTGCACGAAGGCGCGGGCGATGAGCGCGCGTTGCAGCTGGCCGCCGGAAAGCGCGTGCACCGGGCGGTCGGCCAGTTCCGTCAGGCCCAGCTGCGCGAGGGCCCGGTCGACGGCTTCCTCGCCGTGGCGGCATTCCTCGAACCAGCCGTGGTGGGCGTACGTGCCCATCTGCACCAGGCGGCGGAGCCGCAGGGGAAAGCCATCCGTCAGTTGCGGGCGTTGCGAGAGATAGGCGATCCGGCTGCGACCCGGCGCGGGCGGCGCGCCGGCGACGAGGACCTCGCCGGCTTGCGGCGGGACGAGTCCGGCCAGGACGCGGAGGAGGGTGGATTTGCCGGAGCCGTTGGGACCGATCAGCGCCGTGCGGCAACCGCAAGGGATGGAGAAGTCCGCCGCACGGAAGGCCGGCGGGCCATCGGCGCGGGCGCCGGCGGACAGGCCGCGGGCGACGACCGCTTCACCGGAGCAGTCCTTCTTGTCCGGGCGGGAGTAGGGGAGCGTGGGCAGGAACGCGAAGGCCGCGTCGCCGACCTGCTGGGCGAGCCGTTGCCAGAACGGGGTCATCGGGTGGATAGGGCCTCATGGAGGCGGCGGCCGTTAAGGAGCATCATGCCGGTCCAACTGTCGCCCGGGCGGCCCGCTGGCTCAAGGTATTCGAAGGAAAGGCTCAGCGGAGGAGGCAGTCCGGCGTCTTCGGCCAGGCGTCGGGCGAACACGTCGCTCTGGCCGGCGTCGGTGACGATGACCCGGATACCCTCGCGCCGGATAAGGGCCAGGAGTTCGGAGAAGTGGCGGGCCGAGGGGTCGGCCGATTCGGCGGAACTGCTCGCGAGGATCGTCCGGGCGATCCGTAGGCCATAGGTTTCGGCGAAGTGTCCGAGGTTGGCATGCTGGGTCACCAGACTGCGCCGATTCGTCGGTAAGGTCGCGAACAGCCGGCGGAGCTCCTGATCCACGCGCTCGACCTCTTTAACATACTGATTATAAGATATTTCTATTAATTCAGCTGAGCCGACGGCGCCGAGACGGGTCGCGAGGACGCGGGTCATTTTCGTTACCTCAGCCGGGTCCGTCCAGGCGTGAGGATCCGAGCCGTGGGCATGGCCTAGGTGGTCGCCCTTGCGGTCATCGAATAGCCAGAGCAAGCGAGGGGTACGGTCGTTGGCTTTGGCCCAGGCTTCCAGCCAAGGTTCAAGCGTGGGGCTCATCCCGACGATCAGGCTGGCCCGGCGGAGGTCGCGGGCATTCCGGGCGCTCAGTTGGTAGCCGTGGGTTTCGCTATGGGAAGGGACAAGATTTACCTGCTCAAATTGTTTACCTCCAATGACTTGCACCCAGTCAGCGACGATCGTGAAGCTGGAAACCACCAAAGGCTTAGCCGGCTCGGCGGCGTCGGCGAACGCCGCCGCCGATAGCAGCACGGAGCAAAGGATGAAGCGGAGGAGGCGGCGCACGCAAAAAACGATGCTTCAGGCTTAGGGTTTAGACGCAAGATTTTTGCATTAAACAATTGTTCCCGAGGTGCCTGTTTTTGCATTTGCCTCCCGCTTCGGCGAAAGACACATTGCCCCTTCCCATGCCCCAAGTACGTGCTGTTTTTGCCAGCCTAATGGCGTTCTGCTTGCCCGTAGCCGGTCTCCTCGCCCAGGCGGGAAAGGCCGATGCCAACGCGGGTAAAAGCGCCGTCAACGTGCGCTCCGTCCACTTCGATCCGGTCAAACTCGGCGGTCAGCAGAACCCTTGGATCCGGACGCAGGTCGAACTCCACGCGAATTTCAATCCGGATGCCAAGGCCGCTCCGGAGGCTGAAGCCGGCCCGAAGAAGCCCATCAATAAGAGCTGGGTGGACAAGGTGAAGGTGACCCTGACCCTCATCTTCAAGCCGATCGGCACCACGACCGCCGAGGAGTTCGCTTATTATCGTTCCTCCGCGACGGTCCTCACCATGGAGGTGAACACCGATCGCTCCGTTTATTTCTACCTGCCGGGAGACATCGTGAAGCGTGACCGCCTCAAGATGCAGCCCGATTACTACTACGTCCAAGTGGAGGTAGCCGGCAGCGAACAGCCTCTCTTCTCCGAGAACGGTCGCCCGGTCGCGGACATGGGCAATGCTTTGCACAAGTTTTTCCTCGATAAGAAGAACTTCGACCTCGCCCGCCCCCAGGCTGACCGTGCCGTCTCCGCCACTTCCGGCATGCTTCGCCCCCATTACCTCGTCCCCGCCGCTTTCTACGACAGCCTGCCCCAAGGTTCGCCGCAGCCGGAATTCATCCGGGAAGACTCCGGGTCGCGCTAACCCCTCCCCACCCTTTTCCGTATGAGCCAGAAGAAGGCCACCATCGTCAATCTTGCCGCGTCCAACGTCTCGGTCTCGCAGTTCTCCGCCGCCGCCGGCACGCTCGTCCTCGAGCAGTTCTACGTCGAAGAGATCGCCCCCGGCCTGACCGGCGACGAAGAGTGGTTGAACGCGGCCATCGCCGCGCTCGCCAACCTGGTCAACCAGCACGGCCTCAAGGGTCGCGTCACCGTCATCGCTCCGGCTTTCCTGCTTCTCCAGAAGCCGCTCAAGGTCGCGCAGGTCGAGAAGGCCAAGCAGGCCCAGATCGTCGCCTTCGAGGCCCAGAACGCCATCCCCTATCCGCTCAACGAAGTCATCTGGGACAGCCAGCTCATGGCTTCCGACGGCGTCGAAGCCGAAGTCCTGCTCTTCGCCCTGCGTACCGAAGTCGCCACGCGTATCGCGAACTTGGTGACGTCGACCGGTCTCCGGCCCATGTCGATCCAGGCGGCGCCTCTCCTCGACAGCCAGGCCTTCCGCCTCGGCGGCGGTTCGGCCGCCGAAGAAGTCCTCATCGTCAACGTCGGCGCCCGCTCCACCACGCTCAGCTTCGTCGGTCCGAGCGGCGTCAACATCCAGACCGCCACGAACATGGGCGGCAACCTGCTCACGCAGGGCATCTCGGATAACACCGGCCAGCCTTTCGCCACCTCCGAGGCCATCAAGGTAGGTTACTTCTCCGGCGTCCTCCAGCTCGCCGAGTCCGACCCGCAGGTCGCCGTCCTGCAGGCCAACGCGCAGACCTTCATCCGTCGCCTGGCGCAGGACATCAACCGCCGCCTCATCAACGTCCGCCGCGGCGCCAACGGCCGTCAGCCGGCCCGCATCCTCATCACCGGCCGCGGTTCGCAGGTCCCCGGCCTCGCCGAGCAGCTCTGCGAGACCCTCCGTCTCGGCGTCGAGCCTTTCGATCCTTCTTCCGTCATCACGCCGGGCGAAGGCATCACCGCCGACCAGCTCCAGCGCGCGAAGCATCAGATCACCGAGGTCATCGGCGAGGCCGCCCGCCTCGTCCTGCCGCAGCCCAGCGGCGTCAACCTCATCCCGCGCGACATCGCCGCGCAGCAGGCCTTCGACGCCCGCAAGCCGCGCCTGCTCGCCGCCGCCGCGCTCGCCGCCGCCGCTCCGTTCTGCGTCTGGCTGGCCCTTGCTTCCTCCGAAGGTTGGAACAAGCAGCAGATCGACGAAGTCCAGAAGCGCCAGACCGAGCTCGCCGGCCGCCGCTCCTCCATCGAAGAATCCCGGAAGCAGGCCGCTGACCTCGCCGCCAAGTGCAAGGAACTCGAACACGTCATCCTCAACCGTTCCAACTGGCCGGCCTTCCTGGGCGACCTGCAGGCCCGCGTCGGGACCTGCAAGAACACCTGGATCGAGGACCTCCACGTCAAGTACGAGACGCTCCCGTCGGCTCCGGCCACGGACGGACAGCCGCCGGCTCCGCCGGTCGTCGTCACTAAGGTCGTCCTTTCCGTCCGCTTCCTGTTCACCGAGGTGCCGCTCGATGAGAAGCGTTATCGCTCCGCCCCCGAGAAGGTGCACATCTCCCGGTTGGTCGAGGCGCTGCGCAAGTCGCCTTACGTGACCAACATCCCCGAGAACGAGATCAGCGTGACGGACCAGAACACCATCCGGACCCCGAAGGCCACCCTCTCCCTCGTCATCCTAAAGGAAAAGGCCCTCTAAGACCATGAACGCTTTCAAGAAGAATCTTGGTTTCAATCTCGGACTCATCGTCCTCGGCGGGGCTTTCCTCGCCGGGCTCGTCATGGCCTACCTCGCTTACAGCGGTGGCGTCGAGACCTCCGAGTCCTTGCGTCGCAGCACCAATGCCGAGGCGGCCCTCTTGGGCGGCCACTCCTTCGGTCCGGGCGAACCGGTAGTTTCCCTCAATGACGACAACGTCAAGGCCGCCCAGGCCGACGTCGCGGAGCTCACCAAGCACCGTGACAACCTGCGGGCCGGGATCGCGGGTAATCCCGACCTCGCCATTTCGGGCCGGCCGACCGCCAATGGCACCGAACTCAGCGCCTTGCTCCGCGAGTCGGTCGACGGCTGGCGCAAGCAGGCGACCGACCAAGGCGTGAAGTTGGCGCCCAACGAGCCGACCACCTTCGGCTTCCACCGCTATTACCAGAATCCCGGCACCGGACCTAAGCGCGATTTCCAGAAGGTCGACCAGCAGCGCCAGATCATCGATTTCCTCGTCCGTCAGCTCATCGAATCCCGCCCGGCCAGCTCGCCGTTGCTGATCGAGTCCGTCGACCGTGAGCCCATCGAGACGTTCGTCCTCATCCCGGAAGGCCGCCCTGGCGCCGGCACCTATGGTCCGGACAGCGAAGTCACCCGCAACGAAGTCGACGAGTTCAAGCCGGTCCGCACCCTCGCCCGCCCGGGCCTCGTCGACGCCCTGTCGTTCCGCGTCCGCTTCGTCGGACACACCGCGACCCTGCGCACCTTCGTCAACAAGATCCGCAACTCCGGCCGTCCGTTCGCGGTGACTTCCATCGACGTCGGCACCACGACCCCCGAGTTCGAGAAACTCATGGGTGCTCCCGCCGTGGCCGCCGCCTCCTCCGCCGCCGCCCCGGCTGCCGCCGGCGCCGCGACGCTCTCGTTCTTCGACCAGGCTCCTGCCGCTGCGGCCACCCCGGCCGCCGCCACCACCGCCTCTCCGGATGAGCGCCGCGTCACGGTTGTCCAGCGTAAGCTCTCGGCTTTCGTGGTCCAGATCGACTACCTCTCGCTCCCCGAGGAGAAGGCTCCCGCCGGCACCGAAGGGGAACCCAAGAAATAAAGCACTCCGGTCATGAATTCCCGCAAGGACATCCTTCTCGTCTCCCTCGGCGCACTCTTGTTCGCCGCCGGTCTCGCCGTCTACCTCAATCCGGGACTGATCGCTCCGCCCGTGCCCGACGAGGACGGCAAGACCGCCATCCTCAACAATCTCCGCCAAGCTCCGCCCGCCGGAGGCGCCTACGCCGGCACCCCTCGCGCTTCGCTCGAAGATAACGTCAAGGACTGGCTGAGCCCCGAAGAAGACGAAGACAACTGGGACTACGATCTTTTCACCGCCATCGACGTGGCCTGGGATCCTGCGACCAAGGAGTACGTCCCGCGCAGCCGCAAGGCGGACGTCCTGCCGCCGTTCGGCGTGGAACTCGTCTCTGTCGGCTACCCCACTTACACCTTCATGCTCAGTTCCTCCTCGCTGCCGCCGAGCCGTAAGGAAGAAGACCGTCTCTTCTCGCTGAAGAACGTGAAGACCAACCGTTACCTCGACGACTGTAAGTTGAATACCCCGATTCCCGACGCCCCTTATCTTACCCTGAAGTCCTACCGGGTCGAGAAAGGCAAAGACGCCGACGGGTTCCCTTACGTCCGCAACATCCTGACGGTCGACGACCGCCAATTCGGACAGATCGTCGAAATCGACGACGAGAAGCCCCTCGAGTTCAAGAAACGCGTCGACATCATCCTTCGCTCCACGGACGACCCCTCCTGGGCCCAGAACCTCCATCAGGTTGGGGATAAGTTTGAGCTCAACGGCGCCACCTTCGTGGTCAAAGGCATTGACTTGCCGACCAAGAGCGTGACTTTTGAGAAGACCATCGTCCTCAACCCCAAGAGGCCCAGCAAGAAGACTTTCGACCAGCAGACGCTGGTCGTCCCGGCGCCCCCGCCCCCCGTCCCTAAGAC
>JBKCKE010000154.1:0-2408 GCA_046301395.1 Verrucomicrobiota bacterium | reverse complement strand
CGAGGCCATCCTCGCGCTCGAAGGGTGCGACGTGATCTTCCATGCCGGCGACGTCTGCGGTCCGTTGATCGTCCCGCAGCTCGCTGAGCTCGCACCCTGCCACGCGGTCGCGGGCAACTGCGACGACGACGATACGTTGCCGCTGACCTCGCTGCAGGTCGTCGCCGGACTGCGCGTGCTGGTCCATCATGGCCACCTGCCCATCGACGAAGCCGCCTTCCGGCCGGATATCGTCATCACGGGCCATACGCACGTCCCGAAGATCGAACAGGACGGTGCGGTGCTGCGGCTCAATCCGGGCAGCGCGGGACCGCGACGCTTTAACCTTCCCGTGACGGTGGCGCGGATTACGGTGCGGCAGGGAAGGGCGAGCGCCCGCCTCATCCCCCTCGACGTTCCATGAAGCAACCCTTGCCCATCGACGGATTGCAGGCCGACCTGGTCGCCGCCTGCGGTCGCGTACGCCGGCTGGTGCTCCGTGCGCCGACGGGCTCGGGTAAGTCGACCCGCATCCCGCAGATGCTCCTGGACCTGAACCTCGTCCAGGGGCAGATCGTCGTCCTGCAGCCCCGCCGCATCGCGGCCCGTCTGCTCGCCGCGCGTATCGCGCAGGAACGTGGCGTCCGGCTCGGCGGAGAAGTCGGTTACCAGATCCGCTTCGAGCGCGTCGAGTCCGCCCAGACGCGTATCAAGTTCGTGACGGAAGCCTTGCTGCTCCGGCAGATGGCCTCGGATCCCGAGCTCAAGGGTGTCGGCGCGGTGGTGTTCGATGAATTCCATGAACGTAACCTGCACTCCGACGTGGCGCTCGCGCTCGCGCGTCGTCTCCAGGAGACGCATCGCCCCGACCTGCTGATCATGGCGATGTCCGCGACCCTCGATACCGAGGGCGTCGCGAAATGGCTCGGCTCCGCCGAGACTCTGGCCGCCGACGGTCGCGCTTATCCGGTCCAGATCGAATACACCCATCTCCCGCGTAACTCGACCCGCCCGATTTGGGACGCCGCGGCGGAACAGGTACGTCGTGTCCTGCAGGAAGAGAACGAAGGCGACATTCTCGTCTTCATGCCTGGCTCGTATGAGATCATGCGGACCATCGGCGCGGTGCGGAATCTCCCCGAGTCCGGCGGTGTCGATATCCTGCCCCTTTACGGCGAACTTCCGCCGGAAGAGCAGGATCGCGCGGTCAAGCCGAGCCCCGGCCGCAAGGTGATCGTCGCGACCAACGTCGCCGAGACTTCCCTGACCATCCCTGGCGTCCGCGCGGTGGTCGACGCCGGCCTCGCCCGCATCGCCCGCTTCGACCCGCACCGTGGCATCGACACGCTGCTCGTCGAGCCGGTCTCCCAGGCTTCCGCCGAACAGCGCGCCGGCCGCGCCGGCCGTACCGGTCCGGGCCGTTGCATCCGCCTGTGGTCGCAGACCGACCACGAAGCTCGTCCGCTGCGTGAGGTCCCGGAGATCAAGCGGGTCGACCTTTCGGAAACCATCCTGCTGCTGCTTTCGTCTGGCTGGGGCGAAGCCGCCACCTTCCCTTGGTATGAGAAGCCGGATGATAAGGCGCTGCAGCGCGCGCTGACCGTCCTTGCCGACCTCGGCGCCGTCGACGCCCAGGGCAAGCTCACGAACCTCGGCCGACGGATGTCGGTGTTCCCGGCCCATCCGCGTTACGCGCGCATGCTCCTCGCGGCGGGCGACCTCGATTGCGTCTACGAAGTGTGCCGGATCGCCGGCCTCGCCCAAGGACGGGACATCCTTTTCCGCAAGGTCGATGACCGCACCGAGAACGCCCGCGACTCCGTCGAACAGGAAGATGGTTCCGATTTCTTCCCGCGGCTGGCGCTTCTCCAGCGCGCGGTCGAGATGAAGTTCGATGCGGACGCCTGCGATCGCTTCGGCGTGCATGGCCAAGCCGCGCGTCAGGCCGACCAAGCCGCCCGCCAGTTCCTCCGACTCGCGGAAGGGCAGGGGTTGCCCGTCAGCGACCGGATCGCCGATCCTGCCGCCGTGCGCCGATGTCTGCTACTCGGCTTCTCGGATCGCCTCGCCGTCCGCCTCGACGCCGGTACGCTGCGCTGCGCCTTGGTGCACGGGCGCACCGGCGAACTGCGCCGTGAATCCTCGATTCGTAACGCCAAGCTCTTGGTCGCGGCCGAGGTCGATGAGATCCAGGCGCGCGGCGGCGTGACGACTTATCTTTCCTTGGCGACGGCCATCGAGGAGGCCTGGTTGCAGGAACTCTTCCCGTCTGAATTTTCGACGGTCAATCAGGTCCGCTATGACGGTCGAGAATTCGGCCGGGAAGAGTTCCTGTAACCAGGCCTCCTCGATGGCGGTCGCCAAGGAAAGATAAGTCGTCACGCCGCCGCGCGCCTGGATCTCATCGACCTCGGCCGCAACCAAGAGCT
>JBKCKE010000153.1:0-10450 GCA_046301395.1 Verrucomicrobiota bacterium | reverse complement strand
AGTATGGGGGACACATGAGCGCCTCCGCCGCCGTCCTTTCGCTCCTCCAAGCCGCCCAGCAGAAGGGCCAACTTTCCGCCGCCAGCCTCGCCAACGCCGGGGATTGGCTCCGCTCGGGGGCGCTTCCGGCCGAGGCCGTGGCCTCCCTCCGGGACCTCTGCGACCGCGGGGCTTGGGCCGAACTCGAAGACCGTTTCTATAAGGGAATCGCTTTCGGCACCGGGGGGATGCGCGGCCGGACGGTCGGCCGGGTCTCCGCCGCCAACGAGGTCGACGCCCAAGGGCTGCCGGTACGTGCCGCGATCGGCTCAGCCTGCCTCAATGACGTCAATGTCCTCCGGGCCGTCATCGGCCTCTGGAAGCATGTCTCGGCCGCCCAGCCCGGCGCCCGCCTGGTCGTCGCCCATGACGTCCGCCACTTTTCCCGTCACTTCGCCGAGCTGATCGCCGGCGCCTGGACGGAGCTCGGCGGCGAGGCCTGCCTCTTCGCCGGCGCCCGCTCGACCCCGCAGCTCAGCTTCACGGTCCGCCATCTCGGCGCCCATGCCGGCGTCGTCATCACGGCCAGCCACAATCCGGCGCACGACAACGGCTTCAAGTGCTGCCTCGGTGACGGCGGCCAGGTGCTGCCTCCGCATGACGCCGCCATCGTCGCCGAAGTCGGCAAGCTCGGGCCGGCCGACGTCGCGCCTTATCTCGAGAAGGACCTCGCCCGCGTGGTCACGGTCCCGGCCACGGCCGAAGACGCCTACCTCGCCCGCCTCGCCGGCGTGGTGCTCGATCCGGAGATCATCGCGCGGCACACGCCCAAGGTCGTCTTCACCAATGTGCACGGGACGGGCGACGTCATGGTCGTGCCCGCCCTGCGTCGCGTCGGCATCGATCCGCATCTGGTGGAGGAGCAGCGCGAGCACGACGGCCGCTTCCCGACCGTCGCCTCCCCGAATCCGGAGAACGCCAGCACCTTCGCCCTCGCGCTGAAGCTCGCCACGGAGATCGACGCCGACCTCATCCTCGCGACCGACCCCGACTCCGACCGCGTCGGCGTGGCTTGTCCGTTGCCTGCCGGCGGCCATCGCCTGCTCAATGGCAACGAGGTCGCCGCCCTGCTGACCGAGTTCCGGATCTCGTCCCTCAAGGACGCCGGCATCCTGCCCGAAGGCGGCTCGCCGAACGCCGCGGTGGTCAAGTCGCTCGTGACCACGCCGCTCGTCGCCGCCATCTGCGCCCGCCACGGCGTGCGCTGCGTCGAGACGCTGGTCGGCTTCAAGTGGATCGCCCGCAAGCTCGAGAACTGGCACCGCCGCCTCGTCGAGGGCGCCGGCCCCGACGCCCCCGCGCTCCCCTTGCGTCGCCGCGCCCCGCTCGCGCTGCGTCACTCGACCCTCTTCCTGCTCGGCGCCGAAGAGAGCTACGGTTACCTCGCCGATGACGCGGTCCGCGACAAGGACGCCAACGCGACGGTGGTCATGCTCTGCGAGTTCGCCGCTTTGCTGCGCTCCCGCGGCCGCACGTTGCTCGACGCGCTCGACGTGCTCCATCTGAGCTACGGCGCCCATCACGAGGACCTGCTGAACCTCGCGTTCGAAGGCGCCGAGGGCGCCGCGTGCATCCGCCGCATCGTCGCCTCCTGGCGTAAGTCGCCGCCCGCCGTCATCGACGGTTCCAAGGTCCTCCGTGTCACCGACTACGAGCGCGACAAGGTGCTCGACGCCGAGGGCGATCGCGTGCCGCCCGAGGAGTTCATCCTCGCCGAGCTGGCCGACGGCCGCCGCATCGCGGTCCGCGCTTCCGGCACCGAGCCGAAGGCGAAGTTCTATTCCTTCGCCAAGGCCGAAGTCGCCGACGCCGACGACCTGCCGGCCGCCCGCGAACGCGCCCGTCACTCGGCCCTCGCCCTCCGCGCCTGGCTCGAAGCCGACGCCAAGGTGCGCGCGAAATGATCTCATGAAGACCACGTTCCTCCTGCCTCTCCTGCTTCTCGCCGGCTGCGCCAGCCCGGTCGGCGACCGTTCCTTCGCGCCCGAGAAGACGCCGGCCGCGGCCGCTTGGTCCGGGCAGCCCGCCGCCGAAGGCTCGCTGAAGGAACGCGTCCGCGAGGCCAACGAGAAGAACGACGACCGTCTGCTCAAGCGCGACTGGCGCGCGGCCAAGCCGGCCGTGGGCCCGCAGCCGTAAGGCCTATCTGGACACGGGCTTCAGCGGCAGCTTGAGGCCCATCTGCGCGTCGAGGTAGGCCGCAAGCTGTTCGACGAGCGCCGCCGCGAACTTGCGTCGGCTGGCGTCATTGTCGCGCACTCCCTTCGAGTTGCTCTCGATTTGCAGGCCCGCGAAGCCGGTACCGGGCGCGGTGTGGGTCCGCACGTTGTAGCCGCCGTTGAAATAAGGTTCGCCGGGGACGGGCTTGCCGAGGCTCGGCGTGGACGGGAACCCGGCCTGCTCCATCAGCGCGCCGAAACTCTTCGGGCCGCGCAGGAGCGCGGGGTAGGCCGCCGGGTCCTTCAGCGCGAATAATTGCAGCGTGCCTTTCCTGATGAACTCCGGCCTGGCCAATTCGGCGTCCGGTAGGCCGAACTCCCGGCGATCGTGCGCATAGCCCAGCTCGAGGCGGGCATCGGCGTGACCGTGTCCATGCAGGTCGATGTAGAAGCCTTGGCCATGCTTCGCGACGACCGCCTGCTGGGCGGTCCGGATGAAGCCTTGGAACTCCTTCCAGGACTGTTCGGTCAGCGGGTTGCCCGCCGCGCCTTCGACGATCTCGCGGTTGCAGTCAATCTTGCGACGCGTGACGCGGCAGATGACCACATGCGGATGCTGGCCGGTGCGAGCGACGAACTCGTCGTCGATGGCGCGGGCGAGTTCCTGGGTGTTGGTGTCGAAAGCGAAGGTGCCCTTCGCGCGGTCCGGAAGTTCGGCGGGCTTGTCGCGTCCGCCGTGCGGGGCCGACAGGACGAAGGGCAGGCTGCCGGCGATGTATTCGACGTACTGATTACGACCGAAATAGGTCTTGCCGGGTTCCGGCGTCTCCGCGGCACGCAGGATGACGGAGGCTGCCAGCAGGCAGGCGCAGAGGAGGCGGGGCATGACGTATCCAAGACCCTCTGACGGCCCGGGTCAAGCGGACGGCCTCAGCGGACGGCGCCGCCGGCGAGCAAGGCGCGGACCGCGGCCTCCTCGGGCACGTCGTCCGCGGTGCTGGCCGCGCCGACGCCGTCCTGCAGGACGAAGCGCAGCTTGCCGCCGCGGACTTTCTTGTCGCGGCGCATCGCGGCGAGCATCGGGTCGAGCTTGAGCGGCGCGCGCAGGGCGGTCGGCAGGGCGTGGGACTTCAGCACGGCCTCGACCTGTTCGGCCTGGGCGGCGGTACAGTGCTTCAGCTCGGCGGAAAGGCGCGCGGCCATCACCAGGCCGATGGCGACCGCTTCGCCGTGCAGGTAGGCGCCGTAACCGGCGGTCGCTTCGATCGCATGGCCGAAGGTGTGGCCGAGGTTGAGGAGCGCGCGTCCGCCCTGGGCGCTGGTCTCGCGTTCGTCGCCCGCGACGACGGCGGCCTTGATCTCCACGCAGCGGCGGATGACGCGCGGCAGGAGCGGATGGTTCCAGGCGAGCGGCGAATTCTGTTCGAGGAGGCCGAAGAGGTCGGCGTCGGCGATGATGCCGTGTTTGATCACCTCGGCCATGCCGGCGGCGAACTCGCGCGGCGGCAGGGTGGCCAGCAGGTCGGTGTCGGCGAAGACGGCCGTGGGCTGGTGGAAGCTGCCGACGAGGTTCTTGCCGGCGGAAAGATTGATGCCTGTCTTGCCGCCGACGGAGCTGTCGACCATCGCGAGCAGCGTGGTCGGAAGCTGGTAGAAATCGACGCCGCGCTGATACGAGG
This sequence comes from Verrucomicrobiota bacterium, assembly GCA_046301395.1. Classification (GTDB taxonomy): domain Bacteria; phylum Verrucomicrobiota; class Verrucomicrobiia; order Opitutales; family UBA953; genus UBA953. Next base: position 6,573 of record JBKCKE010000153.1, on the reverse strand, counting down.
CGGCCGCGAAGCCGGCGAGGTCGCCGACGACGCCGCCGCCGAGCGCGAAGACCGCGCCGTCGCGGGCCACGCCGTTGGCGGCGAGGAAGTCCCAGACGCGGGCCAGTTCGGCGGCCGACTTGGCCGTCTCGCCGTCGGCGGCGGTGGCGAGCACGGGCATCAGGCGGGCGAGTTCGGCGGCGAAGCCGGATTGCGCGGCGGCGACGCCGGGCGAGGTGATCGCGACGCACTTCTGGCCGGCGGCCAGACGACGTTCGGCGGCGGCCAAGGCCTCGCGGCGCATCCCGGCCCCGATGCGGACGGGGTAGGAGCGTGAGCCTAGTTCGACGGTGACGGTCTCGGCCGACATGAGGTCACGCTGGGGCGACCCGCCCCCGCTGGCAAGACAACCTCACTCGGCCAGGCCGACGATCGAGCGGGCGTAGGCGCGCGCGTCGAAGGGCTGGAGATCGGCCGGCTGCTCGCCGACGCCGATGAAACGGACCGGCACGCCGAGTTCGCGGACCACCGCGACGAGCGCGCCGCCGCGGGCGGTGCCGTCGAGCTTGGTCACGATCAGGCCGGTGAGGCCGACGGCTTCGTGGAAGATGCGGGCCTGTTCGATGGAGTTGGCGCCGAGCGAGCCGTCGAGGACGAGCCACTTCTCGTGCGGCGCGCCTTCGTGGGCCTTCGTCGTGACGCGGACGACCTTGCGCAGTTCTTCGAGGAGATGCGCCTTGGTGTGCAGACGGCCGGCGGTGTCGAGGATGACGAGGTCCGCACCGCGCGCGACGCCCGCCTTGACCGCATCGAACGCCACCGCCGCAGGGTCCGCGCCGGCGGCGCCGCCGACGACTTCGACGCCGAGCCGGCCGGCCCAGGCGGAAAGCTGTTCTCCGGCCGCAGCCCGGAAGGTGTCACACGCGCCGAGCAGGCAGGTCTTGCCTTCTTCGCGCCAGCGCCAGGCCAGCTTCGCGGCGGTGGTCGTCTTGCCGGCGCCGTTGACGCCGAGGAGCATGATCACGTGCGGCTTCGAGAGGACGGGAGCAACGGCGGTCTCGCCGCCCAGCGCGCGCACGATGCTTTCGGCCGCGGCTTCGGCGGGCGAGGTCTTGCGGAGCGCGGCTTCGGTCTTCCAAGCGGCGCGGGCCGCTTCGACGACCTCGTCGGCGGTGGCGGGGCCGAAGTCGGCGGCGATCAGCCGCTCGCGCAGCTGCTCGGCGGACGCGGCGTCCATCGGACGCGCCAAGAGATTGGCGACGGCCTCGGCCGTACGGCTCAGGCCGGACTTCAGGCGCTCGAAGAAGCCCGCCATGGCTCAGCCGCCCTCGGCCTTGCGCGGGTCGCGCCCGAGCTCTTCCTTGTAGCTGTCGAGGATGCCGTTGACGAACCGCTTGGACTCCTCGGTCGAGAACTCCTTGGCGATGTCGACGGCCTCGTTGATGCTCACGACCGGCGGGATGTCCGTGCGGCGCATGAGTTCGAAGATGGCGACGCGCAGGATGGCCAAGTCGACGCGGGCGATGCGGCCGAAGGCCCAGTTCTTGGCGTACTTGCCGATGATCTCGTCGATGAGGGCGAGGTCGCGGATGACGCCCTGGATGAGTTCCTCGGCGAAGGCGTAGTATTCGCGCGGCTGCGGGCGCTCGGAGAAGAAGTCGAAGAGGGCCGTGACCATGTCGGCGTGGCGCTGGACTTCCCACGAGCAGAGGAACTGCATCGCGACGACGCGGCTGTCGTGGCGGCGGTTGCGCTTGGCGGGCGGCGCGGCGGGGTCCGGGACGACCGGCTCTTCCGGGGCGACGATGGCGATCTCGACGCCGGCGGGGACGTTATGGCGGCGGAACGCGTCGACGGTCTTCTGGTTGGAGCCGATGATCTCGATCAGGCGACGATGGCTGCGGATCTCCTCGCGGAGCGCCGTCCGCGGTTCCTCGACCTGGGAGGGCAGCGGGAAAGGTCCGGAGATGCGGGCGCCGGTGCCGACGACGCTGGCGATGATGTCGGCCGCGGTCTGGTCCGCCATGCGGTAGTCGACGCCTTTGATCCGGATACGGATCTTGGCGCGCGCGGAGGCGGAAATGGGCGAGTCGTTGTCCATCGTTCAGTTCTGGGCGAAAGGTTCCTGGCCGCCGCGCTTGCGTTCCTCTTCCTCGACCTGGTCGAGACGGGCGCCGAGCGAGATGCGGTGGCGGGCCATCGTCAGGGCGGCGTGGGCGAACTCGGTGCCCCGGTCCAGCGAGCCCTGGCAGCGGGCGACGGCCTGCTCGCGGGTGTTCGTCACGACGATGCCGTTGATCATCGGGACTTCGGAGCGGATGGCCGCGTCCTGGAGGGCCTGGGCCGTCGAGTGGGCGATGATCTCGTGGTGCGGGGTATCGCCGGCGACGACGACGCCCAAGGCGATGACGCAGTCGTAATCGCCGGTCATGGCCGACATGTAGGCCGCGAAGGGAATCTCCCCGGAGCCGGGGACGGCGACCTCGACGATCGAGTCGGCGGGCACGCCGGCGGTCCGCAGTCCTTTGACGACGTTCTTCTTCAGGGCCTGGACCAGCTCGCCGTTGTAGCCCGCGGTGACGAGGGCGAAGCGGAGTTCGGCGCCATCGATGGCGTCAGGGGTGGGCTTGTCGAGGCTCATGGCGGAAGAACGGACAGTCGATGGAGTCGCTTCGGACCAAGCCTGCAAGCGGAAACAGCCGTCCGCGGCTCAGAAGGGGACCTGTTCGACGATCTCCAGCCCGTAGCCGCCGAGGCCCACCACCTTGCGCGGGTTGTTCGTGATGAGGCGGATGCGGCGGAGGCCGATATGCGAAAGGATCTGGGCGCCGATGCCGTAGTCGCGCGCGTCCATCTGGCCGAGACGCACGCCGTCCTGGTCGGCCTGCATGCCGCCGAAGGGCTGGGCGACGTGGACGATGACGCCGCGGCCGGCCTTGGCGACGGCTTCGAAACTGGAGGCGAGCGACGCGCCCGCCCCGAAGGCGCTGCCCTTGAAGAGGTCGCCGAGCATGTTCTCGCGCTGCACGCGCACGAGCGTGGGCGTCTCGTCCGGCTGGCCGAGGGTGAAGACGAGGTGCTGGCGGCCGTCGGGCAGCGAGCGGTAGACGCGCAAGGTGAATTCGCCCCACGCGGACTTGACGGGGCTTTCGGCGACGAGCTCGACGAGGCGTTCGCGGCGGTGGCGGAACTCGATGAGCTGCGCGATCGAGATCATGTGCAGCCCGAACTTGCGCTTGAGTTCGACGAGCTCAGGCAGGCGGGCCATCGAACCATCCTCATTGAGGATCTCGCAGATGACGCCGCTCGGGTGCAGGCCGGCGAGCGAGGCGAGGTCGACCGCGGCTTCGGTGTGGCCGGCGCGCTGGAGCACGCCACCGGGACGGGCGAGGAGCGGGAAGATGTGGCCGGGCTGCACGAGCGCCTCGGGCTTGGCCTGCGGATCGGCGAGGATCGCGATGGTCTTCGCGCGGTCGTATGCGGAGATGCCGGTGGAGATCCCTTCGGCGGCGTCGACGGACACCGCGAAGGCGGTGCGCTGCGACTCGCGGTTCTCGGGCACCATCTGAGAGATGCCCAGGCGACGCAGCTGATGCTCGACGGTCGGCACGCAGATGAGTCCGCGCGCATGGCGGATCATCATGTTGACCGTCTCAGGGGTGGCCTTGGAAGCCGCCATGACGAGGTCACCCTCGTTCTCGCGGTTCTCGTCGTCGGTCACGATGACGAGCTTCCCGGCGGCGATATCCGCCAGGGCTTCCTCGATGGTGTCGAAGGGCTCGTTCATGAAAGTGGGAGGTTCGAACTTGGTCGTAACCTCCCACGGTGCAAGCGGGGAGATGAGTCCCCGCCGGTGAAAACGAGCCGGATGGCTTATTTGGCGGCCTTCGCCTTGCCCTTGCCTTTGGCGGCACCCTTGCCCTTGGCGGCGGGCGCGGCGGGCTTCGGCGCGGCGGCCATGGCTTCGGCGATCTGCGCGCTGGCTTCCTTCCAGGAGGCCTTGGGCTCGGCCTTGGCGCTCCAGATCACGAGATTACGGAAAGTGGCCGACTGTCCGGAGCAGGTGAAGCCCGGGTTGGCTTTCTCGGCCTTGAAGAGTTCGTCGCGTCCGAAGCCGCTGATCTTGCCGTCGATCGTCGCGACCATCGTGTCGCCGACCATCTCGAGCACGACACGGTGCCAGGTGCCGGCTTCGAACGCCTGCGCCTGGTTCAGGAAGATCACGGACTTGTCCGGACCGTCGTGGTCATGGTCGTCCTTCTGGATGCGCAGGGAGGCCGGCGTGATGAGGACGCGGGCGACATGTTCCTTGGCGTCATTGATGCTCAGGGAGACGGACTTGGCGCCGTCGAGGCGGAACTCGAAGGCGGCGACGAAGTCCTGGAGCTTCGTGTTCACGCGGCCCGCGGCGCCATGCATGTCGGCCGGGAGTTCTTCGACGCGGATGCCGTCGGCGGTTCGCTCCCACTTGCCTTTGGCGATCTTCCACTGGGCGGCGGCCGCTTCCTTGGTCAGGGCGTCGGCGACGAGCTCCTTGTCCGGCTGCGCGAGCAGGGTGGCCGGGGCTTCGGCGGCGCTGAGCGGGGAAAGGAAGGCGAGCAGGGCGAGGAGACGGAGCGACATGGGAGGAGGGGTGTGAGGATATAACCGCGGAAACGGACGAGGGTTCCGATTATTCGTAGGTCAGTTGTGCGGATAGGATGCCGTCCTCGTCGGAGACGAAGCGGACCCAGTAGGCGTTCAGCCAGGATTCGAAGGCATGCGTGACTTCCGCGCCGGCCGCGACCTCGATGGTGCGATAAGCAGAGGTGCGTCCGTCGCCGGCGGCGTCGAGCAGTACTGACACCCGCACGGGCTTGGCGCCGTGGTTCGTCAGCTTGAGGGTCTTCTTGTCGTACCCGGTCATGAGATAGGGATCGGAGGGCGTTCCTTTCTGGACGGCGGTATTCTTCCACGGGCCGCCGAAGCCGCGCGGCTTGCCGAGCTTCCAGAGGTCGTCGGCGGCGCCGACCCAGACGGCGGCCTGGCCGTCATCGGAACGGATGACATGGCGGTCGTCCTTCGCGGCCTCGGGCGAGACGCCGCTGAGCACGAGCAAGCCGCGGTAGGAGCAGTAGTCATGCACGGCGGCGTCGCTCGTCGCGATCGGACGCATGCGGATGGCTCCCTTGGCGTTGAGCGCCGGGAGTTCGTAGAAGGTGCCGTGCGCCTGGAGCATATCGCGCTCCGTGCAGACCTCGCGGGCCTTGCGCAACGCGGAGCGGCCGAGCAGGCCGTCGTGCGCCGCGGAGGGCGAACGCGGCAGGCGCCAGCGGACGCCGCTTTCCTCGAAGACGACGGAGGCGTCGTCGGCGGTGATGATGCCCGCCGGTATGGGCGTGTTGTTCTGCACGAAGGCGGCCAGTTTCTGGTCCGCCATCTTGGTGAGCCTGAGGTCGGCGGAGAGTTCGTAGGCGGCGCCGATGGCGGTCTGGTCGGCCGTCACGGTCGCGGCCAGCACGGAGAGGGTGCGGAGGTTGCCGCCGCGCGTGAGCAGGAAGGCACCCTGCGACGTCGCGTCGCCGGCCTTGCTGAGGCTCTTGAAGAGGCTGCCGCGTTCGTTCGCCCGACCGTCTTCGGCCGCGTATTGGAAAGTGACGCTCGCCTTCGCGACGTCGCGATCGGCCTTCGCGCGGATCCAGGCGCCAGGCAGGGCCGAGGGTATCTCGACCCAGGTCGAGGCGTCGCCGGCCTTCAGCGCGACGTCGCGCCAGCTCTTCCACTGGCCGTCGCCCTGGGCGTCGATCTCCAGAGAGAAGGTCGTCGGGGCCTGGCCGTCGTGGGCGAGGAAGACCGCGCGTTTCGCGAAGCCCGCGAGCAGGAACGGATCGGAGGCGACGCCGGCCTTGACCGGTTCGTCGGCCCAGACGCTGCCGCGGCCGATGGCCGGACCGAGCTTATCGGGCGTATCGAGCGAAGTGAACCAGAGGTTGGACTGTGACTGGCCGGGGCCGGCGAGCGCGCCTTTGGCGGGACGCTTGTTGAGGAATTCGGATTTCGCGGTGTCGTCGCAACCGAAGACCAGGCGGTCCTGCCAGCGCGTGAAGTCGCCGATGACCTTGAGGTAGGCGGAGCGCGGCGCGAGGCCGGCGGACTGCTTCGACGAGAAGTTCGCCGGGAATTTCCAGAAGAGGCCGTGCATCGTCATCAGGCGCGAGCCGTCTTCGCCGATGTCGCGGATGCGCGGCCACTCGGTGTTCCAGCCGTGCGCGCCGTCGTAAGAGTGGCTGCCCTTCGGCAGGCGGTAGCTCGTCCACTTGCCGTCTTCCATGACCATCAGGATGACGGAGCGGAAATCCCAGCCGACGGTCCAGATGGGATCCTTCGCCGGATCGGCGTTGCCGGTCAGGCCGCCGGGGCCGGTGACTTCGGTGAACTGGTTGCGGCGGATGAGCGACCAGTTCCCTTCGCCGTTGAAAGAGCCGAGGCCGCCGCTGACGATCGTCGGGTCGACGAGGGCCTTGGGGCCTTGCTCGCCGTTGTTCGCGAGGATCACGAGCCCTTGGCCGGAGTAGAGGCCCTTGCCGTGGTAGCCAGGCAGCGTCGAGGTGAGGG
>JBKCKE010000152.1:0-4504 GCA_046301395.1 Verrucomicrobiota bacterium | reverse complement strand
TTCAAGGCCGTCGAGGACATGACCAACGCGGCCATGGACGGCGGCACGCCGATGGAAGCCATCTTCGCCAAGCGCCTCGACATCATCAAGCCGACCAAGGCCGAACTGGAAGCGATCGGCGCGAAGTACATCGCGACCGTCGAGCCCACCGCGAAGGCTACGCTGGACCAGCTCCGTGCGGCCGGTTGGAAGATCGCCGTCGTCAGCGGCGGCTTCACCCAGGCCATCCTCCCGCTCGCCGCTTATCTCGGCATCGACCGCGTCGAAGCGGTGATCCTTCGTTTCAACGCCGACGGCTCTTACGCCGGCTTCGACGAGACCTGCCCGACTTGCCGGTCCAAGGGCAAGAACGTCGTCGCTCGCCGACTCCGCGCCGAACACCAGGCCACGACGGTCATCATGGTCGGCGACGGCGCCAGCGATCTCGAGGTCAAGGGCGACGCCGACAAGGTCATCGGTTTCGGCCGCTACGCCGTCCGCGCGAAGGTAAAGGCCGGCGCGGATGCGTTTATTACGTCGCTGGCGGAATTGCCGGGCGTGGTCTGAACCCGGCGGCAGATGCAAGCAAGCAGAGGCAGGTGCAAAGGTGCAAATCGGCGCCTTAGGCGCCTGTGCAAAAGTGCAAAGGTGAGAGACAGCCGTTTCGGGTGGCAGGTGGCGGGAAGGGAGAACTCAAAGGGAGACCGGAAACCGGATGATTAGCTGGGGGCATTATTTCGGGCCTCAGGACTCGGTAGCATCACCTGCCACCCGCCACCCGGGGCTGCCACCCGCCACCTGAAAGTGATTCGGCCCGCTAGGACAGCACGTGGTGCTGTCCCTACCTTCACGCCACTATCATTCCCCAACCGCCAACCGTTAACCGCCAACACCTTCCTCACTCCTTGCCATCCTTAGCCCGTTATCCACTCTATCATACATGCGCTGCCTCCTGCCCCTGCTCGCTTTCGCCACGGTCTTCGCCGCCGACGCCCCTGCCCCGCTCCGCGTCTTCCTCCGTTGCGGGCCGAAGACCCATGGCCCCGGCGACCATGATCACCCGGCCTTCGCGCGCGACTGGCAGCCTCTGCTCACGCAGGCCGGCATGAAGGTCTCCGTCGGGGACGCCGACGCCAAGGGCGTGCAGACCTTCCCGTCCGACGAAGAGCTCGCGCGTACCGACGTGCTCGTCATCCACCGCCAAGGCGGCGGCGATTTCAAGCCCGACGAACGCGCCCGCGTCGCGAAGTTCGCGGCCCGCGGCGGCAGCTTCGTCGTGATCCACGCCGGCGCCGTCGCCGGCAACGACGCCTCGGCCGACTTCTACAAGGACCTCGTCGGCGGCTCCTGGCGCCAGAAGGTGACCAAGTGGCGCGAAGGCCCCATGCAGCTCAGCTTCGTCGACAAGGAGCACGCCATCTCCAAGGGCGTCGCCGACTTCGGCATGAAGGACGAGATCTACTACGACATGGACCTGCGCGCCGACATCCACCCGCTCGCGACGGCGCCGACGCCGAAGAAAGTCGGCGACGGTTTCGAAGCGCAGACGCAGCTCTGGACGTACGAGAAGCCCGGCGCGCAGCGCGCGTTCGTCTTCATTCCCGGTCACACCTACGTGAATTTCAGCCGGCCCGACGTGAAACTCCTGCTCTTCCGCGGCATCGCCTGGGCGGGACGCCACGCCAATCCGCAGGCCTTCGATCAGGCAGCCAGCATGCAGATCTGCGTCTTCCCGGTGCCTCCCTCGACCGAGCCGGAGAAGAAGTGAGCAGGAAGGGCAAGAGTTAGGGCTAGCCCTGTCCCGCCTAGCAACCGAGGATCTCGCGGATCTTCGCGCGGCGGTAGCGGAAGATTCCTTCCACCTTCTTCTTCACGAAGGGATAGGCGACCTCACCGAACGGCCAGAGCGGCAGCTTGTACAGCACCTCGTCGTCCATGCGCGTCTTGCCGCCTTCGTCGGCGAACGTATGCGTATGGAACCAGACGGCGTAAGGGCCCTTGAGCTGTTCGTCGGCGAACACGTAAGGCGGCTCCCAATGGGTGATGCGCGTCCGCCAGCCGAACGGGATGCCGTTGAGCGAGAGGCTGTAGTCGATCAGCGTGCCCTGCCGCATCACGATCGGCAGCGGGGTCTTGATACGGAAGCTCAGTTCCGGCGGCGTGATCGCCTGGAGGTTCTCGGCCTTGGAGAAGAACTCGAAGACCTGCTCGACCGGGAGCGGCAACAGCGTGCTCTCGAAGTAGCGGTGGACGCCGCGCGGGAGGGAGTTCGGTTTCGCGAGATGGTCGCGGCGGTGGGCGCGGATGACGTCGCTGTAATCGGACACGGGAGAAGGCGTTAGGAGCAAACTGGCGTGCTCGAGGGGGGGTGTCAATAGACCCCTCGGGGAAAGGGCTTGCCGAGGGGGCTGGTCGGGTTTCCCTTGGAGGCCTCCCCTTTCCAATGGCCTCCCCCCATTCTCGCCGCCGGACCACCGGTGCCTTCGGCAACAACAAGCCCCGCGACATCAAGCGCGACTTCAGCCGCCCCGAACCCACCCCGGTTGACAGCACCCCGCGGGAGCCCTCCTTCGCCGACAAGCTCATCACCTTCTCGCAGCCCATCCTTGAGCAGGCCGGCGGCAACCACACCGCCGCCAAGGGCGCCATGAACGTCGCCATCCTCATCTGGAACGCCGCCATCGAGGGCGACGCCAAGATCGCGGAAGCCAAGACCCGCCTGGCCAGCCTCCCCGGCGCCACGGCCGAGCAGGTCGAAGAACTCGTCACCACCATGGTGGCCCGCAAAGCCGAGCTCTACCCTGAGGAGAAGCTCGTCGTGACCAATTTCATCCTCAAGTTCAGCCACAAGCAGGGCGCGCAGTTCCGTGTCTCGGCGGTCAACATCAACCCGGAAGGCGTCAAGAAAGCCGACCTTTCGGACATGGTGAAGGTCACGGCCTAAAGTCCGAGTTTTCCCATTTGCAGTCGGCTGGCTTGAGGTCTGATTGGATGACGCATGAACACCGTCGTCCTCCGCAACGCTGAGATCATCAACGAGGGTCGTCGCTTCCACGCCGACGTCCTCATCCGAGACGGCCGTATCGAGCGCATCGGCGTCATCCCCGCCGGCACCCGCGCCGACCAGGAATATGACCTGAACGGCAAATTCCTCGTCCCCGGCCTGATCGACGACCAGGTGCACTTCCGCGAACCCGGCCTGACCCACAAGGCCTGCATCGCCAGCGAGGCTCGCGCGGCCGTGGCCGGCGGCGTGACCTCGTTCATGGAGATGCCGAACACGAATCCTCCGGCGGTCACGCACGAGGAACTCGCGAAGAAATATGCGATCGGCGCGGCCACCTCGGTCGCCAACTACTCCTTCTTCTTCGGCGCCACCAACTCCAACGTCGAAGCCATCAAGGGCATCGACCCGCGCAACGTCTGCGGCGTGAAGGTCTTCATGGGCTCCTCCACGGGCGACATGCTCGTCGACCAGGTCGCCACCCTCGAGGGCATCTTCCGCCACTCCCCGACCATCATCCTCACCCACTGCGAGGACACCCCGCGGATCAAAGCCGCCGAAGCCGCCGCCAAGGCCAAATGGGGCGATGACGTCCCCGCCGCCGAACACCCGCGCCTGCGCGACGCCGAAGCCTGCTACGCCTCGTCCTCGATGGCGGCCGAGCTTGCCCGTCGTCACGACGCCCGCCTGCACATCCTGCATATCACCACCGCCAAGGAGCTCTCGCTCTTCAGCGCCGCGCCGCTCAAAGGCAAGCGCCTGACCGCCGAAGCCTGCGTGCACCACCTCTGGTTCTCCGACGCCGACTACGCCCGCCTCGGCCACCAGATCAAGTGCAACCCCGCCATCAAGACAGCCGCCGACCGTGACGCCGTCCGCGCCGCCGTGGCCTCGGGCGTCATCGACGTCATCGCGACCGACCACGCCCCGCACACCTGGGACGAGAAATCGCAGACCTACTTCAAGGCCCCGTCCGGCCTGCCGCTCATCCAGCATTCGCTGCTCATCCTCGTCGAACTCGCCCGCCAAGGAGCGTTCACGCTCGAGACCGCCATCCAGCGAGCCTGCCATGCGCCGGCGATCCTCTTCGGCGTCGAGAAGCGCGGCTTCATCCGCGAAGGCTACTGGGCCGACCTCGTGGTCGTCGATCCCGCCAAGCCCCAGCCCGTGACCAAGCCCGGCCTGCTCTACCAGTGCGGCTGGTCGCCCTTCGAAGGCCACACCTTCGGCAGCAGCATCGAACGCACCTTCGTCAACGGCGTCTGCGTCTACGAGAACGGCAAGATCCGCGCCGACGCCCCGAAGGGGATGAGGCTGACGTTTGACGGGAACGCTAGGTAGTAGCGGCTAGCGGTTGGCGGTTAGCGGTTGGAAAAAACCGGCAATGGAGGACTGCGCGGATCGCTGAGTGGAGGACTGTATAGAGGACTGAATTGAAAAGATACCAGGGCTGATTTCCCCTGTTCCTTTCTCTATTCAGTCCTCGCAATCTGGTTTAAGCGCTTAGCGGCTGGGTAAGCC
>JBKCKE010000151.1:0-6117 GCA_046301395.1 Verrucomicrobiota bacterium | reverse complement strand
AGCGGACGATACTCCGTCCGCCCTCCGGGAGAAGGCGGAAGTGTCCGGTCCGTTAATAACTCGTCCCTTAATCCGCTTTAATCGGCCCAGCCGAAACTTCAGTGTGAGGGGTATGCCACGCCTTTTGCTCGTCCTCCTGGTCCTGTTCACCGCGCAAGCCCGCGCTGACAAGCAGGAGCCGCGCATCCTCTTCCTCGGCGATAGCATCACTTACGGCGGCAACTGGACGGTCTATGTCGAGTCGGCGATTCGCGCGCAGAAGGGGATGGCCCGGGCGACGATCGTGAACATGGGGCTCTCGAGCGAGACGACTTCCGGCCTCTCCGAACCCGGTCATGCCGGCGGCGCGTTCCCGCGTCCGGACCTGCATGAACGTCTCGGTCGCGTGCTCGCTGAATTCAAGCCGACGCTCGTCGTCGCCTGCTACGGCATCAACGACGGCATCTATCAGCCCCTCGACGCGCAACGGCAGCTCGCTTTCCAAGAGGGCGTCATCAAGCTCCGCCTCGCGTGCATCCGCGCCGGCGCGCAGATCGTCATGGTCACGCCGCCGCTGTACGCGCCGGATAATCGCCCGAAGGATGCGATCAATTACGACGGCGTGATGGAAGCCTATGGCGCTTGGCTCGTCGCGCAGCGCGCCGCCGGCTGGCAGGTCATCGACATCCATCATCTGCTGCATCAGGCCGTCGCCGCGGCGAAGAAGGCCGATCCGACTTTCATCTACGCAAAAGATAATCTTCACCCCGGTGAGCAGGGTCATCTCTTCATGGCGCAGGCCGTGTGGCAGTCGCTCGCTCCGATGATGAAGTGGAAGGCGGACGTGGCCTTCGCCGAAGGGGAGAAGCTCAAGCTGCTCCGCGAGAGCTCCGCCACGCTGCGGGATGCCTGGCTTAAGCAGGCCGGACATAAGCGTCCGGGGGTCAAAGGGGGCCTCCCGGTCGCCGAGGCCGAGGCCCGGGCGGCCCAGATTCTGAAGGAATACCTCGATTAAGCGGGTTTTTAGGCCCTGAAAGGGGTGTTTTAGTGGGTGGTTGCCTATCACCGAAGAAACACCCCTCCGACACGGGTTCGTAACAATCGTATGGGATGATGTCGGTGCTTTCCACCACATGCACACCATCCTCAAGTCCCTCGCGCTGGTCGCCCTCACGGCGACTGCCGTCACCGCCCAGGCCGCTGACGCGGTCACCGTCGACCCGAAGATCCCGGCTTACGCCGTGACCTCCGGTGTTTCGGGTAACCTCAACTCCGTGGGTTCCGACACGCTGAACAACCTGATGACCTTCTGGAGCGAAGGCTTCAAGGCTCAGTACCCCAACGTGAAGATCCAGGTCGAAGGCAAGGGCTCGGGCACCGCTCCGGTCGCCCTCGCTTCCGGTGTCGCTCAGGTCGGCCCGATGAGCCGCGAGATGAAGTCCACCGAGATCGCCGCCTTCGCCGCCAAGTTCGGCCACAAGCCGACCAGGGTCGCCGTCGCCATCGACGCCCTCGCCGTCTTCGTCCACAAGGACAACGCCATCAAGGGTCTCTCCCTCAAGCAGGTCGACGGCATCTTCGCCTCGACCCGCAAGCGCGGCGGCCAGGACGTCGTCACCTGGGGTGATCTCGGCCAGAAGGGCGCCCTCGCCGGCAAGACCGTCTCGGCCTTCGGTCGTAACTCCGCTTCCGGTACCTACGGCTTCTTCAAGGAAGTCGCCCTCAAGACCGGTGACTTCAAGGACACCGTTAAGGAACAGCCGGGCTCCTCGTCCGTCGTCCAGGGCATCGCGGCCGACGTCGGCGCCGTCGGTTACTCGGGCATCGGCTACGCCACCTCCGGCGTCCGCGCCCTCCCTCTGTCCTCCGATGACAGCGGTAACTACGTTGAGCCCAACTACGCCAACTGCCTCAGCGGCACCTACCCGCTGTCCCGCTATCTCTACGTCTACGTCAACAAGGCTCCCTCCAAGCCCATGGACAAGCTGACCAGCGAGTTCATCACCTTCGTCCTCTCGAAGCAGGGCCAGGAGATCGTCATCAAGGACGGCTACTTCCCGCTGCCCGCCGACGTCGCTGACGAAGGCCGCGCCTCGCTGAAGTACTATAGCGCCGAATAAGCTTGGTCTCGAAGCCGTATCGCCGCCACCACGCCCTCCGGGGTCGGTCTGCAAAGCGTGGCGATACGGTCTCGGGTCCTCCCAAGGCGGGGTCTCCCCGCCTTACCCTTTATTAGGAATCCCGACACCCGACCGTCACCCGATGGCAACTTCTGACCCAAAGCCGGCGCCCGACGCCGCGCCTGAAGCCCGCTTCACGGTGAGTCCGCTCACGCTCGCGGTCGACCGGTGGATGGGCCGGCTGATCCGCTTCGGCGGCGTCGGCGTGGTACTCGCGGTCTTCGGGATGCTGGCGTTCCTGATCGTCCAGGTCTTCCCGCTCTTCGTAGGGGCCGAGGTCACGCCGGTGAGTTCGCTCTCCGTGCCGGCCGATACGGTCGCTTTCGGTGAAGACGAATACGGCGATCTTCCGTTCGTCGTCCGCCGCGACGGTTCGATCCTTTGCCTGCGATCCAAGGACGGGGCCAAGGTCCTCGACTGGGCGCCTTCGCTCGGCGCCCTTCGCGTCACGGCGGTCCGTAGCTATCCTCGCACCGGACTGGTCTTCCTGGGTCTCTCCGACGGCTCCGTCCAGGAGGTCCGAGTCGTCTACCGCTCGACCTTCGATGACGCCGGCAAGCGCACCGTCGAACCGGTCGTCACCGCGCTGGAGCCGGTCGCGATCGGCCGCGCCAGCCTGCCTTGTCTCGATGTCTGGAACGCCAAGGGCCCGCAGTCACGACTCATGCTCGTGCGTCAGGAAGACGCCGGTAAGCCGCTCCTGACCGCGGTCCGTCTGACCGAACGCAAAGGCCTCGGCGGCCGCGGCAAGGTGACCGTGAGTCCGCCCTTCGTCGTCGCGGCCGATGCCGCTTCGGTCGAGCAGGTGCTCCTGCCGTCCACCGCCGAATCGATGATCGTCGTCGGTCGTTCCGGCGAGGTGCGCACCTATGCCGACGACGGCACGACGTTTTCGTTCCTGCAGTCTTTCGTCCCGTTCAAGGATTCGGCTGATCCGTCGGTCGCTTCGGCCGGTCTGATCTTCGGCAACGTCTCGGTGGTCTTCGTCGATAAGGCCGGCGCCCAGCAGGTCTGGTCGATGTATCCGCAGCTCCAGCCCGACGGCAAGAGCCTGCGACGCTGGGGTAAGATCCACGACGGTGAGAAGCTTGCCGGGGCAGGGCAGGGCATCTACGCGGCCGAATCGAACAAGTGCTATCTCGCCGTCGCCGCCGGGCGCTTGCAGCTGACGAACATGACGACCGGCACGGTCCGCTGGGACGGTGAAGCCCCGTCCGGCGCGCTCCGCCAGGTGGCGTTCGCCGGTAACTACGACCGCTTCACGGCGTTGTCCGCCGACGGTAAGCTTCATCGCTGGAGCGTCGTCGATCATCACCCGGAATCCTCGTGGAAGACCTTCTTCGGCAAGATCTGGTATGAGGGCGCCACCGGCCCCGCTTACTCATGGCAGTCGAGCGCGGGCTCCGACGAGTTCGAGCCCAAGTATTCGCTCGTCCCGCTCTTCTACGGCACCGTGAAGGGCACCTTCTACGCCTTACTCTTCGCCCTGCCGATTGCGCTCACCGCGGCCGTCTACGTCTCCCAGTTCCTACGTCCCGAATACCGCCAGGTCGTCAAGCCGGTCATGGAGGTCATGGCCTCGCTGCCTTCCGTCGTGCTGGGCTTCCTCGCCGGCCTCTGGCTCGCGCCGCTGGTCGACCCTCGGCTGGTCTCGCTCTTCTGTGCCATCGGTATCCTGGCGCCGGCCGCGCTCTTCGCCGGCTACCTCTGGTCGGTCCTGCCGCAGCCGGTGCGCCGTCAGGTTCGTCCGGGCATGGAATTCCTCTGGCTGATGCCTTTCCTCGCCCTTTGCGCCTGGGGCGCCTGGCAGGCTGGTCCAGCGATCGAGTCGTTGTGCTTCACCGTCAAGGACAGCGCCACCGGCATGCCGATCGCGGACTTCCGTGAGTGGTGGCGCCAGACGACCGGTGAGACGTATGACTCCCGCAATTCCCTCGTCGTCGGCTTCGTGATGGGTTTCGCCGTCATCCCGATCGTCTTCACGATCGCCGAGGACGCTCTCTCCAACGTCCCTAACTCGCTCGTCTCCGGCTCGCTCGCTCTCGGCGCCAGCCGCTGGCAGACGGTCTGGAGCGTCGTCGTCCCGACCGCCATCTCCGGCATCGTCTCGGCGGTGATGATCGGCTTCGGACGCGCGATCGGCGAGACGATGATCGTCGTCATGGCTACCGGTAATACCGCGGTCATGGATACCAATCCGTTCAGCGGCATGCGGACGCTTTCCGCCAACATCGCCGTGGAGCTGCCCGAGGCCGCCGCCGGCCACACGCATTACCGCGCGCTCTTCCTCGGCGCCTGCTGCCTCTTCCTGCTCACCTTCGTGATCAATACCCTCGCGGAAGTGCTCCGCCAGCGCCTCCGTGAGCGCTATAAAGTCGTCTGAACATGCCTTCCTCTTCCGATAGCAGCACTCCCCGGGGCGAAGCCTGGGTCTGGTTCAGTGGCCTGGGCCTGATCATCGGTCTGGGTATGGTCATCGGCCTGCTCGCTCTAGTCCTGATGAATGGAGCCACGGTCTTCTGGGCTCCGCCCGTACCCGTCGCGCAGGTCGACGACGGTCGCGTCCTGATCGGTCAGCTCGCCCAGCGGCGGATTCGTGCGGGTTCTTCCGCCGACCAGCCTCGCTACGAACGCCAGTACCAGGTCGGCCTCCGTGAACTGAACGGCAACTCCTATCTCTGGGTCGACGAAGCCAAGATCAAGGGCGAGACCTTCCCGGCCGACGTCCTCGGCCTGGAGCGCGTCGAGAACGGCCCGGCCTTCGTCCGCCCGCAGTCCCTGCGCAAGTCTGATGGCAAGGTCATCCCCGCGACCGACCCCGCTTTCGAAGCGGCCTTCCAAGTCGAAGTCGCCGCCGCCGCCGCCGTGCGCGAGAAGCTCATCGAGATCAACCGCCACCGCATCGGCGACGTCAACGCCGCGATGGACAAGGCCCGCGTGGCGCTGCGCCGGGCCGAGGACCTCAAGATCACCGATGAGGTCGCCGCTCTGCAGAAGGAGATCGCCGGCCTCGACGGTCGTTTCGCGGCCTTGCAGGAAGAGGCCAAGAAGGTCGTCGCCGGTGGCGCGGTCGCCTCGCTCGTCTCGCAGGACGCCGCCGGACGCGAGGTCGTCGTGCCGCTCACGCAGGTCATCCGCGCCTGGTTCCCGAACCGTCTCGATACCTGGGGCCGCGTGAAGCTCTTCGCCTCCCGTCTCGGGGAGTTCATCTTCGACGAGCCTCGCGAGGCCAACACCGAGGGCGGCCTGATGCCGGCTATCTTCGGCACGCTGGTCATGACGGTCTTCATGAGCCTGCTGGTCACGCCCTTCGGCGTGATCACCGCCATCTACCTCCGCGAATACGCCCAGCAGGGCGCCGTCCTGCGCATCGTGCGCATCAGCGTCAACAACCTCGCCGGCGTGCCCTCGATCGTCTTCGGCGTCTTCGGCCTCGGCTTCTTCGTCTACGTCCTCGGCGGCTCGATCGACCAGCTGTTCTTCGCCGACCAGCTGAAGTATAACAACAACACCCCGGTCTTCGGGACGGGCGGCCTGCTCTGGTGCTCGCTCACGCTCGCCCTGATGACCTTGCCGGTCGTCATCGTGGCCACCGAAGAAGCCTTGGCGGCGGTCCCGCGCGGCATGCGCGAGGCCTCCTTGGCCACCGGTGCCTCGAAGTGGCAGACCATCCGCGACATCCTTCTGCCGGCCTCCGCGCCTGGTATCCTGACCGGCGTCATCCTCGCCATGGCCCGTGGGGCAGGGGAGGTCGCTCCGCTCATGCTCGTGGGCGTCGTGAAGCTCGCCCCGACCCTGCCTTTCGACGGCTCCGCCCCGTTCCTGCACATGGACCGTAAGTTCATGCACCTCGGCTTCCACGTGTATGACCTCGGCTTCCAGTCGCCCGACTCCGACGCGGCCCGCCCGATGGTCTTCGCGACCACGCTTCTGCTCATCGTCTTGGTCGTCTGCCTGA
>JBKCKE010000150.1:0-3192 GCA_046301395.1 Verrucomicrobiota bacterium | reverse complement strand
GTTCGTCCTCGCCGCCGCGGCCCAGGCGTTCTCCTCGCACTTCGGCATCGCCCAAGCCCACATGTTCACGGCGGCCTTCATCGGTCAGTCCGCCGCCGCGCTATCGATGATCGCGATGGGCATGCTCGTCCCGGAGACGTTGCGCTGGGCCCCGGACGTCGCCGCGGCCGAACCCGGCGAGAGCCCGTTGCGTCGCGCGGCCCCCGCCCTCAGGTTCTCCCGCCACCAGCTGGCGCTGCTGATCCTCTTCGGACTCGGCCTGGCCTTCACGGCGGTCTGGAAAGGAGTGCACGTCGGGTGGACGCAACTCTTCCAGCACGGCCTGGCCGGCGAACCCCCGGTGGACGCGCCGCAGGACATCGTCGACTCGGTGCTCAAGACGGACGTCGATAGCTGGCGCTTCGTCACGATCATCTTCGCCGTCACCATCGGCGCCCCGGTCATGGAGGAACTCGCCTTCCGCGGCATGCTCTACCCCGGCCTGCGCCGCCTGTTCGTCACGGGCTCCGCACGCCACGAACGCTGGATCGCGGCCTGCCTCACGGGCGTGATCTTCAGCGCGGCCCATCAGAGCCCTTCCGCCGCACTGCCGCTCTTCGGCTTCGGCGCCTTCATGTGCCTGGTCCGCGACCGCTACGGCCTGCTGACGTGCATGGCCGCCCATGCGTGCTTCAACGGCTGGAACCTCGCTTGGTTGAAACTGGCGCCCGCCGCCTCCACGCTCTGAAGCCATGGGCGCCCTCACGACTCTGGCGGACCGCTCGGTCGCGAAACTAACCGAGGAGGAAATCATCCGGCGCGTGGTGCAGTCCCTCGCCGACGCCGCCCCGGCCTTTCCGGAAGGTCCCGGCGGTGATTGCGCCCACCTCCCGACGACGGGCGGCCGCTCCATCCGCGCCAGCACGATCGATTCGGTGATCCTCGGACGCCACTTCGACGCGGCCTGCGACGGCATCCGCGCCGGCGCCAAGCTGGTGAACCGCAATCTGAGCGACCTGGCCGCGGCGGGCGCCGTGCCCTCCGATGCCCTGCTGTCGCTGGTGATCGGACCGGACGTCGATGCGACGTGGCTGACCGACTTCGCCCATGGCGCCGGACGCGCCGCCGCCAAAGCCGGCCTCCGCATCGTCGGCGGCGACATCTGCCGCGGCGCCCACGGTTCGTTCCTCGGTACGCTCGCGGTCCAAGGCTTCGCCCACCGTATCCTGACCCGCAAGACCGCCGCCCCCGGCGACGCGCTCTTCGTGACGGGTCAGCTCGGTGGCTCGCTCTACGGCAAGCATCTCGATTTCGCTCCGCGTCTCGCCGAAGGCGAATGGCTCTGCGGTCACGGCGAAGTGACGGCCTGCACCGACCTTTCCGACGGCCTAGCCAAAGACCTGCCCGGACTGCTGGGACCGAAGCTCGACGCCCGCATCGACGTGGCCTCCCTGCCGGTCTCCGACGCCGCGAAATCCCTCGCGAAGTCCGACGGCAAGCCGGTCCTCGAACACGCCCTGCAGGACGGTGAGGACTACGAGCTCCTGTTCGCGGTCAGCGCCGACCGCGCCGACCTGCTCGAAGCCTCCTTCCGCAAAGCCTTCCCGCTCACGCCGCTCACGCGCCTGGGCACGGTCGAAGCCGGCACGGGCTTGGCCCGCGATGCGGCGGACGGCGAACCGATCAAGGTCCGCGGCTTCGGTCACTTCGCCTGAGCCGCCGGCCCGCTCACATGCGGAAGCGACGAATCGCCACGAACAGCGCGAAGATGAAGGCCGAAGCGCCGAACGTGACCGTCACGGTCTCGTAAGTGGCGAGCAGCTCGATCACCTGGTCCAGCAGCTTGACGGATTCCTTCGTGTCGCGTTCGGCCAGCACCAGCGCGGCGGTCGCGTTGTTCGCGGTGACTTCGACGTTCTTGTTATCGGACTTCGTACCTTCGTCCGTGAGCAGCACGACCGAAGTCTCGGCCGACTTCATGGCCGACTTATAAGCCTCGACGGAAGCCTGCACGCTGAGGGTCGTCGTGCGGACGCGCTCGGTGGTGCCCTTGAGCTCATGGCTGAACCAAAGGCCGGCCAGCGAGACGAGGAGCGTCACGACGGCCATGCCGACGATGCCGATCTCGGCTTGGATGAGGTTGTTCTTGGCGGATCGACCGCGGCTACGCTGGGCGCACATGACGTTTTTTGTTTAAAGGTTGAGGGTGGCTTGGCCGTCGTCCGGCTTGGGTGCGGCGGGCTTCGGGGCTCGTGGCTTCTTGGCGGGAGCCTTCTTCGCCGGCGCCGTCTTGGCGGCGGGCTTCTTCGCGCCCTTCTTGGGAGCGGCCTGCTTGGCCGGAGCCTTGGCCGGGGCGGCCTTCTTCGCGACGGCGCCGGGCCGGCGACGGCGCTTCGGCTTCTTCTTCCGCGAAAAGAGATTCTTCCAGGCAGGGGTCTTCTGCTTGTCCTTGTAACCGAGCTTACGGCGGATGTTCGAAGTAATCCAGTCGACGAGCTCCGGGGCGACGGCGCCGCAGAGGCCTTGGACGATCGCCTTATTGAGCGAGGACAGTTCCCACTGGAACATGACGAAGTAGGCGATGACCGCGAAGATCGCGGCGGCGAGCACGTGGCGGAGCGAACGCTGCCAGCTGGCGTCGGCGGCTTCGTCGACGAGGAGTCTTCCGACCATCGCGGCGGCACCGATGAGGGCGACGATCCAGCCACCGGACTTGAACGCCAGCAGCGCCAGTTGGAAGTTGTTGGCTACCGCCGCCACACCCTTGACCGGGGCGGCCTGCGCCGCGGCTTCCGCGAGGACCAAGGCCAAGGTCATGCGCGTCCCTCCCCGGCCCGGAGGCCGTTCCCCGCGGAACGGGGCGATGATGTGAGGAGTCGACGCAAGGCGAAGGAGTACCCGGGAGGATACGGTTCGTAAAAAGGGGAGGTTCAGCCTTGGGCCGGCCGCCTCCCCTCTCAACCCCTAATTATAAGGTTAATCTAGCAAACCGGCCTTAAAGCGCCGCTTTTCGCGCCGTCCGGCCTTCGTCGACCTCGATATAGTCGAACATCGTGTCCACGCCGGCGTCGACGGTCAGGCCGTTCTCCTTGAGGCGACGGACGAGCACTTCGTTGGCTTCGTCGCGCCAGCCGCGCTTGGTCATGAAGCCGTTCCAGATCTCGATGTCGTTCGTGGAAAGCTTGCGGCCCTTGGCTTCGGCCCAGGCGAGGA
>JBKCKE010000149.1:0-4587 GCA_046301395.1 Verrucomicrobiota bacterium | reverse complement strand
ACTCGGCCGCGAGCCGCATAACGAAGAGATCGCGATGGCGATGGAGATCCCGCTCGCGAAAGTCGTCCATATGAAATCGGTCGCAAACCGCGCGGCCTCGCTCGACCAGCCCGTCGGCGAAGAAGGCGACGCCACCTTAGGCGACCTGGTCAAGGACGAGTCGGAGCGCACGCCCTTCGAGACGCTGCGCGGCAAGTCCGACAACGATGAGATCGGCGAGATGCTCTCCGCCCTCGAGCCTCGCGAGGCCGAGATCCTGACCCACCGTTTCGGCCTGAACGGCGAAAGTCCGCTCACGCTCGAGGAGGTCGGCGAGCGCTTTAAGCTCACCCGCGAACGCGTCCGTCAGCTCCAGCAGTCCGCCCTGATGCAGCTTCGCCGCATCATGACCGAGCGTCAGAAGCTGCTGACCCCGGAAGACGTCCGGAAGAACCAACTCGCCGCGGCCCGCTCCGAAGTACTCGGTGAATTCTTCCGCTCCAAGGGCATCAACCCTTCTCCGCCCAAGGGCCGAATCGAGCGCGAAGGCCTCTGACCTGCCTGTTTTTGGCAGGCGGTGCCTAAGTTAGCCCTCCGGTCCTGAGGTTTTTGACCATCCTCCCGCCGTCCTCGGGATGGCAGGGGTCTTGCTTACTTCTAGGCATGATCCTGTCCGACTACAAAGGGGCTGACCTCTTCGACGAACTCGTCGATGAGCATGGCAAGATTCGTCCCTACTACCGCGGCGTGGCCGACAAACTGTCAGGGCTCGGTAACGAAGAACTCAACCAGAAACTCCGCAGCCTCGAGCTGCTGTTCCTTAAGCAAGGCATCACCTTCACGGTCTACGGCGACGACAAGGGGACGGAGCGGGTCTTCCCCTTCGACCCTTTTCCGCGGGTCATCCCGGCGGGCGAGTGGGAGCAGATCGAAGCGGGCCTGGTGCAACGTATCACGGCGTTGAATCTCTTCCTCTACGACGTCTACCACGAGCAGCGTATCATCAAGGACGGGGTCATCCCGCCGGAGGTCGTCTTCGGCGCCTCCCACTATCGCCCGGAGTTCGTGGGGGTCTCGGTACCCAAGGACGCCTATATCCACGTCTGCGGCACGGACCTCATCCGCGACCGTGACGGGCGTTACCTCGTCCTCGAAGACAACGGCCGCTGCCCTTCCGGCGTCTCGTATGTGCTCGAAAACCGGGCCGCGATGAAGCGCGTCTTCCCCCAGCTCTTCGGCGCCAGCGGCGTACGTCCGGTCGACACCTATCCCGCCGACCTGCTCGCCACGCTCCGGCATGTCGCGCCCCGCGAGAACCCGAATCCGAACGTGGTCCTGCTCACCCCGGGCGTCCATAACAGCGCCTACTTCGAACACTCCTTCCTGGCCCGCCAGATGAGCATCGAGATCGTCGAGGGGCGTGACCTCATCGCCCTCGACGGGTTCGTCTACATGCGGACCACGCGGGGCCTGCGCCAGGTCGACGTGATCTATCGGCGCATCGATGACGATTTCCTCGACCCGCAGGTCTTCCGCAAGGACTCCTGCCTCGGCGTCCCGGGCCTGGTCGACGCCGTCCGTCGCGGCAACGTGGCCCTCGCCAACGCCATCGGTACGGGCGTGGCCGACGACAAGGTCACCTACGCCTACGTGCCGGACATGATCCGCTATTACCTCTGCCAGGAGCCGATCCTCGACCAGGTCCCGACCTACCTCGCCTGGCGCGACAGCGATAAGAAATATATCCTCGAGAACCTGCCGAAGCTCGTCGTGAAAGCCGCCAACGAAAGCGGCGGCTACGGCATGCTCATCGGACCGGTCGCGACCCAGGCCCAGTTGGCCGAGTTCCACGACAAGGTCTCCCGTCATCCGCGCAATTACATCGCCCAGCCCGTGGTGAATTTCTCCCAGCACCCCACCCTCGTGGACGGAGGCCTCGAAGGACGGCACGTCGACCTCCGCCCCTTCGTGCTCTGGGGCGACACGGTCAAGGTGCTGCCCGGCGGCCTCACCCGCGTCGCCCTCACGCGGGGTTCGCTCGTGGTCAACTCGTCGCAGGGCGGCGGCAGCAAAGACACCTGGGTCCTCGCGGCCTGACCTACGATCATGATGCTCTCAAGGGTCGCCGACCACCAATACTGGATGTCCCGTCAGATGGAACGGGCCGAGAACCTGGCGCGTCTGGTGCGCGTCTCGGAGGAGATGCTGCTCGATGACGAGACCCTCGGCCGAGGGAGCGCGCACGAATACTGGACGCCGGTCCTGGCGGCCACCGCGATGGAAGGCGCCTTTCGCTCCCTCTACCCGAACCCGCAGATCGGCGACGTCGCTCGCTTCCTGACCCTCGACCTCCGCAACCCCGACTCGATCCTTTCCTGCATCCGGCAGGCGCGCGAGAACGCCCGCTCGGTCCGTGACAAGATTTCCGACGAGATGTGGTCGGAGATCAACGCGCTCAACCTCTTCGTGACCTCCCCCGAGGGCCTCGAGCTGCTCGAACGCTTCCCGCAGGCCTACTACGAGAAGATCATCTCCTCCTCGATGCTCTTCGATGGCATCACCGACGCGACGCTCACCCGCGACGAGGGGTGGAACTTCCTGCAGCTAGGCCGTCTCCTCGAGCGGGCCGACATGACGAGCCGCTTCCTCGATATCCGCTCCCAGACGCAGCCCTCCACGGTCGATTCGGCGCTGGAATCGCTCCAGTGGGGCGCGGTCTTACGCGCCTGCAGCGCCCATGCCGGCTATCGCCGCGTCCATGGCGGCGAAATCAGCGTCGAAGGGGTCGTCGACCTGCTCCTGTTCTCCAACGAGTTCCCCCGCTCGGTCCGGCATTGCATCCGTCGGGCCGACGAAGTGCTCCACGACATCTCCGGGACGCCGACGGGCCGTTATTCCAACCCCTGCGAGAAGATCACCGGCGCCCTGCTGGCCCGGCTGAGCTTCGCCGGACCGCCGGAGGTGATGGCCCGCGGATTACACGCCTACATCGACGAACTTCAGGTGCAACTCAACGCCGCCGGCCAGGCGGTCTTCGAAAGTTACGTGCTCCTGCCCGGCGAGGTGGATCGGCATTTCCCACGCGGGACCCGACCCGAATCGCTCTCCGACTGGCAGCGCGAACAGCAGCAGCAACAGCAGCAGTAAGGCGCGTCGCGACCATGAAGCTCCGCATCCTCCACCGCACCGAATACCGCTACGCCCTGCCCGTCCGCAACAACACCAACGAACTCCGCGTCACTCCGCTCACCAACCTGCGCCAGAAGCTCGGCCTGCATCTGGTCCGCGTGCTGCCCGCCGTCCGGATGCGCCGATATCCGGATCTCTACCGGAATTCGGTGCACCTCTTCGAGGTCGAGGAACCCCACAAAGAGCTCGTGATCGATGTCTCCAGCGTGGTCGAGACCCTCGCGACGCCCGTTGCGGCCATCCCGACCGATATCCCGCTGACGGCGGTGCGGGCCGAAGACGTCATCGAGAGCTTCCAGCCCTATCTCCTTTCCGACGGGCCCGTGCGCATCACGCCGGCGATCTGGCGAGCGGCCGTGGACGTCGAAAAAGACCGCGGTGACGTGTTCTCGGTGATCATCGGGCTCATGGACTATATCCATGCCACCTGCCGCTATGTGCCCGGGGCGACCCACATTGGCACGAATACCGAGGAATTCTTCGCCAAGCCTGAAGGGGTCTGCCAGGACTACGCCCATCTCCTACTGGCCCTGTGCCGCTCCATCGGCATCCCGGCCCGTTATGTCTGCGGTTATGTCTACGATGCCAAGCGCGGGGACGTCATCGGCAGCCACGCTTCCCATGCCTGGAGCGAGGTCTGGCTGCCGGGCTACGGCTGGCTAGGGGTCGATCCGACCAACCGCAAAGTCATCCATGAGGCCTACGTGGCCTCGGCCGTGGGGCGCGATTATCGCGACGCCACCCCAGTCAGCGGGAGTTCTTGGGGGGGTGGCGACCGCGAGATGCGGGTCACTGTGCACGTCGAAGCCAAATAAGCCGAGTAATCGGGATACTCGGGCAACAAAAAGGGCCCCGTTGCCGGGGCCCTTAGGTCAGCCTCTAATCCGAAGATTAGAAGTTGTAGCGAACGGTGACGGAGAGCTCTTCGTCGGCGCCGGTTTCGTCAGCGATCGAGACGGCGACCTGGTACTTCGAGTTCACGTTGTAGGCGAGCTCGTAGACGAAGGAGTCGGTGTTGGAGCCACCGTTCTGGGACCAGACGATGCGGCCTTCGAGACCGGCGACGACTTCGTTCAGGGAGCGGCGGGCGATGATGCCGTAGCCGTCGTTGGAGCCAACGAAGGCGGTGGCGTCGATGCCGGCGATGACGTTCTTGAAGAGGTAGCCAACGACGACTTCGTCTTCACCAGCCGTGTTGAGGTCGGCAGAGGCGCCAACCCAGACGTTCGAGGAGCCAACGAGGGCTTCGACCGAGAGGGAGTAGCCGTTGTCGCCAGCGGCGGCGTCGGTGTTGTAGCTGAGGCCAGCGCGGTTGTAGGAGAGACCAGCGGCAGCGGCGCTCTGGGCAGAGGCAGCGGCAGCAAGGGTCGTGAGGGTGAGGATCGGGAGGATGTGCTTCATATGCGTGTTCGTTGGTAG
>JBKCKE010000148.1:0-2965 GCA_046301395.1 Verrucomicrobiota bacterium | reverse complement strand
GCCGAGACCCGAGACCTGAAAACGGGCACCCTAGTCAATCTGCCCTCTGTCATCTGTCATCGACTCAGCCATCGTCTCGGCGGCAGCTACGCTGCCTTCTCACTTCTTCTTCGGCTTACCCGCGACGTCGGACTTCTTCTGGTGGGTCGAAGCGACGTAATCGCGGATGACGTCGATCTTGAGGCTGGGCTCGGCTTTCTGCATCGCCTTCACGCGCGCGGCGTCGATGGCTTCGCGGGCCTCTTTGGCGTCGCGGGCGCCTCCTTCCTTCTTCTCGCCCTTACTCTTTTTCGGCTTCTCACCGGCGCCGCCGAGTTTGGCCACGGCGGCTTTGAATTCTTCGTCGGTCTCCGCCTTCAACCAGGCTTCCTGGAGTTTGACGCCGTCCACGAGCGAGACGCCGGCCGGGATCTCCGGGGCATCAATGCCTTTCTTCTTTTTTAACGCCGGTTGCGGCTTTTCGACCGGCTTGGTCACGGGCTCCGTGGGCTTCTTTTACTCAGCGGCGAAGAGCGGGAGCAATGCGAGCAGGGCGAGGAGCAGGGCAGGGAGGCGCATGCGGGTAGAACACCGGGGGGCGAAAAAGGTTTTGGCGGATAGCGGTTGGCGGATGGGAATGATGAGAGTATGGAGTATCGAGTATCGGGGGAGTGCATGCCTTGAGGTAGGGGCAGCACCGCGTGCTGCCCTAGTTGCCTCGGGTAGGGTCGGGACCGCGTCACGACATAGCGGTGCAGAATTGATGGCTGAATCGATGACAGAGGGCTGAATCGATGGCAGATGACAGAGGGCAGATTTCCCGCCACCTGCCACCCGCCACCCGAAACGATGACTGGATCGATGACGGATGACAAGTGGCTGCCTTCCTGGCCAACCGGCCAACGGGTCAACCAATCAACTTAACTAGCCCCAGCCCTAGCCCAAAGCCCTTTCGGTGTCTTTTAATCGATCCAGTCATCTGTCATCCGCCATCGATTCAGCCATCCGTTACCCCATCCTCACCACCTTCCCTTAAGTAATTTATTGCCCGGGTACGGAGCGTTGGAATGCGGGCCGAAGAACATGCGGATGCCGGCCCAGACCATGAAGGAGTCGCGCTGATTCATGCGTGCGTATTCCATGCCGGTCAGGAGCTTGAGGCGGTGGCCGGCGATGTAATGGTTGAGGCCGAGATAGACCGCCTGGTAGGCGTCGCCATTGCCCATGCCTGCGAGGCGTTCGTAGCGGCGCTGGCTGCTGAGGCCCGTCGCCTGGCTGGAGCTGGCGATCTGGTAGCGGCTGACGACTTCGAGGGTGTCGGTGAGGAAATAGCTGGGCTGGAGGTTGAGGCCGATGGCGTCCCCGCGGGCGCCGCCGAAGCCGGCCGTGAGTTCGGCGACGAACGCCGCCGGACCGTCCGTGAAGATGAGCGCGCCGGCGAGGGCGTCGTCGAACCGCGTCAGGTTGGTCGCGTTGGCGTGGGCTTCGCTGTGCAGGTAGCCGCCGTAGAAGGACGCCGTCTCGGCGCCGAGGAAATGGCCGAGGTCATAGGTCACGGCCGCGAGGAAGGAAGAGCCCGAGTCCAGTTCCGTGAAGGACTGCCACATGTCGGTGCCGGCGGAATTCGAGAAGACGCCGGCGTAGTAATCCAGCTTGTCGATCCGCCCCGACAGCGTGACGGCCGGGGTGTAATCGAGGCCCATCATGTTCGTGAACATCGAGCGCTCCATGAAGCTCATGTAGCGGCTCG
Source organism: Verrucomicrobiota bacterium (assembly GCA_046301395.1). Classification (GTDB taxonomy): domain Bacteria; phylum Verrucomicrobiota; class Verrucomicrobiia; order Opitutales; family UBA953; genus UBA953. Next base: position 1,236 of record JBKCKE010000148.1, on the reverse strand, counting down.
ACACGTTGCGGTCGTGTGTGAAGCGGTGCTTCTGCTGTCCGACGGTGAGGTTGAGGGATTCCGCGAACTGCCAGCGGAGCCAGAGTTCGGTGAAGCCGTTGTAGGCCGGTTCGAAATCGCTGCCGCTGATCGCCTGCGCGTGCACGGTCAGGCGATCGAACATCGTGGCTTGGAAGCCGAGGCGGACGCGGCGGCTCTCGAAACCGGAATCCTGTCCGTGGCTGCCGTCGTTGTCGTGATAATGTCCGTGATAGCGGCCGAGCACCCACAGCTCCTGCAGGCCGGGGTTCTTCTTGTCCTTGTAGATCAGACCTAGGTTCTCGAAGCGCTCCTTCAGGGACTGCTCAGCCGCCGGCTTGGGGGCGGCGGCAGGCTTGTCCTGCGCGGTGACTTGCGTGACGGTCAGGGCGGCCGCGAGCATGAGAAGTTTGCGAGTCTGTAACATTTGTAACAATCGGATTTGGGTGCAGGAAATGAGCCCGAGGCGTGCCTTGGGCTGACTGGGTTAGATAATGTGGGCAGAGCTGAGGCAAGTCGCCGTAATGCCACCGCAGGGATGTTTCCTGCCTGTCACATTTCCGTAACAATTGGAGTAATGGCCAAAAGGGGCTGAAATGAGAGTATCGAGTATGGAGTATCGAGTATCGGGGGAGTGCATGCCTTGAGGTAGGGCAGCACCGCGTGCTGCCCTAGTTGCCTCGGTCAGGGTCGGGACCGCGTCACGACATAGCGGTGACTCGAAATGGAGGACTGAGTTGAGGACTGAATGGAGGGCTGAATCGATGACAGATGACTGAATCGATGACGGAGGGCAAAAGTCCCGCCACCGGCCACCCGGGGCTGCCACCGGCCACCCGAAACGGGAAGATGACTGGATCGATGGCAGATGACGGATGACTGAATCGATCAGGGAGGACTGAATGGAGGACTGAGTGGAAAATCCCGCACCCGAACCTGAACACCCGAACCAGGCACCTGATGGCCGAGACCCGAGACCTGAAAATGTGATCCCAGCCAATCATCCGGTCTCCGGTTTCCCTTTGCTCGACTGTGTTCCCAACCGCCAACCGCTATCCGCTAACCGCTTCCACCTCCTCCAAACAAAAGACCCCGGCGAACCGGGGTCTTGATCGAGCCTGTGATCCGAAGATTACTTGGCTTCGGGCTTCTTGCCGCCCTTGTCGCCCTTGCCCTTACCGCCCTTGTCGCCCTTACCCTTGGCGCGGCCTTCTTCGA
>JBKCKE010000147.1:0-3986 GCA_046301395.1 Verrucomicrobiota bacterium | reverse complement strand
CCGCCCGCTTGACGCGACCGCGCTCGTGCAAGATGGTGGCCCGATGGACGAAGCCACCCAACGCCTGCTCGCCGCGCGCCGCCGCCCGGACCGCCGGGCGTTGCTGCGTCAGCGCTGGGACCAGCTCTTCTTCCTGCATTGGCGCGTCGACCCCGCGGCCGTCGCCCGGATCCTGCCGCCGGGCCTGACGCCCGACCTCTTCGAAGGCGAGACTCACCTAGGGATCGTCGGCTTCCGCATGCTCGGCGTCCGCCCCGAGGGCCTGCCCGCCCTGCCCTGGCTTTCCCACTTCAACGAACTGAACGTCCGCGTGTACGTGCGCGACGCCGCCGGCGAGCCGGGCGTGTGGTTCCTGTCGCTGGACTGCGACCGCGGCCCGGCCGTACGCATCGCCCGCACGTTCTTCGGTCTGCCCTATGAGCATGCCCGCCTCACGCATCGGCCGTTCGGCGAACGCTGGACGATGGACTGCCAACGCGAAGGGTTCGCGCACGCCGCGCGTTACGCCTGGAAGGCGCTGACGCCGCCCGCGCCCGCCGAACCAGGCACGCGGCTGTTCCACCTCGCCGAGCGTTATAACTTCTTCTCCGTCCGCGGCGGCCGGCTGCTCCGCGGCCAGGTCCATCACACGCCTTACGAACTCAGCCTCGCCCAGCTGACCACCTGGAGCGAACAGCCGGTGGAGTGGGACGGCTTCCCGCTCGCCGGCCGCGCCCCGGATTACGCGCACTGCAGCGCGGGCGTCGACGTCGAGGCCTTCAGCCTCGTGCCTGGTCATGCGTAAGAAGCTCCGCGAATACCGCCACGCGGTCTGGGACTGGAACGGCACGCTCCTCGACGACACGTGGCTGTGCTGCGCGTCCCTCAACCGCCTGCTCGCGGAGGACGGTCATCCGTCCGTCGACCCGGTGCGCTACCGCGAGATCTTCCAGTTCCCGGTCATCAAGGTCTACCAGGCCATCGGCTTCACGCCCGACGAAGCCTCCTTCCGCGCGATGTCCGTCCGCTTCATGGCGGCCTACGAAGCACGGAAGACGGAATGCCGCCTGCACGACCACGCCGAGACGCTCCTCGCCGGACTCTCCGCCGCCGGGCTGACGCACTCGGTGCTCTCGGCCTACGAACGCACGCTGCTCGCGGACACCCTCGCCCACTACGGACTCGACGGTCGCTTCCGCAAAGCCTGCGGCGGCGACGACATCCATGCCGGCAGCAAGGAGGACCGCGCCCGCCGGCACCTCGCCGACCTAGGAGTAAGCCCGGAAGACGTCATCTACTTCGGGGATACGGCCCACGATGCCGAGGCGGCCGCGGCCATGGGGGTCGACTGCGTGCTCGCCGCCCACGGCCACCAGCACCGGGCGCGCCTCGAGGGGCTGGGTCCGCGGATCGTCGACGGGTTCGCCGAACTGCTGACCGAACTCTAAGGCGAACCAAACCCCCTCAACGGGGTCAAATCAGCCGCCCCTCCGCGTTTTGGTTGCCCTGAGACGGTCGGCTGGGTTCTTATTCCTACCCCCGTCACCCCATGGCCCTCCTCGCGGACCAGTCCCCCGGCACCCCGGATATCTCCGACACCCCGTGGCTCGTCCTGACGCTCGCCATCCTGGTGGCTTTCTCCATCTACCTGATCCTTCGCTCCAAACGTAAAACCATGGCCACCACCCCCCAGAACTCCGACGCCAACGAAGAGATCGATGACGTCAAGAAGGCCAGCGCCGAAGGCTTCGGCTCCAACGAGCAGGTCTTCCCGCCCAGCGCCGCGTTCGTCGCCAAAGCCCGGGTCAAGGGCATGGACGGCTATCACGCCCTCTACCAGCGCTCGATCCAGGACCCCGACGGCTTCTGGGCCGACGAAGCCAAGGAGCTGACCTGGTTCCAGCCGTGGACGAAGGTGGTCGACGAATCCAAGAAGCCGTTCTTCCGCTGGTTCGTGGACGGCAAGACCAACGTCGCCTACAACTGCCTCGACGCACAGGTCGCCAAGGGCCTCGGTGACAAGGTCGCGATCGTCTACGAAGGCGAGCCCACCGCCGACGGCAAGGCCGTCGAGGTCCGCCGCATCACCTACCGCCAGCTGCTCTCCGAAGTCAGCCGCTTCGCCAACGTGCTCAAGGGCATGGGCCTCCAGCGCGGCGATACGGTCGCGATCTACATGCCGATGGTCCCCGAGCTCGCGATGGCGGTCCTCGCCTGCGCCCGCCTCGGCATCGTCCACTCGGTCGTCTTCGGCGGGTTCTCGGCCGAATCCATCCGCGACCGCGTCAACGACGCGAAGTCGAAGGCGGTCATCACGATGGACGGCGGCTACCGCCGCGGGAAATTCCTGCCGCTCAAGCAGACGGTCGACGAAGGCGTGAAGGACTGCCCGACCTGCGCCCACGTGCTCGTCCTCCAGCGCCACCCGGGCAAGCCCGACGCGGGCTGCGCCATGCAGGCCGGCCGCGATGTCTGGTATCACGAGGCCGCCGCCAAGGTCACCGACCAGTGCGAGGCGGTCCAGCAGGAAGCCAACGAGATGCTCTTCCTGCTCTACACTTCCGGCTCCACCGGCAAGCCGAAGGGCATCATGCACAGCGTGGGCGGCTACATGGTCCACGCCTACTCGACCAACAAGTATGTCTTCGACCTCCGCGGCGACGACCTCTTCTGGTGCACGGCCGACGTGGGTTGGGTCACCGGCCACACCTACGTGGTCTACGGTCCGCTCCTCAACGGTTCTTCGGTGCTGATGTACGAAGGCGCGCCCGACGCCCCGGACTACGGCCGCTTCTGGAAGATCATCCAGGACCACAAGGTCTCCGTCTTCTACACGGCCCCGACCGCCATCCGCGCCTTCATGAAGTGGGGCGACGAGTGGGTGAAGAAGCACGACCTCTCCTCGCTGCGCCTCCTCGGCTCCGTCGGCGAACCGATCAACCCGGAAGCCTGGCTCTGGTACCACCGCAACATCGGCGCCGAGCGCTGCCCGATCGTCGACACCTGGTGGCAGACCGAGACCGGCGGCCACATGATCACCCCGATGCCCGGCTGCACGCCCACGAAGCCCGGCTCGGCCACGCTGCCTTTCTTCGGCGTCGACGCCGCCGTCCTCGACGAGAACGGCAACGAGACCGACCACGGTATCCTCGCCATCCGCAAGCCCTGGCCCGGCATCACGCAGGGCATCTTCGGCGACGAACAGCGCTACGTGGACACCTACTGGAACCGCTGGGGCGGCAAGTATTACTTCCCCGGCGACGGCGCCATCCGCGACAAGGACGGCTATCTCTGGATCACCGGCCGCGTCGACGACGTGGTCAATGTCTCGGGTCACCGTATCGGCACGGCCGAGCTCGAAGCGATCTTCATCGAGGACGCGGCGGTCGCCGAGTCCGCCGTCATCGGCGTGAAGCATGACCTCAAGGGCCAGGGCCTGATGGCCTTCGTCATCCTGAAGTCCGCCGCCGCCAAGACGGTGAACGAAGCCGAACTCGCCAAGAAGCTCAACGGCATGGTCGACGCGAAGATCGGCAAGTTCGCCCGCCCGGAACGCATCGTGTTCGTCCCTGATCTCCCGAAGACCCGCTCGGGTAAGATCATGCGCCGCCTCCTGCGCGACATCTCCGAAGGCCGCGAACTCGGAAACGTCTCGACCCTGGCCGACCCGGCCGTCGTCGAAGCCATCCGCTCGAAGTTCAACGCCGCGAAAGCCTGAGCCGGACCTCAGCCCCCTCAAGACCCCGACACTGTCGGGGTTTTTTGTTTGTATCTATAAACTCAAAGGGAGACCGGAAACCGGACGATTAGCTGGGGTGTTTATTCGCCGCAGGGCGAATGAGGGTAGGGGCACGATTCATCGTGCACTCCCATACGGCGGGCGCGGCGAAGCCACGCCCCTACCCTCGGCCGCCCTGCGGCGGCCCTTAGCGACCCATCCGCCCTCCCCGAGCGCCCCCTGCCGCCACCTGCCACCTGTATCTGCGTTCATCCGCTCAGCCCTCAAT
>JBKCKE010000146.1:0-6527 GCA_046301395.1 Verrucomicrobiota bacterium | reverse complement strand
TGAGGCCGAAAGCATTGAGGCCCGCCCCGTCTGGAAGCCCATGCATCTACAGCCCGTTTTCGCGGCGGCCGAAATGCACGGCGGCAAAGTCTGTGAACGCCTCTTCGAGCATGGCCTCTGCCTGCCCTCCGGCGCCGGCATGAATGAAGCAGACCGCAACCGGGTGATTCAGGGCATTAAGAAATTGTTCAGCTGATGTGGTATGTCAGCCAGATCGGCAGGCGTGAGCATTATGCCTTGCCGGCGCATTTGCACCGGATCGGCCAGCTCGGCTTGCTTGCGACGGACATCTGGGCGCCGTGGGCCGCGAGCTCGCGGTCGCTTCTTCGTCCGGAGAAGCTCGCCCAGCGCTTCGAAGCATCGATGAGCGCGGCGCCGGTGGCCAGCCGCTCGTTTTTCGCTAATTTAGTCGAGAGGTTCCGACCGGGCGATTCGTATCAGCGGTGGACAAATGAAGGCAGGAGTTTCGGCGCTTTTGCGTCTCGTTCTTTTTGCCGAGCCGGACTCAAGGCCGGCGATGTCGTCATCGGTTATACGGCAGCCAACCTGGAACAACTCGTGACGGCCAGGCAGCGAGGCGCCAAGGCGTTGCACGTCCAGATCGACCCAGCCCAAACTTGGTATGAGACGCGGCGGCAGGAACAGGCCGCGCATCCCGAGGCCGAAGGGCAGTCGCCCGCGCCCAGCCCGGCCTTCGTCGAACGAATCCGCCGCGAATGGCAGGAAGCGGATAAGATCGTCGTCCACTCGGCCCATAGCCGCGACGCCTTGGTCGCCCAGGGCGTAGCTTCCGAGCGTTGCGTCATCATTCCCCCGGCGTTCAGCTCGGCTGAAGTCCTCGGCCCGCGAAGGCTCGAACGCGCGCGTCCTCTCCGTGTCCTGTTTGTCGGCAGCCATTGCCTCGCCAAGGGCTTCCACGTCTTTTCAGAGGCCGCACGTCAGGCCGGAACGGATTTCGAATTCGTCTCCGTGGGCAGACATATGCTCAAGCCTGCCTACCTCGCCGCCGCCGCAGGCCACGTCGCCATTCTTGGGGCGAAGACTCAGGCAGGCGTCCGGGATGAGATGGCCCGGGCTGATGTGTTGGTATTCCCGACCCTCTCCGACGGCTTCGGCTTGGTGCAGCTGGAGGCGATGTCCGCAGGACTTCCGGTCATCGCGACGCCCGCTTGCGGCGAAGTCGTTCAAGACGGAATCAACGGTCGCATCGTCCCTCTGCGTGACCCCTGCGCGATCGTGGCGGCCTTACGAGAGCTACGTGCTGACCCGTCCAGATACGAACAATATTCGCAGTCAGCCTGCGAGCGCGTCCGGGATTTTTCCCCCGACAAGCATTTCGCCGCCTTGATGGCGCTCTGACGTAAGTCTCCGCTAAGAACATATAGTTAGCTCGTCTACCAACCCTTCGCCATAATGCCTTTCGCCCGTATCCTCCGCTCCAGTGCGCTCATGGGCGGAGCTCAGGTCGTCGTCTTGGCTGCGGCGTTCGTCCGCGCCAAGGCCATCGCCATGATCCTCGGCGCGTCAGGCGTCGGACTCATCGGCATCTTCAATGCCTTCAGCAGTAACGTCGCCTCATTCGCGGGCTGGGGGCTGGGCACCTCCGGCGTGAGACTGATCGCGGGGGCCCCGGATGAGATGAAGCCGGCCAAGGTCGCCGCGGTCCGACGGATGGGCTGGGTGCTGAGCCTCCTGGGTCTTGCGTTGGCGCTTCTTCTGTTCTGGCCGGTCGGCATTGCGACCTTCTCTTCCACTCAGTATGCCACGGAGATGGCCATTGTCGCTTGTGCGGTGCCCTGCGTCATCGCCTCCTCGGCCTGGTCGGCGGTGCTGCAAGCTTCGGGGAAGGTCGCCTCGCTGGCCAAGGTCCAGATCGCCGGAGCCCTTGCTGGTCTTTTGATCGGCCTGCCCGCCGTCTTTCTCTGGGGAACAATCGGTATCGCGATCAGCATCATGTTCGCCGCCGCCGTCCCGGCCTTCGTCCTTTGGCGGGCCGCACGGGCAGAATACCAGGTATCCGCCGGCTCTTCGGCCGAATCAGAGGACCTTAGCCGGCTGGTTAAGCTTGGTGGCGCTCTCATGCTGGTCGGCTGGCTAGGCCAGCTTTCGGCCTATCTCGTCCGCCTGGCCATCGTCCGCCAGGAGGGCCTCGATGCCGCGGGATATTATCAGGCGGCGTTTGCCATCTCGGGCAGCCTGCCCGGCTTTGTCTTCGCCGCGATGGGCGCCGATTTCTTCCCGCGGGTCGCAGCCGCAAAGGACGAAACCGAAGCTCGCAGCATCACCGAGAAGCAGATCCTCGCCGGCTTGCTGCTCGGTGTGCCTTTGATTGTTGCCATGCTTACATTGGGCAAACTCAGTATCCGCCTACTCTATGCTGACACCTTCGACGCGGCTACACCCCTGCTTGCGTGGATGACCTGGGGTGTGTTCGTACGTCTTTTCGCGTGGCCGCTCGGATTCTGGATGATGGCCCGGAGGTCACCGACGGTCTTTATCCTCATTGAGGGCGTGGCCTGCCTGCTCTCATTGGCGCTGCCCGTAATACTCATGGGCCAGACGGGCTTGGTCGGCGTAGCTGTCGGCTTCTTCTGGTCCGCCATCCTCCATGCTGTGCTGCTGGTCTGCCTGCTGTCTCGTGGGTCGGGGATATCGCTGAGTGCAGATGCGTTCAAAGCCATATTCCTTGCCGTGCTGGTGGTCTACTCCTGCCAATGGATGGGCACCCTAAGCGACAACCCATATTTCGGCCTATTACCAACGACGCTAGCCACGGCCGTATGCATCTGGAGCTACCGTCGCGTAATCACGAAGGAAGGCGAGGCCTACGACGCATGAAGATCACGATCATTACATTAGCCTATAACCATGAGCGTTATATCCGTGAAGCGCTCAGTTCAGCCATCGCTCAATCGATTTCAGCCGACGAGATCATTGTTATCGACGATGCTTCAGGCGATAACACAGCCGCCTTAATCGAGGCATTTATTAGAGAACATCCCGAGGCGCCATTCAATTTCATACGCAACGAGCGAAACCTTGGTCTCACGGCTAGCTTCGCGAAGGCTGTGGCGATTGCCAGGGGGGATGTCCTTTTGATGATGGCAGGAGACGACGTATCTGCCCCAGTAAGAGTCGAACGATGTGTCGATTATCTTTCTGCCCATCCTTCCGCGAAGGCACTTATCACTAATGCGGATATAATCGACGGTGAGTCTAGACGATGCGGAGTCCTAGACAACTGCGCAGGCATGACCGAGCCGGCCTCGCTCGGACTAGAAGGGTTGCAGGCATGGACTTATTTCCTTCGAGGTAGAAGCTCCTGCGGTGCGGCGGCTGCCTACCGAGCCGAGGTGTTCAGCGCATTCTCTCCGCTCAGCCCCGGATTATTTGCCGAAGATGACCCAGCTGCCTTCCGTGCGATGTTGCTTGGAACATGTGATTTCTTGCCTGAACGGCTAGTGGCATGGCGCCGACACGCAACTAACCTCAGTTACGGAAGTGGTTCACTGCGTGGCCCCGGGATGGCCATCCAATACCGTAAGTGCGAGGCGATGGTTGAAGAGATGATAGCTGACGCCGGCGAATGGGTGATGCGCTACGAGCTACAGCCAGGAAATGAGTTCGGTAACGCCGTATCTAGCCTCCGCTTTTACAAGTCGAAGTGGGCGCTCTGGGCGGCAGCTCATGAGGGCGGATTAAGCCTCCACAAATTTTTTTCAGCGGTAAAGGAAATGGCCGAAATAGCACCGCCGCCTAGTCTATTCCTGAAAGAGGTTTGGCGCCCCGCATTTAGGATGTTCACGCCATTTCTGGTTCAACGCTTGATGGCCAATATTCGTTCGCAACGATGAGGGTAGGCATTTACATCGACCGTATGGATTTGCGCGGCGGCGCGCAGCGCGTCGTCTCAAATCTTTGCCACGGCTGGATTAGGAGCGGTTGGTCGGTTCATCTTATCGTCGTTAGCGGTGACACCCAGGCGTTCCCCATTCCCGCCGCCGTCCTGGTGCATCGGCTCACTTCTCGTCATAAGCGGCGAGGACTGATGGGGCTTTGGGATAATTGGTCCCACGTGAGATCGCTGAGCCGCGTAGTCCGGGACGAGAGTCTAAATGCCGTTCTCGCCGTATCAGCTGTGGCTAATATCCACCTCGCTCAAGCGGATCTACCAGCGCAGGTCGTACGCGTAGGTTCGGAGCATAGTTATGCGCCGCACTTTCCGTTGCCGTTTTATAAGGAGTCGTTTCGGCGCCGGGCTTACCCGCAGCTAGACGCTGTAGTTTGTCCCACCGAGGAGGCCGCTACCCATCTCGCTCAGTGCTATCCTAGCGCGCGCACAAAGGGTATCCCTAATTGGCTTACCTGGCCCTTGCCTAAGGGCGACGGACTGAGTGGAACTGACATACGACGTCCAGGCCGCAAGGTGTTCCTCGCCTGCGGGCGCTTCGACAAGTTGAAGGGATTCAGTCGTCTAATCGCGATGTTCGAAGGATTGAAACAACGGCTTCCGGATTGGGATTTGGTAATCGTCGGCGACGGCGAGGACTCGGAGTTGCTGAAAGCCCAGGTTGCCAAAGCCGAACTTGAAGACCGGGTGTTTTTCCCTGGTTGGGCGTCCGACATGGAGTCCATCTTCCGCTCGGCCGACCTTTTTGTCTTCCCGTCCGTATCTGAAGGCTTCGCGCTCGTACTGGCAGAAGCTATGGCGTGTGGCCTGCCGTGTCTGTCATATGACTGTAAGGTCGGCCCATCGGAAATCATACGCGATGGCGTCGACGGAGTGCTGATTCCAGTCGGCGATGAGGCTGCGTTCTCTGCCGCTATGCTTCGTTTGGCGGAAGGAGAAATTGAAAGGGTTCGTCTGGCCTCAGCCTGCAAGGAGATACTAAACCGGCTTTCGGAGGACGCCGTTCAGCCACTCTGGGTAAAGGTGCTTAGCCATAAAAGATGAGTCTCGTCGTCCTGACCAACATCCCCACCCCTTACCGCACGGCGTTCTTCGACGCTTTGGCGGAGGCGGCGGCATGCGCAGGTAGGCGATTCCATGTGCTGTATTGTGCGAAGACGGAGCCGGGCCGGCATTGGCCCTACGATCCGACAAAGATGAAGCACGCCCACACGGTGTTGCGCGGCTTCCATCCTTCGCTCACGGGTATCCACGCCCACCTGAATCCCGGCGTCTTGGCGGAGCTCAATCTGTTGAAGCCCGACACGCTCCTGCTCGCCGGCTCCTGGAATACGCCGACGATGCTTATCGCTGGCCTTAATATCTACTCCCCGGCCCCGCGTCGTTTCTTCTGGAGCGAAGGCCACGCGGATGCGGCCTTACATAAATCCGGCCTGATCGCTTGGCTGCGTCGGCGCGTCTATCGGACGTTTGATGGATTCGCCGTTCCTAACGCGAAGAGCGCCGAGTGGGCGATTGCCCAGGCCGGGTCAGCTCGGCCTGTCGTCAGTTTGCCGAACGCGATTGATGCCGCCTTCTTTAAGCGTCCGTCGGGCGATACCCGTAGTCAGGCCCGCCGGAATCTCGGCTTGCCCGTCGAGGGCAGGGTGCTTGTCCAAGTTTCCGCGCTGACCGAGCGTAAAGGCGTGCTACCGTTGGCCAAGGCTTTCTTAGGACTCTCCGACGCAGACAGGGCAGGGGCTCGCTTGGTCTTCGTAGGCGAAGGGGAACAGCGTTCTGAGCTCGAAGGCTTGGCGGCTCAGTCTGCCGGCTCGATTCGCCTGCTAGGTCAGTTGCCGCCCGAAGAAGTCCGCCAGGTCCTCTGGGCGGCGGATGCGTTCGTCCTGAATACCCGACTCGACCCTAACCCGCTTTCCGCGATCGAGGCCTCGGCCGCCGGGCTGCCTATAGTGATGTCGGCTGCCGCGGGTAATAGCCAGGAAATCGTGGAGACTCCTAATGCCGGCTTCATTATCTGCGATCCGGCTGATCCGACGGAAGCCCTGCGATCCGTGCTCTCCGCTTCGGATGAAGAACTGACCGCTATGGGTGCGCGTGCCGCCACGAATGCCCAGCGCTTCGACGCCATGTCCGTGGCGAGGTCCCTGATTAAGCAGCTTTATCCGTAGGGTTGATCAGCCTACTAGTTCTTTGCCTCCTCGGCCGCGCCCCATGCGCGGCTTTTTTGTGCCCGGATCGGGAGGTAGGGACGCGATGACATCGCGTCCGCCCTGAACCCCCGACGGATGCGATGTCATCGCATCCCTACCTATTGCGGGCGCGGCGTAGCCACGCCCCTACCTTTACGTTCACCATTCGGCGAACGTGGTTATTCAAACCACTCCCGCCACCAGCCACCCGGAGCTGCCACCCGCCACCTGAAGTGGGCCTCTCACTTTTGCACCTAGATCGGCACGCAGTTCCGACCCTACCTCGCTGTCTCTTTCTGTTCAACCGAGCCTCTGGGCCTCCGGGCCTCTCGTTGCTCATGTCCCCTTGCCCCCGTGCCCACTTGCCCCCGAGATGCACCCATGCCCCGCATCCTGGCCCTGACCTGCCTTCTGCTGCTCTCCGTGAC
>JBKCKE010000145.1:0-4944 GCA_046301395.1 Verrucomicrobiota bacterium | reverse complement strand
CAGCGGCATCTTGGTCGGTGACACGCCTACCTCGATCACCTTGCGTGGTCCCTTGGGCGTCGAAACGAGTCTCCTCCGGGCCGACCTCGCTAAGCTCGAGGCCTTGCCCGGCTCGCTGATGCCGACCGGACTTGAGGCCGGGCTGTCGAAGCAGCAACTCGCCGATCTGCTGGCCTATCTGAAGGGGGAGAAGTGATTAAGTGAGTGGGCACGTGGGCATGGTGACACGTGGGCAAGGGGAGATAAGTGACGTGAGGTAGTAACTTTCAGGCATTAGTGGTTTTTTATCTGACGACCCCAGACCATGCGGATCTGCTCAAAAGCCTTTCTGGGAATTCTTCTTTCAGGTTTTCTCTCCGGGGTCCTCTTCTACGCCGCCGAGGCTGCTGAGCCTAAGAGCCAGCCGCAGCCCGCTTCGGCTTCCCCCTTTTGGGTCACGAAAGTCGTCACGGCTCCTCGGGTCACGCATCATGTCTTCACCAGCAAGTCAGCCAAAGCTGAGGTAAGCTATCACCTGTACCGCCCGGCTGCCTATGAGGCCGAAGGTAATAGGCGATTCCCCGTCGTCTATTGGTTGCATGGCTCCGGCGGTGGGCTGCCGGGTATACCTAGTGTCGCCAAGCGATTCGATACGGCCATCGAGGCGGGCAAGTTGCCGCCCTGTCTGGTGGTCTTCGTGAACGGCCTGGAGATGGGGATGTATGTCAATTGGGCCGATGGCTCCGCGCCGGTCGAATCGATGATCATCCGCGACCTCCTGCCGCATGTGGACGCGACCTATCGTACGATCACGAAACGGGAGGGTCGCCTGCTGGATGGCTTCAGCATGGGGGGATACGGGGCGGCCCGTCTCGGTTTCAAATACCCTGACCTTTTCCGGGCGGTCTCGATCGTCGGCGCCGGACCCATGCAGGCCGAACTCAAAAGCACCCCGCGCGCGAGCCGGATCCAAGCCGAGGACCTGCTGAAACGTGCCTATGGCGGAGAACAATCCGTCTTCCAGGAAGTGAGTCCGCGGAAATTCGCAGAGCTTAACGCCAAGAAGATCAAGCAGGGATCGCTGGTCCGCATGGTCATCGGCGAGAAGGACGAGACCTTCGGCAACAACGCGGACTTCCACCGGCACCTTGAAACTCTCGGCATCCCGCATGGCTGGACGATCGTCCCCGGAGTCGGCCACGAGCCCGAAAGGGTTTTCGCGACCTTGGGTGATGAAAATTGGGAGTTCTATCGAAAGGCGTTCGCCGGGCAGCATGCCAAATAGTGTCAGTCCCAGCAGCATGTGGTGCTGACCTTACCTTGCACTTGCGGGACGGGCAGAGTGGGGTAGAAAAGGGCTACCCCTATGAGCCCTACTCGTCGTGCTTTCCTCGGTTCCCTCGGCGGCCTGGCCGCCGGCTATGCCCTCGCTCCGGCGCTACGCGCGGCGGAAGCCAGCGGCAAGCCTCTTGGTCTCGCGCTCTGCGGCCTAGGGAATTATTCGAACGGCGAGCTGTCGCCGGCGTTGCTGGAAACGAAGAACGTGAAACTGGTGGCCGCCATCACCGGCACGCGTGAGAAGGGCGTGAAGCTCGCGAAGCTCCACGGCTTCGACGAAGCCAATATCTATTCTTATGACCAGTGGGACAAGGTCGCGGCGAACAAGGCGATCGACATCGTCTATGTGGTGACGCCCCCGGGGGTTCACTGTCAGAACGTCATCGATGCCTTCGGCGCCGGCAAGCATGTCATCTGCGAGAAGCCGATGGCGACCTCGGTCACCGACTGTGATGCGATGATCGCGGCGAGCAAGAAGGCCGGTAAGCGCCTCGCGATCGGCTACCGCCTGCACTTCGATCCGTATCACCAGGAACTCATCCGTCTGGCCAAGTCCCAGGAGTTCGGCCCGTTCATGAAGATGACGAGCGCCAACGGTTTCACGCTCCGCAAGCATGCTTGGCGCATCGAGAAGAAGCTCGCCGGCGGCGGCGCGCTGCTCGACATGGGCGTCTATTCCATCCAGGCCTGCTGCATGGCGGCCGATGCCAATCCGGTGGCCGTCACGGCCAAGGAACTGCCGAAGACCCAGCCCGACTTCTTCAAGGAGGTCGAGCAGGCCATGGAGTTCCGCCTTGAGTTCGCCAACGGCGCCGTGGCCGACGTCTGGACCGGCTACGATGCCAATCGCGCCGAGTTCCGCGCCGAGGCCGCCAAGGGTTGGTTCGAAGGCTCCAAGCCCGTCTTCAGCTACCGCAACCTCAATATTTCCACCTCCGCCAAGGGTAAGCTCGACTTCGGTATCTTCCGTCAGCAGCAGCGCCACATGGATGGCGTCGCCCAGGCTTTCCGTGACGGCACCGAGGTCACTTGCACTGGTGAGCTCGGTCGTCGCGACATGGTCATCATCGACGGCATCTACGAGTCGATCCGTACCGGCAAGAAGGTCGAGTTGAGGTATAGCTGAAGGGTCGAGGACTAGAGGGCCGGAGGACTCGAGGTAGGGACAGCACCACGTGCTGTCCTATTTTGTCTTTGGCGCACACCGACCCCTGCCGGCTTACCTGCTTTCAGAAATGAGGATCCATTCAGTCCTCCATTCAGCCCTCAACGCCGTCCTCTACTCAGTCCTCTGTCGGGCCACAATGTCGTAACCCAGTCACGCCCTACCGGGGTGAGCGAGGACAGCACGTGGTGCTGTCCCTACCTCTTAATTCGTTCCCTTGGCGAGGGTGGCCTTGAGCGCGGTGACGACGGAAGCGTAGGCGGGGTCGTCGGCGAGGTTCTTGAACTCGCCCGGATCGGCGTCGTGGTCGTACAGCTCGACCCCGAGCTTGCCTTGGTTCCATTCCGTATAGCGGTAGCGTTCGGTGCGGACCGAGCGGCCGACCTTACGTTCGGGCGTAGCGGCCTTCTTCTTGCCTCCGGCGTTGATGGCACCGAAGTCGACCTGCGTGTAGGCGGCGTGATTCCAGAGGGCGTCGGGGCGTTCCAGCACCGGGCGGAGGCTCTTGCCCTCGGCGCGCTTATCGGGCTTGAGGTCGCAGAGGTCGGCGACGGTCGGGTAGAGGTCAACGAGCTCGGCCACGCGCTTCGTGGCGCGTCCGTTGGCGGGATTGCCCGGGTCGCGGATGATGAACGGCACGCGGGCCGAATCCTCATAGAGCGACCGCTTCTGCCACAGTCCGTGTTCGCCAAGGTTATATCCGTGGTCGCTGATGAACACCACGATGGTATCCTTGTCGAGGCCCTGCTTCTTCAGCTCGGCAAGCACCAGACCGAACTGGGCGTCCATGAAGGTCATCGAGGCGAGGTAGGCCTGTTTGGCCGTGCGCTGGGTGTCCTCGGACATCCCATAATTCGCGACCGCAGTGTTCGTGAGGGCCACGACGGGTTTCGTCTCACGGTTGCCGGCGGGTTCCTTGGCCAGTTGCACTTGGTCCTTCGGGTATTGGGCGAAGTAAGGCTTCGGCGCGACGTAGGGCGTGTGGGGGCGGAAGAAGCCGACCGCCAGGAAGAAGGGCTGTTCGCGCTTCTGGCGGAGGAAGTCGACCGCCTGCGCGGCGATCTTGCCGTCGGTCTGTTCGGCGTCGGTCCCGTCGGCGGCGAGCCAGCTCACCGTGCCGCCGTAATTGCCTGAGCCGACGAGAATCTGGCCCATGTTGCCCTTGGTTTTGTCGGCGGAAGTGCCGGCGCCGACGCCGATCGAGAAGATCTTATCTTCGTCGTCGCAGTCGCGTCCGCGCGGATTCCAGACTTTCTCCCACGACTGCGGATCGTCGAGGCCGTTGGTGCCGATCTCCTTCGGCACGCCATAATGGTAGAGCTTACCGATGCGGGCGACGGCGTAGCCGTTGTTCTTGAAGAGCTGCGGCATCGTCACCATGTCCGGGATGACCTGGCGGAATTCTTTCGCGTTGTCGTAGACACCGGTGGTGTCGGGACGCAGGCCCGTGAGGAAGGACGTCCGGCTCGGGTTGCAGAGGGCGTATTGGCAGTAGGCGCGGTCGAAGCGGACGCCGGAGCGGGCGAGGGCGTCGATGTTCGGCGTCAGCGCCGGGCCGCCGTAGGTGCCCATGCGGGCGCCGCAATCGTCAGAGACGAGCAGCAGGACGTTCTTCCGGGGTGCCGCGAGGACGGCCAGGCAGCTCAGGATCAGAAGGGCGGCAGGGGTGAGGCGCATAGTCGAGGATTAGAGGCTAGAGGGCCGGAGGACAAGAGGACACATAGAGGCCCGAAGGGGATAATGGCGGATGGCGGTTGGGCCCTTTGACGGGTAAAACAGAACAGGCGACAGGGGTTAATCCCTGCCGCCTGATGCTTACTAACCGCCAACCGCTAACCGCTTACCGCGACACCCTTAATAGCTCACACTTCCCAGTCGTCGCCCTTGCCCTGGAGGATCTTGTCGATCGCACCGAGGACGAGGTCGACGGCTTCTTCCTGCGAGGTCTGGTCGGTCTTGATGTGGACCTCCGGAGCTTCGGGGGCCTCATACGGGGACGAGATGCCGGTGAATTCGGCGATCTCACCCCGGCGGGCCTTGGCGTACAGGCCCTTTACGTCGCGGGATTCGCAGACCGCCAGCGGGGCGTCCACGAAGACCTCGATGAACGTGTGGTTCGCGAGGGCTGCGCGGGCCTTGGCGCGGTCGGCGGCCAGGGGAGCGATGAGCGTGACGAGGGTGATGTGGCCCGTGCCGGCGAAGAGGCCGGCGACGGCGGAGGCGCGGCGGACGCTTTCGGCGCGGTCCGCGGCGGAGAAGCCGAGGTCGCGGTTGAGCGAGACGCGCAGGTCATCCCCGTCGACCCGCACGACCTTGCGGCCGGCGTCGAAGAGGCGGCGTTCGACGGCCTCGGCGATGGTGGACTTGCCGGAGCCGGAGAGGCCGGTGAACCAGATCACCGCGGGCGGGTGGCCGGCGCGGGCGGTGCGCTCGACGGCCGTGACCTTGCCGGAAGGGGCGTC
>JBKCKE010000144.1:0-2465 GCA_046301395.1 Verrucomicrobiota bacterium | reverse complement strand
AACCTCTACGGCTGCCGCGAATCCCTCGTCGACGGCATCAAGCGCGCCACCGACGTCATGATCGCCGGCAAGGTCGCCCTCGTCATCGGTTACGGCGACGTCGGCAAGGGCTCGGCCCAGTCCCTCCGCGGACTCGGCGCCACGGTCCAGATCGCCGAGATCGATCCGATCTGCGCGCTCCAGGCCGCGATGGAAGGCTTCCGCGTCGTGACCGTCGAGGACACCCTCGGCACCACCGACATCTACGTCACCGCCACGGGCAACAAGGACATCATCACGCTCGAGCACCTCACCAAGATGAAGGACCAGGCGATCGTCTGTAATATCGGCCACTTCGACAACGAGATCCAGGTCGTCCGCCTCAACGCCCACAAGGGAGTCAAGAAGGACACCATCAAGCCGCAGGTCGACCGCTACACGTTCAAGGACGGTCGCCAGCTCTACATGCTCGCCGAAGGCCGCCTCGTTAACCTCGGTTGCGCCACCGGTCACCCGTCCTACGTGATGTCGACCTCGTTCGCCAACCAGGTCCTCGCCCAGCTGCACCTCTGGGAGACCCGCGCAACCGCCAAGCCCGGCGTCGTCGTCCTCCCGAAGCATCTCGACGAAGAAGTCGCCCGTCTCCACCTCGGCAAGCTCGGCGCCAAGCTGACGATCCTCTCCAAGGAGCAGGCCTCGTACATCGGCGTCAACCAGTGCGGCCCGTTCAAGCCCGATAGCTATCGTTATTAAGCGCGGCGTGAAACGCCGCGAGGGGACATGTGGGCGAGGGGACACGTGGACACGGGGAATTCAAGAGGGCGCCTACGGGCGCCCTTTTTGTTTGGGTAGGGTCGGGACCGCGTCACGACATAGCTGTATCGGGTAGGGGCGCGACGGCGTGCCTGCTTGCCCTTGGTCAACGGCGGAGTTAGGCATAAGTCACCCCGCCCCGCCATGACCCTCCGTGACGTCCGTCAGAAACTGCGTGATGAACTCGAAGCTCCGGCTCCCCTCCGCGCGTTCGGAACCGGCTGGATCAGCGGCGTCACCGGCCTCGTGCTCAGCCTCGTCGGGCTGGCCCTGGTCGTCTCGATGCGCTCGCCCGGACAGTTCGCGATGCCCGAGCTGACGGCCCTGCACGCCAATCCTTGGTTCAAACTGGGTGTCCTCACTCTGCTCCTGTTAGGTTTCGCCGCATCGGCCCTGAGTCTCGCGCTCCGCGCTTCCAAACTGCTCGGCACCCTCGGCGCGACGGCCGCCCTTTCGGCGACCCTGCTCGGCGGGGCCGAGGCGAGCGCCTTGACCCCCGACCCGACGCCGCTCTTCCTCGGTCTCGACTGGTTCGCGCTCAACGTGCTGTTCACGGGCATCATCTTCATTCCGCTCGAGCGGCTCAGCCCCCTCCGTTCGGAGCAGGCGCTCTTCCGTGAGGAATGGCGTGAGGACCTCTTTTATTACCTCGTCAGCAGTTTCATGGTGCAGGTGCTCGCGTTCGTCAGTTTCGCCCCCGCGAAGTGGCTGGCGGCCGCATCGGCGCTGGCGTCCTTGCAGCAGTGGGTCGTCGGCCTGCCTTTCCTGGTGCAGCTGGTCGCCATCATGTTCCTCACGGATCTCGTCCAGTATTGGGTGCACCGCGCCTTCCATCGCGTACCTTGGCTCTGGAATTTCCACGCCGTCCACCACTCGGCCCAGAGCATGGACTGGATGGCCGGCGCGCGCATGCACTTCCTCGAGATCCTGATGCTCCGCACGCTGACGGTCATTCCGATGTTCGCGCTCGGATTCGCCCCGGTCACGGTGAACGCCTACATCCTGCTGGTCTACCTATACTCGACCTTCATCCATGCGAACCTCGGCTGGCGTCTGCCCGTCATCGACCAGTTGCTGGTGACTCCCCGCTTCCATCACTGGCACCACGGCATCGAGAAGGAGGCCATCGACGTCAATTTCGCCATCCATTTCCCTTTGTTCGACCGACTCTTCGGTACGTATCATCTCCCCAAGGATCAGTGGCCGTCCGGCTACGGCATCGAAGGTCATCCTGTCCCCCGCGGATATTGGGCGCAGTTGCTCTATCCGTTCCGACGGAAGTAAGCGCGGCGCGAAACGCCGCGAGGGTCAAGTGGGCAAGCGGACACGTTGACACGGGGAATTCAAGAGGGCGCCTGCGGGCGCCCTTTTTGTTTGGGTAGGGTCGGGACCGCGTCACGACATAGCTGTCTCGAGGTAGGGACGGCACCACGTGCTGTCCTAAGTGCAAAAGTGCAAATCGGCCTACGGCCTGTGCAAAGGTGCAAAGGTGGAAAAAAGCTTCAGGTGGCGGGTGGCAGCCCCGGGTGACAGGTGGCGGCCATCGGGGCCTCAGCCATTCGGGAGTCGGGAGTTCAGCCATCGGCCATCGGCTTCAGGATTCGGCGGCTGACTTATCTATTCAGTCCTCCACTCAGTCCTCCGTTCAGGCCTCCATGCAGCCCTCTTTTCAA
>JBKCKE010000143.1:0-9341 GCA_046301395.1 Verrucomicrobiota bacterium | reverse complement strand
ATCAATGGGTGCAACGCTACGTCATCCGCACGCCGGAGGAGTTCCAGCGCTTCCTCAGCCCGGCCCGGGTCGCCGGACCGGCCCCGCGCCTGCCGGACTTCTCCAAGGAGATCGTGGTGCTCATCTCCGAGAACGAGACGGACCGCGACGTGCGGATCGCCGTCACGGGCGTCGAGCGTTTCGGAGGTTCGCTCATGGTCCGCTACCGCGTCACGCAGGGAGCGAAGACCTCGCACAAGTCCAAGCCGATGGAAGCCGTGATCATCGAGCGGGGCGACGCGAACGAGGTCACGCTGCTCCAAGAGCCGCTCGGCGACGGGCGTGGCATCCGGCTGCCATTACGCTGAAACAAAAGGCCCGGTCGTCTCGCGAAGACCGGGCCTTGGTTTTAAGATCGTGGCTCCTTACTTCGCCGGGACGAGGTCGGCCTCGGTCAGCATCGGCTTGCCGGCTTCACCGCGCAGGGCCTTGACCTGCTCAGGCGTGACGGCCGGAGCGGAGTTGCCGAAGCTGTTGCGGACGTAGGTCAGGACGGCGGCGATTTGCTCGTCGGTCTGGTGCGGCAGAGCCATCATGGGTACGGGCGGCGTATACTGCTTGCCGGAGACGGTGATGGGGCCCTGCAGACCGCGGAGCTGGATGCGGATGAGGTTCTCGACGGGGCCGTTGACCCAGTTGGACTTGGCCAGCGGCGGCGCGAGGACGGTACCCTCGCCGTTCGCTCCGTGACAGGCCATGCAGGTCATGAAGGCCTGCTTGCCGGCAGCCAGGACGGCCGGATCGACGTTCGCCACGACCGCGGCCGCCACGGGCTTGATGGTCGAGATGTCGAGCGGCTTAGGCTCGGCGGACTTGGCCTTCTTGGGCGCCTTGTCGAGGGTCGCGAGCCAGGCGACGATGTCGCGGACTTCGTTCAAGGTCAGGGCGTCCATCGCGGGCATGCCGGAGACAGGAGCGCTCATGGCCTTGATATCCTTGCGGGCCACGCGCCAGCGGTTGCCGGCGACGTCGACGTCGACGTGATCCTTCTCTTCCTTGATGAGGGTGCCGACCAAGGCCCCGCCGTTCGCGAGGTCGAGGTTGACGGTACCGTAACCGGAGACGACGACGGCGCCGGCGTTCACGACGGATTCGAGGAGGTAGCGACGGTCACCGCGCTGAGCGACGCCGGCGAGGTTCGGCCCGGCTTCGCCGCCGGCGGCATGCGAGTCGTCCGAAGCACGGTGACAGCGGAGGCACTGGCCGGCCGGCAGAGCGGTGAAGAGCGCGGAGCCGTTCTTGGCGTCGCCGCCTTCGAGCGCGGGCAGCCACTTGGCGAGCTTGTCGGTGCCGCCGGCGATGGCCTTCTGCGTGGCGGCGAGGGCTTCCTTGACGGAGGCCTCGGGACGCTGCGCGGCGGCTTCGAGGAGTTCGATCGCGGCGGGCGAGACGCCCTTGGCCTGTTCGAGCGCCTTGAGGCTTTCGACGAAGAGCGTATCGACGCCGGGGGCCGTGAGCTTGGCGAGCGCCTTCCAGGCACCCTGACGACGGGCGGCGGAGCCGGCCTTGGCCGACTGGGAAAGCTCGATGAGACCCTGGGCAGGGTTCAGCTGGGCGAGCGCGCCAAGGGCGACCATGGCGACTTCGTCCTGCGTGTCCTTGGCGAACTTGCCGGCGACTGAAGCGAGATTGGCCGGCTTGCGCTCAAGCCAGAGCTCGAGGGCCTTGGCGCGAGCGGAGCCGCTGAGCTTGGCGTTGCCGACCAGACCGGAGAGGAGTTCGTCGGAGAGCGAGGCGACCTCTAGTTTGTACTGCTCCACGAGTTCGAGGGAGGCGCGCAGGATATCGGAGTCGCCCTTCAGCAGGGTCGGCAGCGCGGCGCTCAGGCTGACGCGCAGTTCCTTCGCGTCGCGGGCCGGCAACGGGGCCCAATGGCCGGTCGACTGGTCGACAGGATACGGGTTAGCCCAGAGAGCGAGGAGACGGAGCGCTTCGGCACGAGCTTCGGCCGGGAGCTTCTCATTGGCCGCGATGGCCACCACGCGGGCGGCGTTCGCTTCACCGCCGAGGCGGAAGGCGCTGTGCGTCAGGCGACGCAGCATGAAGGTCGTCCACTCGCGGGAGCCGAGGTCGTCGATGAGGGCGGCGACGGCCGGGCGGCCGGCTTCCAGACCGAGGTCATGCACGGCGCGGATGGCTTCGTCGGCGACAAGCGGGGACTTGTCCTTCACGAAGCGGGCGGCGGACGCATCGTTGCGACGGCGCAGGGCGATGACCGCGGCGAGACGCACGGAAGCGCTGTCATCCTTGGCGACGGCATCGAAAGCGGCGGCGTCCTTGCAGAGGTGGTCGATGGCGAAGGAGCCGGCGTGGCGGAGCACGGGATCAGCGTCGGCGTTCTGCTTGAGCATCGTGAGGACGTCCGGGAGATATTTGTCCGCACCGAGACGGGCCGCGGCGATGGCGGCGAAGGAGCGCACGCGGGGGGATGGATCGAGGATCAGCTTACCGAGCGGCAGGTCGTTGCCCTTGAGCGGGGCTTCTTCCAGCGCGCGGACGGCCTGGGCGCGGACTTCGGCGTCGGCGTGCGCGAGCAGCGGGACGAGACGACGGGCCGCGGCAGTGCGCGCTTCGAGAGAGGCCATCGGGGTCGGACCCTTCCAGGCACCACCGGGAGCGATGGCCGCGCCACGACGGGCGAGGATACCGAGACCCCAGATGCCGTGCACGCGTTCGAGGGCGTTGGCCGACTGGGTGGCGGTTGCAAAACGGTCCGCGGCGTCAGGGCGACGGGTGAGTTCGATCTGGGCGCGCAGGCGGACGCGCTGGTCGGCGTGCGCGAGGAGCGCGGCGAGTTCGGCGGACGAGGCCTTGGTGATACCGCCGTTGATGAGCGCTGCCACGGGGGCGACGGCTTCGGGCTTCATCATCTTGCCGGCCTCGAGGGTCACGAGACGGCCGGCCTGGTGGGATTCCCAGCCGGTGATGAAGTCGGAGACGACGAGGCGTCCCTTCCAGTCATACTCGACGTCGGTCGCGGCGACGCCCCAGAGGAGCTGGTGCGAGGAGGTCATCTTCATGCCGGCGCCCGCCGGTTCCATCTTGAAGGACCAGATGCCGGACGCGCCGGCGGAACCGCGGTAGTCGCAGATATGGAAATGACCGGCTTCGGATTCGAGGAAGCCCGCGCCCGGGTGATACGTCAGGCCGGAAGGACCGGAGCTGATGTAAGCGGAAGGCGGGATGATGAAGGCCGGCTGGGCCGGATTCTGGAGTTCCCAGACCTTCTCGGTCATCCAGCGCGAGAGCGGACGCTGCTCGAGGCCGATCGAGCGGTGGAAGGTGTGCATGGCCTGGTGCTCCATCTCCCAGCCGGAATCGGCGCCTTCGACGACGTAGACCACGCGGGCGGCGTCACCCTGGTCGGAATTGTTGTCGACGGAGAACGCGTTGCCGAAGTCATCGAAGGCGATCTCCTTCGGGTTACGCAGGCCGAAATGGACGACTTCGAAGTTCGTGCCGTCGGGCTCGAAACGGAAGACCGCGCCGCGGTTACGGGAGTCATACTTCTTCCCTTCCTTGGTGGTGAGGTTGAAGCCACGGTCGCCGATGGTGCCCCAGACGCGGCCGTCGGGACCGATGGCGAAGCCGTTCATGTCGTGTCCAGAAAGCGAGATGCGCACGCCGAAGCCGTCTTCGATGACCTTGCGGCCCGCTTCGACGCCGTCCTGCTTGGCGTCATGCAGCATCCAGAGCTTCGGGATGCAGGCGAAGTAGACCGTATCATCCCAGGCCATGACGCCCGCGCCGGTGCCGTCGAGGACGTCATTGAAGCCGCCCGCGAAGACCTTGTGGGTGGTGAAGGTGCCGTCGGCCTGCTCGCCGCCGACGTGGCGGATGAGCTCGGACTTGGCGGTCATCCACTCGTGCGAGCGCTTGGCTTCCCACTTCTTATGCAGGGCGACACGGTCAGCGGTGGTGGCCGCGGCGAGGTCGTCGTGATACCAGTAGAGGTGGTTGCGGTCGTCTTCGACGCCGAAGCGGAAGCGATGGGTCTCGGCGACGTAGACGGAGCCGTCGTTGCCGAAGCCGATCGCGGTCGGCGAAGTGACGCCGGTGACCTTGCGGTCGGCGGTCGTCTTGAAGGTGGCGCCAGGGACGAGCGCGGCGCTGCCTTCGCCGGGCACGCGCACGAGGCTGCTGTCAGCCTTGGGCTTCGGGCGGCCGCCTGCCGGGAACTTCGGCTTGGCGTCATTGGAGAAGACAAAGTGGTCCGCGGCGATGAAACCCCAGGAGCCGGTTTCATGATCGACGATCCGGATGACGCCGCTCTTGCCCTTGAATTCCGCGATATCCCAGACGGTCTCTCGCAGGGTCAGGTCATTGGCGCCGGTCGCTTCACGGACGACCTTGCCGCCGACGAGGAGTTGGACGGCGGTCTTGCCGGGGTGGTTGCCGCCCGCGACGAGGAAGCCGAGCTTGGGAGACGCGAGTTTGATCTCGGGCGAGGTCAGCGTGCCGGTGGCGGCGTCGCCGCGGAGGCCAGAGCAGACGAGAGCGTTGCCGCCGTAGTTGCGGAACTCGCCGTTGACGCCGTCGACCTTGCCGGCGATCGGCGCCAGACCGAAGCCGGTACCGGTCGTCTGCCAGCTGTCGAAACCGTCGCCTTCGAAGGCTTCGATGACCTTGGTCTCGGCTGTCAGGACGGACGCGCCGAGGCAGAGGGTGAACGTGGCGAAGAGGGAGGACTTCATCGGGAAAATAGGGGTACACCCCAGAAAAGGAGATGTTCCCCGCAGGTCGAGCGTGGCTTCCAAAAACCTGCGATTAACCCCTGATCGCGTGCAGGACCTGGAACTTCGCCCCGAAATGCGCCGGGTGCGTCAAAGCCCGTAGCCGCCCGGTGGCCGCGGAGTCGCCCGAGACGGCGATCCGCTCCATCTCGGCAGCGGCATACTTGACGAAAAAGGCCTCCTGACGGTCGAGGCGGACATGACGGAAACCGGCACCGGCCAAAACGGGCTCGATCCGATCCCAAAGCACGTGGCAGGTAAGGTCCTGCGAGCCGAGGTTCTCCAGGATCGCGCCCGAAAGCTGATGGCTGCGATAGGCCCGCGCGGTGCCGGCCGGCGATGACTCGAGGCACTGCGCGATCGTCTTGCCGTAATCGAGCAGGATCACGGCACCCGCCCAAGACCCGGCGAGGAGTTTGCGCAGCAACTCCTCCGCGGCCAACGGCGCATCGATGATCCACCCTTCTTCGGCGTCAGGCAAAGCACCGGCGAACTCCGCCGCCTCATACGTGGAGAATTCCGCGAGAGGTTCCACGGTCAGTTCGGCGCCGTCGACCCGTACGCCGAGTTCGCGCCATGCTCCGTCTTGGCGGACAAAGCGATGAAAGGGCTGCGCATCGAGGAGTTCATTCGCGACGAGGACGCTGCGCGCCGGAAACGCGGGGTCGGCGCCGAAGCGGAAGGTGCGCAGTTCGGCGAACTGCGACGCGACGCCGGCATAGTGAGCCTGCCCGGGTTCGGCGCCGACCTCGACGAGCGCATGCGTCTTCAGATCGCCGACGAGGGACTTCGCCGCGCCCGCGATGAGTTCACCGAACATGGGGCCGAGCGCGGCCGCGGTGGTGAAGTCCGTGCCGGCGGCCTTGCCGACACGCGCCCGGTCCGCGACGTAATATCCGAGCCCGGGGGCGTAGAGGGCCGCCTCGACGAGGCGCGCGAACGAGACCACGCCGCCGCGGGCCTCGCGACGGAGCAAGGCGACGATGGCGTCATGTCGGGCCGCGGGCTCCACGCCAGAAGCGTTATGCGGTCTTTTCCGCTCCGCCAGACGAATCGGGATTGAGCCGACCTCCGAATTGGGCTGACTGCAGGCAGATGATCCTCGCGATCGAAAGTTCCTGCGATGAATCGGCCCTGGCGCTCTTCGACCCGGCCCGCGGCCTCGTGCGCGAACTGATCAGCTCGCAGGCGGCGGAACACGAGAAATACGGCGGCGTGGTCCCCGAACTGGCCAGCCGCATGCACCTCTCCGCCCTGCCCCTCCTGCTCGCCGATTTCCACGCTGAGCTGGCACAGGCGAAGACCATCGCCGTCACCCGTGGCCCCGGCCTGCTTCCCTGCCTATCGATGGGCGTGACCCTGGCCCGTTCCCTCGCGCTCGCCCGCGGCTTGCCGATCGTCGGCGTCAATCACCTGCGCGCCCACGTGCATTCGCCGTTCATCGCCGTGCACGCAGCGGACCCGGCGGGTTTCGCCGCGGCCCGCGCGGCCCTGCTTCCGCATCTCGCCATCGTGGTCTCCGGAGGCAATACGCTGCTGGTGAAACTCGACGAGCAGCTCCGTCTCACGGTCGTGGCACGCACGGTCGACGACGCCGCCGGTGAGGCTTTCGACAAAGGCGCGAAGCTGCTCGGCCTGCCCTACCCCGGTGGTGCGCTCATCGAGAAGCACGCTCAGCAAGGCGACGTCCGGAAATTCGTCTTCCCGCGCGGCATCCCGGAGAAGGCCGATCTCCGTCTCAGTTTCTCCGGACTCAAGACCGCCCTGCGCTATCAGCTCGAAAAGATGTCCGACGCCGACGTAGCCGCGGCCCTGCCTGACCTCTGCGCGGGCTATCAGCACGCGATCATCGAACAACTGGTCTCCAAGACCGGCGCGGTCCTCGACCTCGGCGGCTACAAGTCCGTGGGGCTATCCGGCGGCGTGGCCAACAACCGTACGCTCCGCGCCCGCCTCACGAACGCAGCCCAGCAACGCGGCCTGCCGATGCTGGTCGCCGAACCGAAGCACTGCGGCGACAACGCGGGGATGATCGCCTTCGCCGCTTGGGCGGATGTCGGCCTGCCCGTCGGCGCCGCGGCCGTACCGGCGGCGAGCCTGACGGTCGATCAGGTCTAAGCGGCCTGCTTGACGAGTTCGGTGAACGCCCGGAACTGCGGATGCGTCGCGTCCCCGAGCATGGCGTAGAAGACGGTCTCGGTCGGCAGCACATGCGCGCCCGCCGCCCTTAAGGCTTCAAGACAGGAGAGGCCATCCGCGGACCGACGACCGGTCACGGCATCGGAGAGGATCGTGACGCCCATGCCTTCGCGGAGCGCGTCCATGGCGGTCTGGTAGACGCAGACCGGAATTTCCAAGCCACAGATCAGCAACTGGCTCACCTCGGCCTTACCGCAGGCCTCGGCCAGTCCCGGCGCCCCGAAGGCCGAGAAGGCGGTCTTACCGAAGACGGCCCGATGCTCACCTGCGGCGGCAAGGAGCTCCGGATGGGTCGGCCCGAGCTTGGCGGGGACTTGTTCGGTGAACAGGACGGGGACCGCCAGCAGTTGGGCAGCGGCGACGGCCAGTCGGCAACGACGGAGGCAGGCCTCGCCCTCGGGCATGGCCTTGAGGAAGGTCGGCTGTACGTCCACGACGAGCAAAGCGACGCCTGCGGCGGGGGTTTCTGACATGCCCGGCAGACTGCCCGGGAGGACCAATAAGTCAGCCGCAAACCGCCGTGAATGGGGTTGCCCGCCCCGCCCCGCCCGACTTCTCTTAACGGTCATGGACTGGCAGGTTAAACCTATCGCGCGCATCTGCGCCGCATCCGGCAAGGAACTCCACGTCGGCGACCTCGTGACGTGCGTCGTCTTCAAGCCCCTCGGCGGCAACATCGAACGCCTCGACGTGCTCAAGGACCACGCCGCGAGCTTCCGGCCGGAGGGCATCCTCCTCGGCCGCTGGACCCGCGAGGTCAAGGAACGCGGCGAAGAAGACCAGGCCCAGCGCGCCCAGCTCCTCGCCTCCCGCGAAGAGTTCTTCCTCTCCCTTTACGAAGACCCCGCCGACCCTTCGGGCGACAAGGGCGTGCTCAAGCACATCCTCGCCATGCTCCTCGAGCGCAAGCGCATCATCAAGCAGGTCGGCGCCGCCGCCGAAGGCCAGCTGACGTACGTCCACGCCGCCACCAAGCAGACCTACCTGGTGCCGATGATCGACCTCCAGCCCGCCCACATCCTGCAGGTCAGCGCTTCGCTCGACATGCTCGTCGGCTAAGCCTTTCCATGACGTCTCTCCGCCTCCTGTCCACCTTGGCCATCCTGCTGCTGGCGGGCTGCAAGAACCACGACATCCCCGAGGAGCTCGCCTCCATCTTCGTCGAGGCCCCGCCCTCGATCGGCGGCTCGATGAAACAGGAAGTCACCCTGCCGGTCAGCCAGCTCAAGCTCTCCGTGATGACGCGGGCGCTCGTGCCGGCCGAAGAAATCCTCAACACCCACCCGATCACCAGCGGCGAACCGGACCTGCGCCAGGAATTCCTGCTCGTGCAGCTCGACCGCAAGGCCGCGGTCGACGTGATGAGCTACACCAAGGAGGCCATCGGCCGTCACTTCATCCTGGTCATCAACGACACCGCCGTCGGCATCATGCCGATCGACAGCCAGGTGACGGACGGGAACCTGATCTTCCACGTCGAGAAAAAGGGCATGACCAACACGGAGGCGGTCATGGACATCAGCCGTCGTCTCAACATCTCCGCGCTCAAGGTCCGTAAGATCAAGGAGTCCGAACGTCCGTGAGCCGGCGCTCCGGCCTCACCCTTCTCCTCCTCGGCCTGGCGACGGCCCCGTTGCTCGCCACTGAAATCGTCTGGCCGACGACCCTTGACCTGACCGCCG
The DNA here is from genome assembly GCA_046301395.1 of Verrucomicrobiota bacterium. Taxonomy (GTDB): domain Bacteria; phylum Verrucomicrobiota; class Verrucomicrobiia; order Opitutales; family UBA953; genus UBA953. The sequence goes on along the minus strand of JBKCKE010000143.1, from coordinate 688 downwards.
TCCGCACGGCGGAGGACTACCTCCAGCCGACCGTCTCCGGCCGGCTGGATTCCGCGACGTTCGGGATGGTCCGCGAAGACGGCCAGCGCTTCCACGAAGGCGTCGATATCCGGCCCGGCCGACGCGACGCCGCCGGCGAGGCGCTCGACCTGGCGCGCGCCGCGATGGACGGCCAGGTGGCCTACGTCAATCCGCACGTCAACGGGCCCTACGGCAAGTACGTGGTGCTCGTCCATCCGGGCGCGGAGCTTCCGGTATATTCGCTCTACGCCCATCTGGCCTCGATCGATCCGGCGGTGAAGCTCGGCGTCTTCACGCGCCGTGGGGTGACCCTCGGTCGCATGGGGCGCACTTCCGCCGGGGCGAGCCCGATCACGCCCGACCGGGCGCACCTCCACTTCGAGGTCGGCCTCGTCCTGTCGACGGGCTTCAACGCCTGGTATGCGGCGCAACCGGATAACCGGAAGAGCCCTAACCTGCACGGGCTGTTCAACGGACAGAACCTCATCGGGATGGATCCCCTGCCCCTCCTCCGCCAAAGGAGCGTCGACGTGCTCGCGCTCCTGCGCCGCCAACCGACGGCGCTCACGGTCGTGCTGCGGGCAGCCAAGACCCCTGACTTCGTGGCGCGCTATCCGGCGCTGGCGCGCGGCGAGCGCGGCAAGGCCGCCGGCTGGTACGTGGAGTT
>JBKCKE010000142.1:0-7058 GCA_046301395.1 Verrucomicrobiota bacterium | reverse complement strand
CCTCTCCTTGGGGGCGAGACGCTGGGCACCTTCCTCATCGAAGAGGTTCAGGACGGGCTCGATGCGGTCGGCGCCGTTGAAGACGAAATACAGCGAAGCCGCGGGCGCCTTCGTCATGTTCTCGTTGCGGATGCCGAAGACCGTCCAGCCTCGGTTCTTGGACTGCACGGCGCGGATCGAAGCCTCGAAGTAACCTTGGCCGTAGGTGAACTTCTTGGAAGTATGGGCGTGGCTGCCGTTCCAGAAGCCGGGCTTGTCCTTGGGCGTGACTTCGACCTGGAGCTTGCCGTCGACGATGCGGGCCTGGCCGCCGACGTTCCACTTCGCCTTGTCGAGTTCCTTGGCGTCGAAGTTATCCTCCCAGACCGGCTTCAGTCCGGTATTAGGAGCGGCGCCCAAGGACAGGGCCAGCACGAGGGAGAAAAGCGGGAAGGCTTTCATGAAAGAGGGATGATTTAAGTAAATCCGGCGGGCGGAGGGAAGCAAGCCAAGGCGGGTCACTGGTAGACCTTCACCCAGTCCACACGCATCGGTTCCGGGCCCATCTTGGGGTCCTTGAAGCTCTTCAGGAGGCCGGCCTCAGGGAGGCGATCATGGCTGAGTGCAATATACATGGGTTTGGGCGTGGCCGGGACGGTGGGCGTCCGCATGGTGTAGAACAAGCGACCATCCACATACCACTTGTAATCGGAGGCGCTCCACTGGAAGCCGAACTTGTGGAACTTCTTGCTGTAGGTGTCGTCCCGCGGGATCGGATTCTCCTTCGGCTCCAAAGAACGCCCCCGCTCCTCATTGACGACCCAAAGGCCGAGGGTGACGGCCGTGCCGCCGCCGTTGCTGAACCCCATGCCCGCCGCCGGGTTGCGGCGATCTTCGTTGCCGATCGAAAAACCGCAGCCGTGACCGCCGGTCTGCACGAAGAGGATGGAGGCCTCGATGAAGCCGTACTTCGAACTGTACTTGCCCTTCGTGCTGACGTTCGAACCGCGCCAGAACATCGGCTTGGAACCGGGCGTGATCTCGAGCGAGAGCTGACCGTCCACGATCCGCACGCCGTTGGCGTTGCCGATGTTCCACTTCTTCTTGTCGAGCTCCTTGTCATTGAATTCGTCGGACCAGACCAGCTTCAGACTGGTTTCCGGCCCCGCGCACAGGGAGGTGACGCAAAGAAACAGCAGCAGGAGACGTGAGAGGGACACGGCCATAAGGGGATACCCCTAATGAAAAACCCTCAGACCCAAGGTGCAAGCCTTGGCTACCCTACCCCCGCTCAGTTCTCGAAAATCGAGTCGATTTCCTTGCGGGAAAGCGGTCGGCAGTCCCCCAAGGGCATCTTCCGCAGGACCAGCCCGCCGATCTGGAAACGGCGGAGGGTCTTCACATGGAAGCCGAAGATCTCGAAGAGGCGGCGGATCTCGCGCTTACGTCCCTGGTCGAGGTGGACCTCGAGATGGGCGGCGTGATCGGGATGGCGGATGACCTTCTTGAAACGCAGGTGCTCCCCTTCTTCGACGGCGCCCTTGAGCAGGCGAGGCGTGAGGGTCGGGTCGTAGTCGCGGTTAAGGACGATCTCGTAGCGCTTGATGACGCCACCCGAGGGGTGCATCACCTTGTTGGCGAGTTCGCCGTCGTTAGTCAGGATGAGCAGGCCTTCGGAGTCCTTGTCGAGGCGACCGACGCAGAAGAGGCGCAGTGAGCCGTATTCCGGCGGGACCATGTCGAAGACCGTCTGACCGCCGTGCGAGTCGTCATTGGTGCAGAGATAGCCGCGCGGCTTGTTCATCATCAGCACCACCGTCCGGTTGAGCGGCTTGATGTGCTGGCCCTGGCAGATGACCGTGTCCACGGACGGGTCGACGGGCTGGCCGGTGACCGCCAGCTTCCCGTTGATCATCACGGACCCCGAGGCGACCAGCCGCTCCGCCTCACGACGGGAGCAGACCCCCGCCTGGGCGAGGAACTTGTGAATACGCATGGGTCCTTCGGAAGGCACGCCCTACCCTTTGAGGCTTTTGCCCCGCAGGGCGAGACAATCATCCGACGGAGGGCCGAAGGACTTTTCTCGCCCTCGGCGGGGTGGTCGCATTAGTCCTCCCCCATGCGCCTCATCGACGGAAACGCCATCGCCCAACAAGTCCTCGCCGAAGTCAAGGAACGCGTGGCCAAGCTCGCCCCGGTCGTGCCCCACGTGGCCTTCGTCCGCGTCGGCGACGACCCCGCCTCGGTCTCCTACGTCACCAAGAAGCAGAAGACCGCCGCCGAGGTCGGCATGAAGGCCTCGCTGCAGCTCTTCCCGGAGACGGTCTCGAAGGAAGAACTCTTCGCCCACCTCGACGCCCTCAACGCCGATAAGTCGGTCCACGGCATCCTGATCCAGGCTCCCCTGCCCAAGCACCTGCCGGAGACCGAGGTCTTCAACCGCGTCTCGCCCGACAAGGATGTCGACGGCTTCGGCACGCAGAGCATCGGCCGCCTCGTCCAGGAACTCCCCGGCGCCTTCGCCGCCTGCACGCCCGCCGGCGTCATCGAACTCCTCCGCCGCTCCGGCGTCGAGACCGCCGGCAAGCACGCCGTCGTCGTCGGCCGCTCGCTCATCGTCGGCAAGCCCGCCGCCGCCCTGCTCCTCGCCAAGGGCTGCGACTGCACCGTCACCATCGCCCACTCCCGCACCAAGGACCTGCCCGGCATCGTGCGGCAGGCCGACATCATCGTCGCCGCGATCGGCAAGCCCCGCTTCATCACCGCCGACATGGTCAAGCCCGGCGCGGTCGTCATCGACGTAGGCATCAACCGCGTGCCCGACGCCACCAAGAAGACCGGCTACCGCATCGTCGGTGACGTCGACTTCGACGCCGTGTCCCCGCAGTGCGAGGCCATCACGCCCGTCCCCGGCGGAGTGGGCCCGATGACCGTCGCGATGCTCATGACGAACACGCTCGACGCCTGCGAGCGCGCCCAAGCCCGTGGCTAATCCGCCCCCGATCCCGCCGCCTCCCGCGGGATTCTGGTGGCGCACCTTGGCCTGCCTGGCGGACATCATCCCGCTCACGATCCTCGGCTGGGCCTTGGCCGGACTCATGGCCGGCCCCGAAGAACTCGCCGCCCGCCAGCAGGCGGATGACTGGACCAAGCGCTTCACCGAGCAGTACGTGAAAGCGATCAAGACCGGTTCCCCTCGCGACCTGGAGCTGATCAAAGACATGGCGCTCAATCCGAAGGAAGCGGACGTCCAAGCCTTCACGACCTGGTATTCCTTCCAAGGCAACGTGAGCTTCGTCACGATGCTCCTCGCGCTCGCCTTACAGGAATGGCTCCTCGCCGGCCGTACCCTCGGCAAACGGATCTTCAACCTCCGGACGATCGGACTGCCCGACGCCGAACCGCCCGGCTTCCTCCCCTCTTTGCTGCGCTCGGCCTGGAAGGCGGCGTTCTTCGCGCTGCCCAATCCGTTCTTCATGCTGCTCGGTATCGTGAACTTCCACGTGCCCCTCTTCCGCCGCGATAAGCGGGCGTGGCACGACCTGTGGACGCGTACGCAGGTCGTCGACGGCAAAGGAGACTGACCCTTCGATGCGCCTCGCCCTGCTCCTACTGACCTTGGCGAACGCCCTCGCGGCGGCGGACCTGACCTTGCCACCGCTGACCGACCAAGGGCCGCAACCGAGCAAGCGCGCCGCCGTCACGGCGCCCGAATACGCCGGCACGAAGGTACGCCACCTGATCGCCCTGCCTGACGACTGGACGCCCGACTGGCAGGCCAAGGGCAAGCGCTGGCCGGTGATCGCCGAATATACCGGCAACTATTTCCCCACCTCCGGTTCGACCGGCGAAGTCGAAGGCGCCGCGCTCGGCTACGGCCTGGCGCGCGGCCGGGCCATCTGGGTCGTGTTGCCCTACGTCGCCAAGGACCGGCAGAAGAACGAGCGCACCTGGTGGGGCGAGATCGACGCCACGGTCGGTTACGCCAAGGCGAACCTCCCGCGGATCTGCGCGGAGTTCGGCGGCGACCCCAAGAAGGTCGTCCTCTGCGGTTTCTCCCGCGGCGCCATCGGCGTCTCGTTCCTCGGCCTGCACGACGACGAGGTCGCCCGGCTCTGGTGCGGCCTCTGGGCCCACGATCACTTCGACGGCATGCTGGAATGGAAGGGCCACGCCTGGGGTTCGCCGCTGGCCCGCTATCGGGAAGAAGCGACCGTCCGCCTAAGTCGGCTCGCCGGACGGCCCTTGCTTGTCACCCAAGCGGGCGCGGAGACCAAGAAGTTCATCACTGCCATCGCGCCGACGAACGTGGAATTCCTCAACGTCGACATGGCAGCGCTCTTCGGCGGGTTCCCCAACGACTTCGTGAAGCACCCGCATAACGACCGCTGGCCTCTGCGCGACGGACCGGCGACCGAAGCCGCGCGGGCGTGGTTCACGCGCGTCACGACAGCGGAGCAGCCCGCCAAGTAAGCGGGCACAAAAAAGGCCCCAGGATGAGCCGGGGCCTTGTTCGGGGAAGTCAGCCGGGGTTAGCCCTGGCCGCCTTCGCTGTCACCGCCGCGTTCGCGGAAGGGACGGCGCTCGCCACGGTCCGGACGGTCGCCACGGGGGCGGTCCATCGGCTTCGGGGCCGGGGTGTATTCGCGACCTTCCTTCTCGGCGATGGCGGCGCGGCGCGAGAGGCGCACGCGGCCCTTGTCGTCGATGCCGACGCACTTGACGATGATCTCGTCGCCGAGCTTGCAGATGTCCTCGACGCGCTCGACGCGGTGGTCGGCGAGTTCGGAGACGTGCACGAGGCCTTCCTGGCCGGGGAGGCATTCGACGAAGGCGCCGAATTCCTTCACGGAGCGGATGATGCCCTTGTAGGTCTTGTTGATCTCGATCTGGGCCGAGAGGAGGTTGACCTCGTTGACCGCGCGGGCGAGGGACTCGCCGTCGGTCGCGAAGATCGTGACCCAACCGGAGTCGTCCTGGTCGATGTCGAGCTGGCAGCCGGTGTATTCGGTGATACGCTTGATGTTCTTACCGCCCGGGCCGATGAGGGCGCCGATCTTGTCCGCCGGGATCTTGATGCGGTGGGTGCGGGGAGCGCAGGACTTCAGCTCGGCGCGGGTGGCCGGCATGGTCTTCGTCATGATGTCCAGGATGGCGTCACGGGCGCCCTTGTTCTGGGCGATGGCTTCCTTGGCGATGGCGATCGGCAGACCGTGGATCTTGAGGTCCAGCTGGAAGGCGGTGATGCCTTCGCGGGTGCCGCAGATCTTGAAGTCCATGTCGCCGTAGTGGTCTTCGGCGCCGATGATGTCGGTGAGCACGCGGTGCTTCACGATCTTACCGGCGGCGTCTTCGGTCACGAGACCGCAAGAGATGCCGGCGACCGGGGCCTTGATGGGCACGCCGGCGTCGAGGAGCGCGAGGGTACCTCCGCAGACGGACGCCATCGAGGTGGAACCGTTGGACTCCATGATCTCGGAGACGAGACGGATGGAGTACGGGAAGTCCTGCTCGGACGGGAGGACGGAGAGCAGCGAGCGCTCGGCGAGGTTACCGTGGCCGGTCTCGCGGCGGGAGGTCATGCCGAAACGGCCGGTCTCACCCACCGAGAAGGGCGGGAAGTTGTAGTGCAGGAGGAACGAGCGCTTGCTCGGGCCGCCGGTGATGGCGTCGACTTCCTGGGCGTCCTTGGAGGTGCCGAGGGTGGCGAGGACGAGACCCTGGGTCTCACCGCGCTGGAAGAGCGAGGAGCCGTGGACTCGCGGGAGCACGTCGACTTCGCAGGAGATGGCGCGGAGATCCAGCGGCTTGCGGCCGTCGGCGCGTTCGCCGCTCTGGATGATGGCGTTGCGGTAGACCTTCTCCTGGAGCTTTTCGAAGGCCATCTTGATCTGGCGGGAGTCGAAGACGTCGCCGAGTTCGGCCTTGCAGGCGGCCTTGGCCTTCTCGACCACGGCCTTCACGGCGTCGCCGCGTTCCTTCTTGGAAGCGAGGAAGATCGCCTTCTTGAGCTGGTCGCCTTCGGCGGCCACGCGTTCGCAGATGGCGAGGGCCTTCGGTTCGCAGACGACGAGCGGGAAGACGCGCTTGGTCTTGGAGTACATCGCGGCGAGCTTGCGCTGGGCGGCGATGATCGGCTGGATCGCCTTCTGGGCGTATTCGAGGGCGGCGATGAAGTCGGCTTCGGGCAGCTGGTCGGCCGAACCTTCGATCATCATCATGTCGTTCTCGTTGCCGACGTAGATGAGGTCCAGGTCGGACTCATACTGCTGTTCGTGGGTCGGGTTGACGACGAACTGGCCGGCGACGCGACCGAGGCGGATGCCAGCGATCGGGCCGTTCCACGGGATGTCGGAGCAGAGGAGAGCGGCGGAAGCGCCGTTCACCATGAGCACGTCGGAGTCGTTGATCTGGTCCGCCGAGAGGAGGAGGCCGATCACCTGGACTTCGTTGAGGAAGCCTTCGGGGAAGAGCGGGCGGAGGGGACGGTCGCAGAGACGCGAGGTCAGGATCTCCTTGTCGGAAGGCTTGCCTTCGCGACGGAAGTAGCCGCCCGGGAAACGGCCGGCCGCCGCGAACTTCTCGCGGTAGTCGACGGTCAGGGGGAAGAAGTCCTGGTCGGGGGAGCGCAGGTCTTCGGCGGCGGTGGCCGACACGAAGAGCGTGGTCTCGCCCTTGCTGATGGTGACCGCGCCGTTGGCGAGGCGGGCGATGGAGCCCGTGTTGATCGTGATACCGAGTTCTTCGATGGTCACGGAGTGTTTCTGTTTCATGGGTGTTTTATGCTTGGTGCGTTGTGCCGGGCGGGAGTGCCCGGCGGGTTTTGGTTTGGGTGGGTGAAAAGCGGACGTCCCAGCCTAGGCTGGGACGCTCGGTGAACAAAAGCGCCCGGAGGCGCCGTTCACTTGCGGAGGTTGAGCTTGGCCAGGAGCGCGTTATAGCGGTCCAGGTCGCTCGACTTCAGGTAGGCGAGGAGCTTGCGACGACGGTTCGTCAGCATGATCAGGCCGCGACGGGAGTGGAAATCCTTGCGGTGGGTGCGCAGGTGCTCGGTCAGGTGGGTGACGCGGGCGGTGATC
>JBKCKE010000141.1:0-7580 GCA_046301395.1 Verrucomicrobiota bacterium | reverse complement strand
CCATATTTATTCGCAACCTCTCCGTCTTCCAACTGTCTCAAAGGCAACCCCCGACAGACCATGAAACTCCACCGCAACTGCGAAGGAAATCACCCCGACGTTCTCTCCGCCCTGAGTCGCCGCGACTTCATGCATATCGGCATGATCGGCACCCTCGGCCTGAGCCTGCCGAACATGCTCCGCCTCAAGGGCGCGGAGATCCCGGGCGTCGAATCTTTCAACGCGATGGCGGACTCCGTCATCCACATCTACCTGCCCGGCGGCATGGCGCAGCACGAGTCCTGGGATCCGAAGCCGTTCGCTTCGCCTGACTACCGCGGCCCGTACACGCCGATCAAGACCTCGATCCCCGGCGAATACGTCGGCGAGAAGTTCGTCAACATCGCGAAGATCATGAACAAGCTGACCGTCGTCCGTTCGATGACGCACGGCGAAGCGGCCCACGAGCGCGGCACGCACAACATGTTCACCGGCTACCGTCCGAGCCCCGCGATCAAGTTCCCGAGCTACGGTTCCGTCATCTCGCACGAGCAGGGCTCGCGCAACAACCTGCCGCCTTACGTCGTCGTCCCGAGCCAGAGCATCCCGGAGCAGGGCACCGGTTACATGAGCAGCGCCTTCGGTCCGTTCGCGCTCGGCAGCGATCCGGCCGACAAGGGCTTCGCCGTCCGCGACCTCCTCGCCCCGAAGGACGTCACCACGCAGCGCTTCGACCGTCGCCGCAACATGCTGGCCGCCGTCGACGAGCATTTCCGCGCCACCGAGAAGTCCGACGCCATCGGCGCCATGGACAGCTTCCAGCAGGCCGCCTACGGCCTCGTCAGCAGCGCCAAGGCCCGCGAGGCCTTCGACCTCTCCAAGGAATCCGACAAGCTGCGCGACGAATACGGACGCAACACCGCCGGCCAGCGCTTCCTCCTCGCCCGCCGCCTCGTCGAGGCCGGCGTCCGCATGGTCTCCGTCACCTTCGGCGGCTGGGACCACCACTCGAACATCAAGGGCGCCTTCGACGGCCAGGCCCCGCAGTTCGACCAGGCTTTCGCCCGCCTCATCACCGACCTCCAGGACCGCGGCATGCTCAAGCGCACGCTCGTCCTCGTCAGCTCCGAGTTCGGCCGCACGCCGAAGATCAACGGCACCAACGGCCGTGACCACTGGCCGCGCGTCTTCTCCGTCGCCATGGCCGGCGGCGGCGTGAAGGAAGGCTACATCCACGGCGCCTCCGACGCCCTCGGCGGCGAACCCGACCGCGACGCGGTCGGCCCGGAAGACCTCGCCAAGACCATGTACCGCGTCCTCGGCATCAACGCTGAGAAGCGCATCATGTCCGAAGGCGGCCGTCCGATCGACATCGTCAACGGCGGTCGCGTGATGACCGACTGGCTGGCCTGACCTCGCGCTCGGTTCCCATCCGCGCGCCGGTCGGCGCCGCGGGCGGGCTGCGCCCCGCTTTACCGCTTTCATGAAGTTCCGCCTCCTTGCCGCGCTCCTGTTCGCCCCGCTCGCCGCGTGGGCGGCCTATCCCGAAATGACGTCGCTCAAGCCGCACGGCGGCCAGATCGGCGCCGACGTCCGGCTGACCATCACCGGCGCCCGCCTCGATGACTTCGAGGACCTGATGTTCTACACGCCCGGTTTCAAGGTGAAGAGCGTCGAGAGCCGCGCCACGAACAAGGTCGAGCTTACCCTGGCCATCGACAAGTCCGTCCGCGCGGGCAACCACGTCATGCGCGTCCGCACGAAGTCCGGCGTCTCGCACATGCGCCAGTTCTTCGCGAGCCCCTTCCCGAACGTCGAAGAGAAGGAGCCCAACAGCGAGTTCGCCGGCGCCCAGGCCATCGCCCTCAACCAGACCGTCGAAGGCGTGGTGCTCTCCGAAGACGTCGACTACTACAAGCTGACGGTCAAGAAAGGCCAGCGCATCGGCGTCCAAGTCGACGGCCTGCGCCTCGCCACCATCCCGCAGGGAGCGATGGATCCGTACGTCGCGATCCTCGACAAGGACCGTTTCGAGAAGGCCGCCTCCGACGACACGATCCTGCACCGCCAGGACGGCTACTGCTCCTTCACCGCCGAATACGACGGCGACTACTACGTGATGGTGCGCGAGTCCTCCTACCGCGGCTCGGGCAACTCCTTCTACCGGCTGCACGTCGGCGATTTCCGTCGTCCGGACGCGATCTACCCGGCCGGCGGCAAGTTGGGCACGAAGGTCACCGTGCGCTTCCTCGAGCCCCGCGACTCCTTCGCCGAAGAAGTCACGCTCCCCGCCGAGGACGACGCCGAGTTCGTGCTCTACCCTAAGTCGCAGCCGCCCGCGCCCTCCGGCAACCTCTTCCGCCTCTCGACCGTCGACAACACCCTCGAAGCCGAACCGAACGAGTCGCTCGAGCAGGGCACCCTCGCCGTCGAAGCATCGGCCTACGCGCTCAACGGCATCATCGAGAAACCTGGCGACGTCGACTGCTTCCGCGTACCGCTCAAGAAGGGACAGGTCTTCGAATGCCGCGCGCTCGCCCAGATCCTGGGTTCCCCCCTCGATCCGGTCGTCAACGTGTACACGCCCAAGGGCGCGTCCATCATCGGCAACGATGACGGCGGCGGCATGCGTCGTCTCGACTCCCGCTTCAAGTTCACCGCTTCGGTCGACGGGGTCTACTCCGTGCGCGTCGCCGATCACCTCGAACGTGGCGGCGCCAACTTCGTCTATCGCATCGAGATGGTGGCCTCGCAGCCGAGCCTCACCTTCGCTTCGCCGGACTATACCGTCAACGACACGAGCTACCGCCAGTTCATGGCCATCCCCAAGGGCGGCCGCATGGTGCTGCTGGAGAACTTCACCCGCAACGGCGTGGGCGGCGACTACCGCTTCGACCTCAAGGGATTGCCCGCCGGCGTGAAACTGCTCGAAGACGATGCCCCCGGCAGCCTGCCTGGCGTGCCGCTCGTGCTCGAGGCCGCGGCCGACGCGCCCCACGGCGGCACCATCGTCACCCCGCTGCTCCTGCCGAAGGATCCGGCCAACACGATCGTCGGCCGGATGCGCCGCACCTACGACATCGTCCGCATCGGCAACGTCATCTACTACCAGGGCATCGAGGACCAGCTCCCCGTCGCCGTGGTCGACGAAGCCCCTTACTCGCTCGAGATCGAGACGCCGAAGACCCCGCTCGTGCGCAATGGCATCTTCAACCTGAAGGTCGTCGCCAAGCGCAAGGAAGGCTTCAAGGGCCCCATCCGCGTGTTCATGAGCTGGACGCCTCCGGGCGTCTCCTCGCTCGGCGAGAAGACCATCGCCGCCGACGCCACCGAGTGCGAGTTCCCGCTCAGCGCCAACGCCAACGTGGATACCAAGCCCTGGAAGTTCGTCGTCCAAGGCGAAGCCGACGCCGGCAAGGGCCGCGTCTATAACGCCTCGCCGTTCGCCGTGCTGACGACCGAAGCGCCCTACGTAGCCGCTAACGCCATCCCGCTCACGGCGATGGAGATCGGCACGCCCGGCGTGATGGCCACCAATTTCGAGGTCCAGCGTCCGTTCGAAGGCGAAGCCGTCGCCCAGCTCGTCGGCGCGCCCGATACGATCCGCATCGCGCCGATCAAGGTCACCAAGGACACGAAGGAACTCCGCTTCACCGTCGAGACGGATGAGAAGTCCCGCGTCGGCAAGATCGCCAACATGTTCGTGCAGGTCGATATCCCGACCGGCCAGGGCTTCGCCACGCATCGCATCGCCCTCGGTTCCATCCTGCGCCTCGACGCGCCGCGCAAGGCCGCTCCCGCCCCGGTCGCCAAGGCCGCCGCGCCCGCCGCGGGCAAGCCGGCCGCCGCGCCCGCCGCCGCTCCCGCCCCGGTCGTCCTTTCCCGTCTCGAACAGCTCCGCCTCAAGAACGAAGCCCCTAAGAACTGATTCTTCCGCTCATGTCTTTCCGTCGTCTCCCGCTCCTCGCCATTCTCGCCGCCGGCCTGACCTCCGCCGCCACCGCCGCGCCCGTCGCCTTCGACGAGGTCCGCGCGATCTTCGAAGGCAAGTGCCTCGAGTGCCACAATCCGGACAAGACCAAGGGCAAGCTGCTCATGACCACCCGCGAGGGTTTCCTCAAGGGCGGCGAGAGCGGGGCCGCGCTCCTGGGCGTGGACGCGGAGAAGAGCGAACTCGTGAAGCGTCTCGTGCTGCCGAAGGACCATGACGATATCATGCCTCCGAAGGGCGGGCCCCTGCCGGCCGCCGAGATCGACGTCATCCGTCGCTGGGTCGCCGAAGGCGCCGCCTGGCCCACGGGCGTCGTGCTCGCCGCCAAGGACAAGGGCAAGGAAGACGCCAAGGCCGAGCTCGCCCAGAAGCTCACCACCCTCGAGAAGCTCGAGATCTTCCCGGAGTCCGTCGCCCTCGAGACCAAGCGTGACTTCCACCGCATCGTCGTCTTCGCCACTTTCAAGGACGCCACCACCCGCGACGTCACCGCCTTCGCCGACCTGAAGGTCGCCGACGCCAAGGTCGCCGCCTTCGACGGCTATTCCGTCCACGCCGTCGCCGACACCGGCAGTACCGAAGTCGTCGCCTCGCTCGGCGGCCGCACCGCCCGCATCCCCGTCGCCGTCAAGGAAGGCCACAAGGATCGCGCCGTCTCCTTCCGTCAGGACGTCATGCCGGTCTTCCTGCGCGCCAACTGCAACAGCGGCGGCTGCCATGGCGCCGCCCGCGGCAAGGACGGCTTCCGTCTCTCCCTCTTCGGCATGGATCCGGACGGCGACTACGTCCGCCTGACGCGCGAGCTCATCGGCCGCCGCATCAACCTCGCCATCCCCGAGGAGAGCACGCTCGTCGAGAAGGCGATCGGCGCCGTCCCGCACTCCGGCAACAAGCTCTACGACGCCGACTCGCAATACAACCGGACCATCCTCGAATGGATCGCCAACGGCGCCAAGGACGACGCGCCCGGCATCGCCAAGGTCACCGGCATCGAGGTCTTCCCCAAGCAGCTCGTGCTCGAAGGCAAGGATGCCACCCAGCAGATCACCGTCCGCGCCACCTATTCCGACGGCACCGACCGCGACGTGACCAAGCTCGCGCTGTTCATGTCGAACAACGACCCCGTGGCCAAGATCGACAAGGAAGGCCTGGTCCGCTCGGGCGACCGCGGCGCGGCCTTCATGCTCGCCCGCTTCGACGTCTTCAGCGTCACCGCCCAGGCCATCGTCATCCCCAAGGGCCTCGTCTACGAGCGCCCGAAGGTCGCCGAGGTCAACTACATCGACAAGGCCGTCAACGAGCGCCTGCACCGCCTGCGCATCGTGCCGTCCGAGACCTGCACGGACGAGGAATTCATCCGCCGCGTCTACATCGACGTGGTCGGTCTCTACCCGAAGCCGGCCGAGCTGACCGAGTTCCTCGCGGACCAGCGTCCCGACAAGCGCAAGCAGCTCGTCGAGGCCCTCCTCCAGCGCAAGGAGTTCACCGAACTCTGGGTGATGAAGTGGGCCGAGCTCCTCCAGATCCGCTCCGGCATCAACCAGGGCAACAACGCGCCGCCTTTTTATAAGAACGCGCTGCTCTACTACAACTGGCTGGCCGACGAGATCGGCAAGAACCGCCCGATCAACCAGATCGTCGTCGACCTCCTGTCCGCCAACGGAGGCACGGTGTCCGTCCCGGCGGTGAACTACTACCAGAGCGAACTCGACCGCCTCAAGCTGTCCGAGAACGTCGCGCAGGTGTTCATGGGCATGCGCATCCAGTGCGCCCAATGCCACAACCATCCGTTCGACCGCTGGACGATGAACGACTACTACGGCTTCAACGCCTTCTTCGCCCAGATCGGCCGCAAGAACACCGACGACCCCCAGGAAGTCATCGTCTTCAACAGCAAGGGCGGCGAATCTCAGCACTTCCTGACCAAGAAGAACGTGAAGCCCAAGTTCCTCGGCGGCGAGGAGCCCGACCTGAAGCCCGGCGACGACCGTCGCCGCGTGATGGCCGAATGGCTGGCCTCTCCGCGTAATCCGTATTTCGCCCGCAACATCGCCAACCTCGTCTGGGCGCACTTCCTCGGCGTCGGCGTCGTGGATCCGGTCGACGACGTCCGCGTCTCGAACCCGCCCTCCAATCCCGAGCTGCTCGACGAGCTCGCCGCGAAGCTGACGGAGTATAATTACGACGTCCGGCGCCTCGTCCGCGATATCACCGCCTCGGCCGCCTACCAGCGCAGCTCGAAGACCAACGACTCCAACGCCGGTGATAAGCTGAACTTCGCCCGCGCGCAGGTCCGCCGCGTCCGCGCCGAGGTGCTCCTCGACGCCATCTCCCAGATCACCGAGACCCCGAACAAGTTCCAGGGCCTCCCGCTCGGCGCCCGCGCCGTGCAGATCGCCGACGGCGCCGTCTCGAACTACTTCCTGACGACCTTCGGCCGCTCGAAGCGCGAGTCCGTCGCCTCGACCGAGGTGAAGACCGACCCGAACCTCTCGCAGGCCCTCCACCTCATGAACGGCGACGCGGTCAACGACCGCATCCGACGCGGCCAGGTGGTCGAGAAGCTGATCGCCGCCGGCAAGAAGGACGACGAGATCGTCACCGAACTCTTCCTGCGCGTCTTCGGCCGCGCGCCCGGTGACGCCGAGCGCAAGTCCGTCGCCGCCGCCGTGGCCGCCGACCCGACAAACCGGCAGATCGTCCTCGAGGACGCCTTCTGGGCGCTGATGAATTCGAAGGAATTCTACTTCAACCACTGATTTCCGCCGTCCGTATGGCCGCCGCCCCTTCGTCGTTCCGCTGGCTTACCCGCCGCTGCCTCATCCTGGCCGCCGGGCTCGTCGCCCTCGCTTCTCCTGCGCAGGAGAACGAGAAGCTGACCTATGACGACCACATCCGGCCGCTGCTCGAGAACAAGTGCTTCTCCTGCCATAACCCGGACAAGAAGAAGGGTGGCCTCGAACTGACCAGCTACGCCGGCCTGATGAACGGCGGCAGTGGCGGCGCGGTCGTCGACGCCGGCAATCCTTCCGGCAGCCGTCTCTGGACGTGCAGCGCCAAGAAGGAAGAACCGTTCATGCCGCCGGAAGGCGCGCCCCTCGACGCCAAGGACCTGACGCTCCTCTCCAAGTGGATCGCCGGCGGCCTGCGTCAGGCGAAGGGCAGCGTGGCCAAGGCCTCCAACAAGCCCAAGGTCGACCTTACCTTCGCCGGTGGCGCCGGCAAGCCGACCGGCCCCGTGGCTCGCCCGGAGAACGTCCTGCTCGAGCCGGTCATCGTGACGCCTCGCACCTCCGCGGTGATCGCGATGGCGGCCAGCCCGTGGACCTCGCTCCTGGCCGTCGCCGGCCAGAAGCAGATCCTCCTCTACGACACCGACAGCCACGAGCTCGCCGGCATCCTCCCTTACTCCGAAGGTTATGCGCGTTCGCTGAAGTTCAGCGCCAACGGCTCGCTGCTGGTCATGGGCGGCGGCCGCGGCGGCAAGTTCGGCCACGCCGTCGTCTGGGACGTCAAGACCGGCAAACGCGTCACCGAGGTCGGCAAGGAGTTCGACCAGCTGATGTCGGCCGACATCACGCCCGACCATCGCAAGATCGCCTTCGGCACC
>JBKCKE010000140.1:0-2701 GCA_046301395.1 Verrucomicrobiota bacterium | reverse complement strand
GCCAGGCCTGGCTGAAGGAAAACCCTGAAGTCGCCGCCAAGATCGAGAAGGCCAAGGCGGGACTGAAGGAGCGCGCCGACAACCTCACTCCTGAACAGAAGGAGAAGATCAAGGCCGGCCTGAAGGAACGTGCCGAAAACCTGACGCCTGAGCAGAAGGAGAAGCTCAAGGCCAAGCTCAAGGAACGCGGCGAGGACCTCACCCCGGAACAGAAAGAAAAGCTCCGCGCGAAGATGCAGGAACGCCTCGACAAGATGACCCCCGAAGAAAAGGCCGAATTCCTCAAGAAGCACCCCGAGCTCAAAGAGAAGCTCGAAGGCGATAAGAAGTAAACCCCCTCACCCCTCCCCCTCTCAGGGCGCGGCCCCTGGCGCGCCCTCTTTATTGAGGTAGGGATGACCGGCCCGGTCATCCGCTGCGCTGGGCTAAGCATGCGCCCGCCGCGGCGGGACTATGTCCCGAGGCTATGCCTTGCGCGTCGCATCCCAAGCGTGCACGACCGAACCGCTGACGTCGCGCAACTCGACCAAGATCCGGCTCCGTCCGGCCTCAGGCCGCTGCAAGGTCACGGCCAGGAAACCGCCGTCGACACGATGGAACTTGTGGTAGGCGGCGTCATATCCGGGCGAGCCGCTGGCATGCTCGTCGCTCGCCGGGCCGACGCCGAATTCGCGCACACCGGACACGGGATGCACGGAATGGTACTGCCAATGACGGTCACCGCAGACGACGAAGAAGTTCTCGGGGACGTGCTCGCGCAGCCAGCCGCGGAGTTCGTCGCCCTCGTGCGCGAAATTCGGGTTGGCGTGGTTGTCATGCTTGTTCTTGCGATCAGGGCCGACCAGCGGGGTCGGCGAGACCAAGACCTTCCACGTGGCGTCGCTCTCCTGGACGGTACGTTTGAACCAAGCCTTCTGCTCGGCCCCCCAGATCGTCTTGGTCGGTCCGTCCGGCGACTTGTTCTTGGACCGATGATCGCGCCCCTCGACGAACCATACCTGGAGGTCCCGGCCCCACCGTACGGTGCGGTAAGCCGGACCGTCATCGTGCATGGGGGCCTGTTGGCGGAAGATGCGCTGCCCCTGGGCGAACGTCAGCTCGCCCATCGCGGCGCCCGGGCCGGAATCATTGCTCAGGACGTCGTGGTCGTCCTTCAGCCAATAAGTCGAGTGGTTGCTGTTGAAAGCCTTCAGCCGCGGCAGACTGAACATCCGCTCCCAGTGATACCGGGCCAGTCGCTCGTTCACGGCGTCCGGATCGCCGCTGTCATAATAGACGAGATCGCCGGTGAGACAGGTGAAGTGCGGAGCGAACGACGCCATGGAAGGATAGATGCCATGACCGTCCGGATGCCCGCGATCGGCATAGCCCTGGCAGGTCATCACGCAGAAGCGCACGGCATCCGTCATCCCCGCGGTCGGCGCCGTCCGGAACCGTCCGCGCACGGCTCCGGCGGCGACGAGTCCGGCCGGCGTCATGATTTCGCTGACGCAGTGATAAGTCGCTCCGGCCTGCAGGCCCGTCAGCTTGAACTCGCAGATGAAATCGTTGGCCTCGGCCGCGATCATGACCTCCGTCACCTGGGCGTCGCTGAGATCCTCCCGGAGTCCGTAGCGGACCCTCACCCGACCGGGCGCACCGGGACAGGCGCCCTCCAGTTCGTCGACCGGCACCTTCACCTTGGACTCGCCCTTGCCCCGCTTCTGCTCGTCCTTACCCCGCTTGGGAATCACCAAGCCTTGCCCATTGCGCTCGGCCGCCGAGGTGAGGCGCGTCCAGACCAACGCCGTGCTTTCGCTGACCTCGCCGATCCGGAGGCCCATGGCCTGACCGGGTCCGCCCGAGGCGGCGCCGGCCGTCTGCGCCAGCAAGCGGGGCGCGAAGACCGCCCCGGCCATGATCGCCGAAGATCCCCAGAGGAACGTACGGCGGTTTATTTCGTGAGAGGACATAGGAGTATTGATAAAGGCTACTTCATTTCTCCCATCATCTCGACGAGATTCCGCACGACGATCTCCGAAGCATCTTTCTGCACCTGGTTCGTACCCAGCCAGGTCTCATAGCCGCCGAGCTCATGATGACGTGGGGTCGGGAGATAGCCATGCTTCCCGTTCGCGATGCCGACCACGATCGTGCGCCCGAACGGGCTCTTCTGCTTGAGCTCCAAGCCGGTCTCGGCAAAGGTCTCAAAGGGCACGGCGCACAGCACGGCGTCCCCGACCCGGATCGTCTGCAGGATGACGTCGACCGTCTCCTCCGGCCGGTTCGCCGCCGACAGCGTCCGGGCGGCGTAATCCTGGGCAAGCCTCGGTAGACGCGCGATGGCCTCCTTGTCCTTGATCGCAAGAATCGCTTGGGCGTAGAGCAGCTGCTCCTTCGTAGGCTTACGATACTTGAGCGTGACGAGCCGCTGGCGCACCCCAAGGACGACGTTGTTCTGGTGCTTGGGAATATCTCGTACGGCCTGCCAGGCGACATCCGCCGCTTCCCCGGCGACGATCCGGATCTGCTCGAAAGGCGCCCGGGGCGGCCGGCCGACCAGGAAGGGCACGTTATTGATGTCTCCGGAGGTACCGTTCGACATCGCGGCGACAAAGCCCTCCCCGGCACCGAGCCGGGAAGGCATGAGCCGGGCGAACTCCCCATAATAATCGGCCGAAACCTGACCCGCCGGCGTCCCGCCGACGTAATGCAGGGAGTA
>JBKCKE010000139.1:0-3167 GCA_046301395.1 Verrucomicrobiota bacterium | reverse complement strand
CGCGCGGCGACGTCGGCCTTGGTGTCGGTGATGCCGGCGACAAACGCGTCGGTGACGCCAGGACCGGTGACCTTGATGAGCGCTTCCTGGATGCTATCCGCGAGCGAGGCATCCTTCGCGAGCGAGGCGAGCACCGGGACGGCCTTCGCACCGCCGACCTCGGCCAGGGCGAGCGCGGCAGGCACGCGGAGCGGCGAATCCGCCTTGGCGGCGAGCGCGGCGACCTGCGGCGTGGCGCCAGCAGCCTTGGCCTCGGCGAGCGCGGCGAGGAGAAGTTTGGCGATCTCGACGTCCGTCGAGCCGAGCAAGGCGGCGACCTCGCCGGTCAGCGGAGAGTTAGGCTCATCGACCAAGCGCTCACGGACATCGTCCACCGCAGCGAGTCGGACGGAGATAGACGCGTCGGACTTCTTCAGCGCGTCGATGGACTTCGCGGCGCCCTTACGGAAATCCTTCAACGCGGACGTATAAGCGGCGTGATCGACCGCCGGACGATCCGCGGCGACCGCCAGCGTGGAGGCGAGAAGGAGAGCGAGGAGGGAGCGCATGTTCTTTAATAGGGGACAAGTGGGCACGGGGGCAAGGGGACATGGGGAGGGACGCCATTAGTTGACCCGTTGACCAGTGGGCCAGTTGGCCAGGGCTGCACCGCACAGGTGCAAAAGTGCAAATCGGCCTGCGGCCTGTGCAAAGGTGCAAATGTGGAAAACAAACTTCAGGTGGCGGGTGGCAGCCCCGGGTGGCGGGGATCCACGCACAAGAGGACTGGATAGATAAGTCAGCCGCGGGAACCAGAAGCCGATGGCCGATGGCTGAACTGCAGACTCCCGATTGGCTGAGGCCCGGGTGGCTGTCACCCGTCACCTGAGAATGATTTCATGCCCGCAGCATCCTATCCGGTCTCCGGTTTCCCTTTGAGTTTCTGTCTCGAGGGTGGGACGCGATGACATCGCGTCCGCCCTGAAACCCAACGGATGCGATGTCATCGCATCCCTACCTTCCCCCGCCACCTGCCACCCGGGGCTGCCACCCGCCACCTGAAGCTTGCATCCACCTTTGCATAGGCGGTCGCGACACCGTCGCGCCCCTACCCAAACAAAAAGGGCGCCCGTAGGCGCCCTCCTGATTTCCCCGTGTCCACGTGTCCCCTTGCCCACGTGTACCCTCGCGGGCGGCTTCACCGCCCGCGTCAGATTTTCTCCAGCGACCAGGGCTTGCGGAGTTCGCGCGAGAGCATCGCGGTCGCGCCGGCGTCGTCGATGAACTTGCCCGCGGCGGCGTCGAACTTGAGCTTCCGGCCGGTGAAGACCGCGGCGTTGCCGAGGTGGCCGATCGTCGTGGTGTGGTGCGCGGCCATGACGTGCGAGATCGGGCGGCGACGGGACTGCACGCAGTCGACGAATTCCTGGTAGTGGTCGGTCGTGCCGGGGCAGCGCCAGGCGTCCGGACCGAGGTCCTTCTCCCAGAGGCCCGGGATGGAGCAAGTCTGCTTGCCACGGGTGACGAAGAGCTCGCCCTTCTCGCCGATGAAGCGCATGCCCATGAACGAGCTACTGACCGACATCTTGAAGCCGTCCGCATAACCGACGGTGTAGTCATAGGCGGCATGGGTGTCCCACGGGCCTTCGCACAGCTTGCCCGAGCCTTCGACGGACACGGGGAATTCGGCGTCCTTGCCCATCGCCCAGGCGGCGATATCCGGATGGTGGCAGACCCAGTCGAGCAGCATGCCGCCGCCGAAGTTCATATTCCAGCGCCAGTGGAAGTGGAAGACGCGCGGATCGTAGGCGAAGTCCGCAGACGGACCCACCCACAGGTCGTAATCGACTTCGGCCGGGGCCTTCTCACCCGGCTGCGGGGCGGGCGGCATGACCTGCTTGTTGGGGCCGGTGCCGACTTCGACCTTCAGGATCTTGCCGAGCATGCCGTTGCGGACGAGTTCGACGCCGCGGCGGAAATTCGGGGTGGAGCGCTGCCACATGCCGGTCTGCCAGACGCGGCCGTTCTCCTTCACCGCGTCGGCGATGGCCTTGCCTTCGGCCCAGGTCTTCGCGAGCGGCTTCTCGCCATAGACGTCGATGCCGGCGCGGAGGAGCGCGCAGCTGATCACGCCGTGCCAGTGGTCGGGAAGTCCGTGGACCGCGGCGTCGGGCTTCTCCTTGGCGAGCATCTCGCGGAAATCGACATACTGATTCGGCGCGGCCATGCCCTTCTTGACGACGTTCTCGGAAGCGGACTTCAGCACGCGACGGTCGACATCGCAGACGGCGATCACCTGGACGCCCTGCTTGGACATCAGCTGGCGCATGTCGCCGCCGCCTTGGGACTTCAGGCCGATACCGACGAGCTGGAGGCGGTTGCTCGGGGCGACCGTGCCGTCCTTACCCAGCGCGGAGGCCGGGATGATGGAGGGGAAACTAAGCGCTGCACCGGCGAGGGCGGTGCGCTTCAGGAACGAGCGTCGGCTGAGTGGGGACATCGTGATAGGGGTGGGGCGTAGGGGTAGGACAGGTGTAGCGTGGGATACGTTCCGTGGAAAGAAGGGAAACGAGAGCGAGGGCCGGAGGGCTCGAGGTAGGGACAGCACCACGTGCTGTCCTAGTGGTTTGGGTAGGGGCGTGGCTATGCCGCGCCCTCCAAACGGAAGGTCACGATAAATCGTGCCCCACCCTTGCCTTCGCACTGCGGCGAAGGCCCAAGGTCAGCACGCAGTGCTGACCCTACCTCAAGACAGGCGGACGCGATGTCATCGCATCCCTACCTCAAGACACGGCTGACCGGGCCGGTCAGCCCTACCTTGGTCTCGCCGCGACCCAGCGCAGGGCGGCGAGTTCGCCTTCGGCTTTCATCTTGGCGAGGTATTGGCTGCGCGTGTCGTCGTCCATGGTGACCATGGCTTCGGCGAAACCGCTGGAGAGGGTCTTGATCTCGAGCAGGTTCGCGTCGAGCGTCTCGAGCCGCGCGGCCGCCGTCTGACCGCCCGGACCGGCGGCGGTGAGCGGATCGAGCTGCTGGAGGAATTTCCGCTCGATGGAGATGCCCATGAGTTGATCGATCAGGTAGGGCCCTTGCTCCTGCATACGCTGACCGAGCGTGAGCCCGATGATGACCGTCGGCTCGGCGGCGTCGAAGTCCGCCGTCCGGATGAACTCATCCTGCAGGGACTT
>JBKCKE010000138.1:0-4271 GCA_046301395.1 Verrucomicrobiota bacterium | reverse complement strand
CGGGTCGTCATGCCGCGGGCGGCTTCGGCCACGAGCACGCGACCGTCCGGCTGGATGAAGCCGACCTGGACCATCGTCGTCCCGTCCACCTTGCGGGTGTGGGCCATGATCTTGTCGAGGAAGTCGTTGGCGTCCGGGCCGGGCTTGAGGGCGAAGAGGATCTTCTTGATGAGGCTCGGGGCGCGACGAAGCGTGCTGATGGCGTGGGCGCTGAGCGACCACTCGCCACGCTCTTCGCGCCAGTTGAGGCGGGCGTCGACGATGACGTGCGAGCCGTCCATGAGCAGGGGGAGTTCGCCGTCCTTGAGCTGCGCCGCGGCATCATAGGCGTCGGAGAACATCATCACGGGGATGGTGACCGAGCGGGAGGCGACGGTGAAGAGCGCCCAGGGGCGGTTGTCCTTCTTGGAGATCTTCTTCTCGAGGCCGCCGACGATCCCGCAGATACGGACGGTGTGCCGCTGCTGCTTGTCTAGGTCGACGCGGTCCGGGGTGACGACCATCGTGGCGATGGCTTCATCGAGGCCGTGGTAGTCGGCGAGGGGGTGGCCGCTGAGGTAGAAGCCGAGGAGCGACTTCTCCCCATTGAGCATCTCGAGCTTGGGCATCTTCTCCGACTTGCGGAGGATGAGGTCGGTCGGGCGGGCGGCGCCTGCATCTTCGGCCCCTAGGAGGTCGAAGAGGGAGCCTTGGCCGCTGGCGCGCTCCTTGCGCTCACCGGCGAAGTGACGGCGGACGGATTCGATCGAGTCGACGAGGTGGCGGCGGTCTTCGCCGGTGAAATCGAAGGCGCCGGCGCGCACGAGACAGTCGAGGGTGCGGGCGTTGAGCTCGAACTCGCCCATGCGGCCCACGAAGTCAGCGAAGTCCTTGAAGGGGCCGTTCTTCTCGCGCTCGGCGACGATATTGCGGGCGGCCTGCTCGCCGACGCCCTTGATGGCGCCCATGCCGAAGCGGATGGCGTTGTCCTTGATGACCGGCGTGAAGTCTGTGTCCGACTGGTTCACGTCGGGACCGAGCGCCTTCATGCCGAGGGCCTCGACCTCCGCCATGAATTCGGCGAGCTTGTCGGCGTTGCCCTGCTCGGACGTCAGCACGGCGGCCATGAACTCGACCGGGTAGTTGGCCTTCAGGTAGGCGGTGCGATACGAGAGGATCGCGTAGGCGGCGGAGTGCGACTTGTTGAAGCCGTATTCGGCGAACTTCTCCAGGGTGGCGAAGATCTCCTCGGCCTTCTTCTTGTCGATGTTATTGGTCGTCTTGGCGCCCTCGACGAAGATCGAGCGCTGCTGCTCCATCTCCTCGCGGATCTTCTTACCCATCGCGCGACGGAGCATGTCGGCGCCGCCGAGGGTATAGCCGGCGACGACGCGGGCGGCTTCCATCACTTGTTCCTGGTAGACCAAGATGCCGTAGGTCTCCTTGGCTACCTTCTCGAGGAGCGGGTGCGCGTATTTGACGTAGCTGGGGTCGTCCTTGCCCTTGATGTAGTCCGGGATGAACTGCATCGGGCCCGGACGATAGAGCGCGATGAGCGCGACGATCTCGTCGATCTGCGTGATGTTGAACTTACGGCAGAGCGACTGCATGCCGCCGGATTCGAGCTGGAACACGCCGATGGTCTTCGCCTCGTTGAGGAGGGCGAAGGTCTTGGGGTCCTCGAAGCCGACCTTCTCGATGTTGAAGTCGGGCTGCTTGCGATGCTTGCGGACGAGGTTCTGGGCGTCGTCGATGATGGTGAGCGTCTTGAGGCCCAGGAAGTCCATCTTCAGGAGGCCGAGCTTCTCGACGGGGTCCTTGGCGTATTGGGTCGTCAGGTCGCCTTCCTGCATCGTCACCGGGATGATGTCCGTGAGCGGGCGGTCGGCGATGATCATGCCGCACGCGTGCTTGCCGGAATTACGCACCATGCCCTCGATGACGCGGCCGGTCTCGATGATGCTGGCGGCCTGCGGGTTGATGCTGACCTCCTCGCGGAGCTCGTTGGATTTCTTCAGGGCGTCCTCGAGCGAGATGTTGATGTCGTCGGGGACGAGCTTGGCGAGGCGGTTGGTCTCGACGAACGGGAGATCGCGGATGCGGGCGAGGTCGCGGACGACCATCTTGGCGCCGAACGTGCCGAAGGTGATGATGTTGGCGACGCGGTCCTCGCCATACTTCTTGCGGACGTAGCCGACGACCTGGTCGCGACGACGCATGCAGAAGTCGATGTCGAAGTCAGGCGCGGAGACGCGCTCGGGATTCAGGAAGCGTTCGAAGAGCAGGCCGAAGCGGATCGGGTCGATGTCGGTGATCTTGAGGCAATACGCCACGATCGAGCCGGCGCCCGAGCCACGGCCCGGACCGACGGGGATATCCTGTTTGCGCGACCAGTCGATGAAGTCCCAGACGATGAGGAAGTAGTCGACGAAGCCCGTGCCCGCGATGACGCCCATCTCATAGTCGACGCGGCGGCAGAGTTCGGCGGGGCTAGTCTGGCCCGGGCCGGGAATCTTCTCGTCCTTCCACGCCTTAGCGTCGTCGTAATCGACGCCGTAACGTTCCTTGAGGCCGGCCTTCACCTGCTCGAGCAGGTAGGAGCCGTTGGTCCGCATGGCCTTGCGCTTCTCGGCTTCGATGACGAAGTCGCCCGGTTTGCCGGCGGAGACGAGCAGGCCGTTCTTGAGCTGCTCGTAGCCGTCGAGGATGGCGTCGATCTTGTCGGAGGCCTTGGGCTTCACGCCTTCGCTGAAGATATAGACCGGGTAGTTGTTCTGGCCGACCGGCAGCTTGACGTCGCACATCTCGGCGATGGCGACGGTGTTCTTGATGGACTCGGGGACCTCGCCGAAGACGCGGAGCATCTCGGCCTCGCTCTTGAGGTAGAACTCCGTGGCGGAATAGCGCATGCGGCGCTCGTCGGCCAGGCGGGCGCCGGTCTGGATGCAGAGCATCGCGTCGTGCGCGACGGAATCGCCGGCGTCGACGTAGTGGACATCGTTGGTGGCGACGACGCGGAGCTGGAACTCGCCGGCGAGCTTGAGCAGGTCGGCGATGATGCGCTTCTGCTCCTCCAGGCCGTGGTCCATGAGCTCGATGACGAAGTTCTCGCGGCCGAAGATCTCGACGAACTTACCGCAGGCCTTGCGGGCGGCCTCGTAATCGCCGCGGAGGAGGGCCTGGGGGATGACGCCCGGGAGGCAGCCGGAGAAGCCGATCAGTCCGTCGGCGTGCTTGGCGAGCTGCTCGAGGTCGGTGCGCGGCTTGTAGTGCAGGCCGCGGACGTGCGCGTCGGAGACGAGCTTGGTGAGGTTCTGGTAGCCTTTGAAGTTCCGGGCGAGCACGCCCATGTGGAAATACTTGTGCTCGCGACGATCGGGCTTGTCGGTGAGGGCGTGGTCCCAGACGAGGTAGAGCTCGCAGCCGAGGAGCGGCTTGAGCTTCACGTCGCCCTTGGAGCGCTGCTTGGCCTCGTTCCAGAAATCGAAGAGGCCGAAGAGGTTGCCGTGGTCGGTGATCGCCACCGCGCGCATGTTCATATCGCACGCGCGCTCCATGAGGCGGTCGATGCGGCTGCAGCCGTCGAGCATGCTGTAGTCCGTATGCACGTGAAGGTGCACGAAGTCTCGGCTGATGGTTTCCGGGTCGGCCATGCGGGACGCTGATAATAGGGAGCCGTCGGAGGGCAGGGGAAGGGCATAATCCGGCGGGTTATCCGCGGACTTATGCACAGCCGGGGCTTGCCCGGCGGCACGGCCGGGCCAGACTCGCCCGCATGACCCCGCGCTGGCTCACTCCTTTTCGGCAGGCCCTCCTCGGACTGGCGCTCGGCGTCGTCTACGGGCTGGTCTGCCGGCTCTCGTTTGATGTCTGGCTCATCATGAGCGTGAGCTTCATCTTCCTGGTGCCGCTGGCGCTGGGCTTCCTGGTGATCTGGTTCGGCGAGACGGAGAAGCACTGGGGGCGCCGCGTCTTCCAGCCTTGGCTCGCCAGCCTCGCTTTCTTGGCGGCGGCGATCCTCTTCCAACTCGAAGGGCTCATCTGCGTCATCCTCTGGCTGCCGGCGGTCTTCCTCATGTCCTCGATCGGGGGAATGCTCGCCGGCTCCGCGCGCGACGCCCGCGCGTCGGACGGGTCGAAGCGCCTCTGCGTCGCGGCCGTCGCGCTGCTGCCCTTCGTCGCTGGACCGCTGGAATCCCTCCGCGAACGCGAGACCGAGCTCCGCACGGTGCACACGTCAATCGAGATCGCGGCTTCGCCCGCGCAGGTCTGGCGGCAGATCCGTTCGGTCC
>JBKCKE010000137.1:0-11526 GCA_046301395.1 Verrucomicrobiota bacterium | reverse complement strand
TTGAAATACTGCGGGAGTATTGACATTCTACTTCAAAACTTCCAGGTTGGTTAGTGGTAAAACCGCTTTTTCACCATTTTCAAAAGTGACTTCCGCCGCCTGGGCAGCTACTCCATTGGGTAGGCTGGTCAGCCCAATCAGACCGGTCGCGAACGCGGCCCCGTCCCGCCCGAGGGCGACCGCCCCCGTGGCGACGTCCGTGAGCCCAGTCCCGATCGTGGTGGCGTGATCCCGGGCCTCTCGCCCGACGAACAGCGTCGCGTCCGCGAAGCCATGGCCAAGGCCAACGGCGACCCCGCCGTGCGCGCCGCCCGTGAAGCCGCCGCCGCGGCCCAACGCAAGGCGATCGAGATCGCCGAAGACGTCGCCCGCCAGGCCGACCCTTCGATCGCCCCGCTCTTCGAGAAGATGCGCAAGGCAGGCGAACCGCGCCGCCCGCAAGGCGACAATCGTCGCGACCGCAAGCAACCCGAATAAGCACGGAAACATCCGTGACGAAGGCCGACCACAGGGTCGGCCTTTTTATTTCCATTATCAGGAGCGGGGGCTCATATTGAACCCATGCGCCTCCCCACGCTTATCCTCGCGGCCCTCGGCACCCTGACATTGGCTCAGGCCGAGGATGCACGCCTCGGTCCGCTGAAGGACCTCAACGGCTATTTCCCGTTCGCCGCTCCGAAGTCCGTCCAGGCCTGGGAGCCGCGGCGTGAATTCGTCCGTCGTCAGCTGCTGGTCTCGCAGGGCCTCTGGCCGATGCCGACCAAGACGCCGCTCAACGCGGTGATCCACGGCAAGATCGACCAAGGCGAATACACGGTCGAGAAGGTCTATTTCGAAAGCGCCCCGGGCTTCTTCGTGACGGGTAACCTCTATCGCCCGAAGAACGTCACCGGCAAGGCGCCGGCGGTGATCTTCCCGCACGGCCACTGGAAAGACGCCCGCTTCCTGATCCAGCCCGACAAATACGTCCGCGAAGAGATCGCCACCGGCCAGGAACGTTTCGTCGAAGGCGGCAAGTCGCGCTTCCAGTCGATGTGCGTGCAACTGGCCCGCATGGGCTGCGTGGTCTGGCAGATCGACGCGCTGAGCGACTCCGATTCGATCCAGTTCTCGCCCGAGGTCATCCACAAGTTCGCCAAGCAACGCCCGGAGATGAACCGCACCGAAGGCTGGGGCCTCTACAGCGCGCAGGCGGAAGCCAATCTCCAGAGCGTGATGGGCCTGCAGACGCTCAACCTGGTCCGCAGCGTCGATTTCGTGCTCGGCTTACCCGACGTCGACCCCACCCGCCTCGCCGTCACGGGCTCGAGCGGCGGCGGCACGCAGACGATGCTCCTCGCCGCGGCGGACCCGCGCGTGGCCCTCTCCTACCCTGTCGTGATGGTCAGCACCGCGATGCAAGGCGGCTGCACCTGTGAGAATGCGACCTTGCTCCGCGTGAACTCGGGCAACGTCGAGATCGCCGCGCTCTTCGCCCCGAAACCCCAAGGCATGAACACCGCCAACGACTGGACGAAGGAGCTGGCGACCAAAGGGTTCCCGGACCTGCAGAACCTCTATGGTCTCTACGGCAAGAGATACTTCGTCACGCTCCAGCGCGGCGAGCACTTCCCGCACAACTACAACGCCGTGACGCGCTCAGGCTTCTACGCCCTGCTGAACAAGCACTTCAAGCTGGGCTTCGAGGCCCCGATCATCGAACGCGACTATCGGCCACTACCCAAGGAGAAGCTGACGGTCTGGGACGACGCCCACCCGGCGCCGAAGGCCGGCGATCAGGAGTTCGAACGCGGGCTGCTGAAGTGGCTGAAGACCGATGCCCAGCAACAGCTGCAAGCGCTCGCCCAAACCGACGAAGGTCGCGAGAAGGTCCTGCGTCCGGCCATCGAGACACTCATCGGCCGACCTTACGCCCAGGCGGGAGCCGTCACCTTCCCCGACGCGAGCACCCAATGGCGCGATTCCCACTTCCGCACCCAAGGACGCCTGCTCAACGCTACCTACGGCGAAGAAGTCGCCGTCGACTGGCTCCAGCCCATCAACCCGACGGGCGAAGTAGTCATCTGGCTGGATGACGCCGGCAAAGGTTCCGCCCGCCTACCCGACGGCACCATCCGCCCCGAACTCCAGGAACTCATCGACCGTGGCGTGGGCGTGCTCACGGCCGACCTCTTCCTGCAGGACGACAAGAAGTTCAAGCAGACCCGCGTCGTGACCGGCCCCCGCGAAGTCCCGGCCTACACCTACGGCTACAACCACCCGCTCTTCGCCCAGCGCGTGCATGACGTGATGACCATCACGAGCTACTTGCTCACGCCGCGCGACGCTTCCCAGCCGCCCATCAAGAAAGTCTCGCTCGCCGGCTTCGGACAGATGGGCGCCGTCGCCGTCGCGGCCCGCGCTGTGACCGGCGGTGCCATCGCCAAGGCCGCCGTCGATACGGGTGGTTTCCGCTTCGGCCAGCTGCTCGACTATCGCCATCCGATGTTCCTGCCCGGCGGCGCCAAATACCTCGACGTGCCCGGCCTGCTCTGCGTCGCCTCGGCGCAGCCGCTCTGGGTGGCCGGCGAGCAAGACCACACGCTCTTCCGGTCCGCCACCCTGCACCTCGACGGCACCGACGCCAAGGCAGCCGCGGCAGTCTGGTTGGGGCAGTGACCCGCCCGGCTCTTCAGTTCAAGACCTGGGCCGCGAAGCCCTGCATCAGCTTGGCCTGGGCTTCGTCCAGTTTACCGCTCCACATCGGAGCCGGCGCCTTCACCTCGTAGATCTTTCCGAAGAAGATCAGGGCGTTCAGATACGTGCCGACGAACTCGGGGTGAGAATGGTCTGAAGTGTGCAGTCGTACCGGCGCCGACGAGGCGTAATTCAACTCCCACGCATCGCCGCACGGCACGAGCGTCGCACCATTGTCCTTGGCGACGACACCATACCACTTACGCAGGCGGGTCTGCATCTCCTTGGGATTGACGCCGATATCAGGCCCCTTCTTGGCGGCTTTCCAATAATCCGCATGACGTGCCCACGTCTCATAGAAATAGATCTTCACCTTCGGGCTCTTGGCGCGGACGCGCCGGCAGAGTTCCGCGGCGCTTTCCAAGAACTCCTTGCGGACGGTCTCATCCTTCTCGGCTATGGCCGGTTCCTGGCTCTGCCCCTGCAAGACGACGACATCCCAGCCACCTTCATCGACGAGCTTCATGCTGCCGGCGATAGTCAGATGCTGCTTCAGCGTGCGGCCGCCGGGCGTCGAGGACTTCACGACAGGCGCCGGTCGGCCGCTGTTCTTCACGACCTCCAGAAAGACCTCAGGGAGCTTGTTGACTCCCGTGTAGCTGTTGCCGATGAAAAGCACGCGCTGCGGATCCTCGGCGAAGGCCGAGAGCATCGTGAGCAGGAAGGCGGCGAGCCGTGTCATCGGGGCGAATGTCATCAGAGATTCCTCCCACGGCAGGGCGTCGCGGGCAAGCCGAACCCCGCTCAGCGGAGCCCCCAGACCTTTTCCAGCACTGGGACCACCGTCGGGTCCTTGGCTTTCAGTTCCGTAAGGTCGAACGGCTCCATGTCATTGCGGTCGAAGTAAGCCTCCGTGACCTCCGCGAAATACTCCATCTGATTGGTCATAGCGTAGGCCTTCGTCGGAGTTTCGATATATTTCTCCCCGGTCCAACGCTTGACGGCGTCATAGGTCCCGGCGGCCTTGGCCTTCTGAAAGGCAGTCAGGATATCCTTGTTCTGATAGCCTCCCGGGATCACCTGGTCGTGATACGCATGAGCAAGCTCATGCAGGACGAGCACGGGCATGCGCCGGATCTCCGGCTCGAAGCGGTCGACGTTCGTGAACTCGATCGCCTTGGCCAGCGCGATCTCCCGCCCGGCCTTCCTCACCCAAGGCAGATCACCATGATACTCGGCGGTGGGTCGGCGGTCGGGATAAGGCAGGGAGAAATTCAGAGGCACCGAGCGAAGCCGCTCGACCGCCTTGGCCGGGAGGAGCCGCTCCACCTTCGCGAGCTGCGCATCCAGGATGACGACCGCCTTCTCGACGGCCGCGGCGTCCTTCGCGATCAGACGCTCATCGATCCGCAGCGTCCAACCGCGGATCTGCCTGACCTGACGGTCGCGCCCGGCCATCTGCACGGCGGCCTTGCCCAAGGCATCGCCGACGAGGAAATAGGTCTCGGCGTTGCCGAACTCGTGATGGCCGTGTCCCGGATTAGGCGAGTCCTCCGGCTTCCGCACGAAAGTGCGCGTGCGCACGAAGATGACGTTGTCCTTGAACTCGGGATAGCCCGCCACGTTGGCCTGCGCCTGGCGCAAGGCGGTCCATTCCTTCGGGGCGTCGACCCACGGGCCCGTGAGTTCGCCCACGATGACCGGCAGTTTCGGGACGCCGAATTCCTTGCGGACATCCCGGATCAGGTGCGAGAGGTTCTGTTCGTATTCCGGTACGGCGGTCTGCGGGTTCACGCCGTCGTTCCAGCCCTGATACCAGACGAAGCCGGCCAATTCGACCTGCGCCCCGTCGTAAGCCGGGAAATCCTTTTTCAGGTTCGCCAAAGCCTCACGGACTTCGGCGACCATCTTCACGTAATACGGACCGACCTCACCGCCGGCGCTCGGCGGTCGGAAATCGCGGAAGAGGCTCTTACCTCCCCAAGCGGTCTTGATGAGCAGGACCTGGTCGCGATAGGCCGCGCCGACCACGTGACCGAACTGGAACTCCGGGCCGAAGTGGTGTTTGCCGCCATACACCGCATAGCCGACCGACAATCCACCGGCCAGGAGAGGTTGCTTCTCGCGTTGATAGCGCACCCAGACGTCCTGACGCACGACCCACTTGCCGTCCTTGTCGCGAAGGTGCGCGTAGCGTTCGGCGTTGCCCGGGCGGGCCATCACCTCGACCAAGGTGCCCTTCCCTTCGTTATAATCACGCCCGGTGAGGTCGACGACAGCCTGGCCTTCCATGTTCGACTGACCCGCGAGGATGAAGACCTTGAGCTTACGCGCGGGCTCGGCCGCGACGCACAGCAGGGACCAGCAAAGCAAGATCGGGGCGAATCTCATGAGCCACTTATCCGCTCATACCCTTTGCCCCGCAAGCCGAACCCCTGTCTCGTTTTCAATTCAGTCCTCGATTCAGCCCTCGATTCAGCCATCAATTCAGTCCTCCACCCTTCACCATGTTCACCCCGCCCTTCCCCCTCTCCGGCCTGGCCGACGAAGCCGCCGACGACATCGCCGGCCAGATCGCCGCGCACCAGGCGCTCGGCTGGAAGGCCATCGAGCTCCGCCTGCTGAACGGCAAGCAGTTCTCCGGTCCGGCCGTCAGCGATGATGAGTTCAAGCGCTCCGTGGACCAACTAGAGGCGGCCGGCATGCGGGTCAGCAGCTACGCCTCCGCCATCGGCAACTGGAGCCGCCCGATCTCCGGCGACTTCGCCGTAGACCTCGCCGATCTGAAGGTGCTCATCCCGCGCATGCAGCGCACCGGCACGAAGTTCGTGCGCACCATGAGCTGGGTCCGCGGCGACGTCTCCGAAGACCTCTGGCGTGACGAAGGCGTCCGCCGCTATAAGGAGATGGCCAAGCACGCTGCTGACGGCGGGATCATGCTGCTGCACGAGAACTGCGAAGGCTGGGGCGGTCTCTCCGGCACGCACGCCCGCCGCTTCATCGAAAGCGTCGACCATCCCAGCGTCCGCTACCTCTTCGATATCGGCAACACGGTCTCGTACGGCCAGGAGACCATGCCCTTCTACCGCGACATCCTGCCTTACGTGGAATACGTCCACATCAAGGATTGCCGACGCAACCCGGCCGGCGGCAAGAGCAGCGCGTTCACCTACGCCGGCGAAGGCGACGCGCTCGTCCGCGAGATCCTCACGGACCTCATCCGCAAAGGCTACCAAGCCGGCGTCTCCATCGAGCCCCATGTCGCCAGCATCGTGCACCTCGGCGAAGGCACCAAGGCCTCCCCGCAGGAGCGTTTCGACTCCTACGTCCGCTACGGCCAGGGCCTCGAGAAGCTCCTGGCCGGGATCACGCCCTGATTTGGCTGGCGCTTCCGACCGCGCACCCCATCCCTTTTCCGCATGTCTTCCGAACCGACGCCTCCCTTCGACGGCCCCCAGCTGGGCGACACGGTCGAGGGACTCACGCTCATCGCCGTCGGCATCCGGGACACCTTCACCGAAGTCCTGCCCGCCCACCGCGAGGCCTTCACGCTGCTCAACGAATGGATGAGCGGCATCCGCCTCTATGAGCTCGAGGACGCCCTCGACCTCGACGCCAACTTCTGGGACGAACTCCTCGACTGCGACTACGAGGTCGGCGAAGGCGAGATCGACGGAGATAAGCCGGGCGAGATGGTGACCATCTACGACGTCTGGGCCGATGCCCAGCAGGTCGACGCCTGCCTCGACAAGCTCTGCGCCCGCCTCGAAGAACTCAAGGCCATGGCCGTCGACGTCCTGCCTCCCGGCCTGCACAACGCGGCGAAGACGCACCAGTCGCCGACCGAGACGCTCAAGCTGATCGCGCAGCTGGCCGACTGATCATTCCGCGCGCAGCCAAGCCAGCGATGTCTTCCTGACCCGGAGGACATTGAGGTAGGTCTTCTTCGCGCTGTCGCCGGCGCAATACGCGAACAGCACGTCGTCGCCGACGAAGTGGATGGCCGTGTAACAATACCATCCGTCGGGGTCGCCTTCCAGGAGTTTGGGCCGCCCCCAGGTGGCGCCGCCGTCCTTCGAAATCGCGGCGACCAGCGGGCTCCGCTTGCCCTTAGGGAACGGGAACCGCCCGGAGTGGTCGTTGACCACGGCCAAGAGCTCGTCCGATCCGGGGATACGTTTGATGCTCGCGGGCGAAACCGGCGAGGCGAGCGTGGTCGGCGTCGGCGCGCTCCAGCTCTTACCTCCGTCCTTCGAGTCGAAACCATACTGGAATCCCGCGTCCGTCCGCGCCCAGGAGAACAGCGAGCCGTCCGCCCGCTCGACCACGCCGGGTTCCTGCAAGCCGCTGGCTGAGCGGACTGGCATCGCCCACCAGTTCGCGGCCTCCTGCCACTTCTGACCATCATCATCGGAATAGATCCACAGAGCGGTGGCCCGCGAATCGAAGGAACGGCTGCTGAGCGGCTCCTGGCCGCGCGAACGGTGGAATGCCACCGGCAGGAGCAACCGTCCCTTGGCGGTCTCGATGAGCCGGTCGTTGTTGACGACAAAGTACCCGGGGGCCGGCAGGATCAACTTCGGGGCCGACCAGCTGGCGCCGTCGTCTCCCGAGGTCCGCAAGTATGGCCGGCAATCGAGCCAGTCGTTCTTCACGAGATAGACCATGTGCAGTTTTCCGCTGGCCGATCGGAGCAACGAGACGCTCATCACGTTATAGCGGCCCTCGTTTTCGACGATGGTCTTCGGCGTGCTCCAGGTCAGGCCTTGGTCGTCCGAATGAATCTGGGCGATACGTGCAGGGTCATGGTCGCTGCCCTTCCCTCCGTAATAAGCCGTGTAGCAGAAGACGATCCGTCCGGAGCGAAGCGTCGCGAAGGCGCCCTCGGAGTTGCGCGGACTATCCGGAGTCGGCGCCAGCGTCAGCACCGTTCGGTTGCCAGGAACCTCGAAAGGCCGCTGGTCAAAAGGCACGGCGGAGACGGCCGAGGCCAGACGCAGGATGAGCAGTCCGAGCAGGAAGGGGCGATCCATGGACTTACGCTAAACATGGGCTCTTCCATGTAAATCCCACATCGCCCGCAACCTCCGGACAGCCGGGGGGTTATAATGCATATGCGCTACCTGCTGCTGCTCTTAACCCTCGCCCTGACCGCCGCCGACCGGCCCAACATCCTCGTCATCGTCGGCGACGACATGGGCTACGCCGACGTCGGCTTCCATGGCTGCAAGGATATCCCGACCCCGCATCTCGACGCGCTCGCGGCCTCAGGCGTCCGCTTCACCAACGGATACGTCACCGGCCCCTATTGCTCCCCGACCCGCGCCGCCCTGCTGACCGGCCGTCACCAGTCCCGCTTCGGCCATGAGTTCAACCCCTCGGGCAAGAATGGACTGCCGTTGACCGAGTCGACCTTGCCCGACCGACTGAAGGAAGCCGGCTACCTCACCGGCATGGTCGGCAAGTGGCACCTGGGGTCCCTGCCCGAGCAGGTCCCGACGCGACGGGGCTTCGACGAGTTCTTCGGCTTCCTCGGCGGCGCCCACAGCTACTTCGACGCGGCAGGCTTCCTGCGCGGCAACGAACCGGTGAAGGAGATGGACTACGCCACCGATGCGTTCGGACGCGAGGCGGTCGCCTACGTCGAACGCCACAAGGGCAAACCGTGGATGCTCTACCTCGCCTTCAACGCCGTGCACACGCCGATGGACGCGACCTCGGACCGCTTGGCGAAGTTCGCCTCGATCAAGGACAAGACCCGCCGCAACTATGCCGCGATGATGTCCGCGATGGATGACAACATCGGCCGGGTCATCAAGGCCCTCAAGGACAGCGGACAGTACGAGAACACCCTCGTGGCCTTCATCAGCGACAACGGCGGCCCGACGATGAACGGCGTGACCGTCAACGGTTCGGTCAACACCCCGCTCCGCGGATCCAAGCGAACGACCCTCGAAGGCGGCATCCGCGTGCCCTTCCTCGTCTCCTGGCCGGCGCGCCTCAAGCCCGCCGCCTACCAGCCGATGGCCTCGCAGCTCGACCTTCACGCCACCGCTCTGGCCGCGGCCGGCGTCATGGCCAAGCCGGCATGGAAACTCGAAGGGGTCGATCTCTTGCCTTATCTGACTGGCGAGAACAAGTCCGCGCCCCATGACGCGCTCTACTGGCGCTTCGGCGAACAGATGGCCGTCCGGCAGGGCGACTGGAAACTCGTCCGCTACGACACCAACGCCGACACCAACGCCGGCAAGAAGGCGCCCGTGTCCGCGGCGAAACTCTACGACCTGGCCAACGACCTGCATGAGGACAAGGACCTGGCCGCCGAGCATCCGGACAAAGTCAAAGAACTGCAGGCCCGCTGGGACGAATGGAACCAGGCCAACGTGAAGCCCCTCTGGGGCTCCGGCGGCGGCGACAATGACGGCCCCGAACCCGGCGTGACCAAGAAGGGCAAGAAGAAGGCTGCGAAGTAAGCCGGCCTAGCGCTTCAGATGCTTGTCCAGGAATCCCTGGATCAGCGCCCTCGACTCCGTTGAGTCGAACTCTTTGCCGCCGTGTCCGGCCCCGGGAAGCAGCTTCAGGGTCGACTCCACCCCCGCCGCCTTGAGCGCCGCGTGCAGGCGCTCACTCTGATCGACGGGCACGCCGGGATCGGCCGTGCCATGCAGAATCAGGAACGGGACATCATCCTTGGAAACCTGATGCAAGGCGCTGACAGCCTTGGCCTTCTCCGGCTGGTCCATCACGACGCCGCCCAGCAACAGGGCGCCGTTGGCCTTGGCGAGCTCGGTGCGCGTGCGCTTTTCCGAGAGCACGTTCGGAGGCATGGTCAAGAGATCGGTCGGACCATACAAGTCCACCACGGCCTTGACCTTATCCTCCGCCGGCAAGGACAGCGTCCCCCAGAGTGCGACCACGTGGCCGCCCGAGGAACCACCCATCGCGGCGGAGCGCTCGGCATCGAAGCCGTATTTTCCGGACTCTTGGCGCAACCAGCGGAGCGCCGCGATCGGATCCTCGATCTGCGCCGGCCACGGATGCTCAGGCAATAGACGGAAATCCAGACTGGCGACGGCGTACCCTTTGGTCGCCAACCAAGCGGCGGGACAATTCGCCTTGGAACCGTTCCTCCAGCCTCCGCCATGCACCCAGATGACCAAGGGCATCGGCGCCGAGGGCTTCGTCGCAGGACGATAGAGGTCCAATTTAAGGCTGAGGCCCTTGACCTGGGCGTATTCGAGATCACGCAGCAACTCGACCCCCTCCGGCACCTTGGTGCTAGCGCCGTAGGCCGAAGCCGTGAGCAGAGCGACGGCGAGCAAGGTCCTCATTTTTTCTTAGCCTTGGCTTTCGCTTTGCCGGCAGGGCTTTTCTTGATGAGCTGGACCTCGACATCATTCTTGAGGGCATCGCCCGGAGTGCTGCGACCACGTGCGATGAGCTTCTCGAGCTCGGCCTTCATGGACGCGACGCGTTCGGGGAACTCGGCCTGAAGATTGTTACGTTCGCCCGGATCCTTCGAAAGGTCATAGAGCTGTACCGGCGGCAGGCCCGCCTCTTCCGGGACCAGGCTTAGGCGAGCTCCAGCCGGCGGAACCGGCGCTCAGGAGCAGCTTCCAATTACCCTCGCGGATCGCGAAGCTGCCGTTGATCGACTGGCTGACGATGCCCTGGCGGACGGACTCTTTGGAGCCGAGCAGGACCGGCAGGAAACTCACGCTGTCTTCGCCCATGCCAGCCGGCACGGTCGCACCGGTGATCTCGGCGAACGTGGCGAGGAAGTCGAACTGGCCGATGAGGGCCGCGGACACGGCCGGCTTCACCTTGGCGGGCCAGCGCACGAGGAAAGGCACGCGGTGCCCGCCTTCGTAGAGGTCGGCCTTGTTGCCGCGATAGACGTAGCTCGGTTCGTGGCCGGCCTTCTGCAGCTCAGGGATATTGGCCGCGGTCGAACAGCCGTTGTCCGCGGTGAAGATGACCAAGGTGTTCTCCGTCAGTCCCTGCTTGTCCAACGAAGCCAGCAGCCGGCCGACGTCATGGTCGACCTGCTTCACGAAGTCGGCGTAAGGGCTGATGCCGCTGGAACCTTGGAACTCCTTGGTCGGCACGATCGGCGTATGCGGGGCGTTCAGCGGCACATAGGCGAAGAACGGCTTGGCGGGATCGGCCTTAAGCTGCGCCTCGATGAAGGCGATGGTCTGATCGATCACCGACGGCATCACGTCGACGGCTTCGAACTTCGGTCCGGCCGGACCGGAACGCAGCCAGGTCTTGGTCGCGCTCGGGATCTCCGTCACGCGGCGATCCTTGATCCAGACGAACGGCGGCATGTCCAGCGAGGCGCTGATGCCGAAGAAGGTGTCGAAACCATGTTCCAAAGGGCCGTCCAGGATGTCGCGTCCGTAGTCCACCGAGGCCGCATCCTGGAAAGCCTTGCCGAAGTTGCCGCCGTCGTCGGCGATGCCGCCGTTCTTCAGCGGGAAACTCATGCCCAGATGCCACTTGCCGAAACACCCCGTCGCATAGCCCTGCTGCTTCAGGAGGCCGGCGAGGGTGAGACGATCCTTCGCGATCAGCGGGGTCGAGAAGCCTCCGAGCACGCCGGACTGGAGTTTGGTGCGCCAGTGATAGCGACCGGTCAGCAGGCTATAACGGGTCGGCGTG
The DNA here is from genome assembly GCA_046301395.1 of Verrucomicrobiota bacterium. Classification (GTDB taxonomy): domain Bacteria; phylum Verrucomicrobiota; class Verrucomicrobiia; order Opitutales; family UBA953; genus UBA953. Next base: position 186 of record JBKCKE010000137.1, on the reverse strand, counting down.
CAGACGCCCGAAGACGTATGGCCGTCCGTGAAACGGACGCCGCCTTTGGCCAAGGCATCCAGCTGCGGGGTCGCGATCTTGCTCTGCGGGTTGTTGGCGCCGAGGTCACCGAAGCCTTGGTCGTCGGCCAGGATGACGATGATATTGGGCCGATCGGCGGCGGCCAAGGCCAAGGACATCAGACAA